>NZ_LPNP01000059.1:0-53864 GCF_019266045.1 Rhodococcus sp. MH15
CAGGACGAAGGCATCCGCGCCGACACCACCACCGAATCCCTCGGCAAACTGCGTCCCGCGTTCAGCAAGGACGGCACCATCACCGCCGGCTCCGCCTCCCCGATCTCCGACGGCGCCGCCGCCGTGATCGTGATGAGCAAAACCAAAGCCGAAGAACTCGGCCTGACCTGGATCGCGGAAATCGGCGCCCACGGCGTCGTCGCCGGACCCGACTCCACCCTCCAGTCCCAACCCGCCCGGGCCATCGCCAAGGCCTGCGCGAAGGAAGGCATCGACCCCACCGACCTCGACCTCGTCGAAATCAACGAAGCNNNNAAGGCCTGATTACTTCCTGCTGACCAGACAGGTCGCCGAGCCCTCATCATGCTCGGCGACCTGTCTGTTTCGTGCCGAAGGTTATTGGTGATCGAGCGTCGTCGAGCGGTTACGCAGCAACGTCTCGATCTCCGATCGCCGGTACCTCCGATGCCCGCCAAGCGTTCTCAGAGTGCCGACTTTGCCCTCCCTCGCCCATCTGGACACCGTGGTCCTGTCGACGTGGAACAGTGCTGCAACCTGTTTGGTCGTCAGCCACTCGTCGACAGGTGCTGTGTGTTCTTCTTCTCGGCTCATTGGCAGTCATTCGTAGCTGCCGACTGAAGGGATGGGTCCGACGATGAATTGGCAACCCCTGGCGTGCTGTGAAAGACTCGCTGCAAAACTTTACTATTCCTTGGGGAAATAATGTCGAAGTCGGTAACTCTGATCCGTTCCACGTCACTCTCTTCGGTGGCTGAATATGCCTATGCAGCAACGGCTCCCGCCGATGCACGACTGATCTTCCTGGCCGGATCCTGCCCGTTGAACGAGGACGGCTCTACTGCCGCCATCGGTGACTACGCAGGACAGGCAGCCAAGGCCGTCGACAACCTGAGAACAGCTCTCTCGGACGCGGGCGCGTCCATCACCGACGTGATCAACACCCGCGTCCTGGTGGCGTCGAGCAATCAAGCCGACCTCGTTGCGGCGTGGGAGGTAGTCCGCGACGCGTTCGGTGATCACGACGCCCCGAGCACTCTGATGGGTGTGACCGTTCTCGGTTACGACGATCAACTGGTCGAGATCGAGGCAATCGCGGCCGTCGTCGACTGAACTCGAACCGAACCGGGCGTTCCTACCGAGGATCTTCGTGAGCAAGGGCCCGGTAGCCCTTTGCCCCCGCACGATCCACTGCGGCTCGCACAACAGCGAAGATGGCTCCCTGCAGGGCTGCGGCGATCAGGACTTCCTTGCTCGACCTGCTCAAGTCTTTGGGCTCGGGCGCATTCTTGTCGTCACCGATGCGCTTCCACACCTGCTGGAAGACAGCGCCGGCCAAGATGCCGCCCAGGACGCTGGTCGCCGGTGAGAGTGGCTTGTACATCGCTTTCGATACTGCGCTCATTGCGCGGATCCTCCGTGGTTCGATACGTACCGCCTGAGCGGCTGACCGACTCTCACTACCCAGCAGGCGAGGTGTCGAAACATTGCTCCGGCAAGGCACGAAGACGACTGTCGCACGTTGTGTTCCACGGGTTTGCCACTTCTCGAGCCGGGTAGGATCGTCTTAGCGAAAGAAGGTTGTGTAAGTCATGGAAAACTACAGAATCGAACTACCGGACGGTACAACGGTGATGGAAGATTTCGTCTCGGATCGCGCCGCAATCGCATACGCGGTCGATCTGAATCACGGTTGTAGCGAGAAAGTCTCGGTATTCCGTATCACCGCCGAGGGAGAAACCATCCCGACTCGGATGTGCCCCAAGCCGAATCCTGGTTCTCGGCGTCGCGCGCGAAGCGTCCGATAGAAGCCGGTCAAGAAGCGTCGAGGCGCGGAAAGAGCGTCTCCCTTGCAAGCAGCAGCAAGGCCGCAGCGACCGGAATCGCCAGCAACGCACCGACAATACCGAGCAACGCTCCACCCAACAGAACCGCGACAACGGTCACCAGTGCCGGGACCGCTACCGTCTTCCCGATGATCTTCGGAACGAGCAGGTAGTCCTCGAGCAGACGTAACGCAATGAAGAACGCAACTGTCGCCAATGCCGTTGGGACAGAGACTGTCAGGGAGACCAGGGCGACGACAACCCCTGCGATCGTGGAACCGACTATCGGGATCAGATCGAGCAGAGCGACCAGCAGCGCCAGGATCAACGGATACGGCACGTCGAAGATCAACAACCACACGAAGGTGCACACTGCGGTGATCACGGAGATCAGAACATTGCCGAGGACGTACCCACCCACACCTGCCAGTATCTGATCACCGATGGCGATTGCTCGTGGCCGCCGCGAATGTGGCACCAGCCGATACAGATTCGTGCGGATTCGTGGGTAGTCGATCAAGAAGTACGTCGTCAGTACAGCAACGATTCCAGCGTCGGCGACTGCGCTGAACACCGCCCGCCCCGCTCCGAGCAAACCCGTCGCGAGCGCAGACCCCGAACCGTCCAGTTGGGTGGTGAGGTGCTCCTCGAGGTGATACTTCTCGTCGAGGTCGCTGACGATCGGATACCGGTCACGAATGTGTGTCAGAAGTTCGGGAGCGTGTGATGCGAACTGACGTCCCTGCTCGACCAGCGGGGTGATCGCAGCAACCAGAAACAGCGCCAACATCACTGCAATTCCGAGGAGTACCACGGTGACTGCGATCCAGCGTCGGAAATGTCTCCGCTCCAGCCAGACGATCATCGGTTCGATGCCCACCGCGAGAAACAGCGCGACCACGATCAGGATCAGCATGCCTCGCGCCGCCAGGAGCACTTCGATCACCGCGTACGTCACGGCAACACCGGCCGCCGCGCTCAGACCGATGAAGAACGGTGAACGACGATCGAACCTCGGCCCCGGTTCGCCCAGCGGCCGGACGGGAGTCGCCAATGCTGCGGCTTCACGTTCGGCTTCCGCCATCGGATCTGCAGCTTTGACTTCACTGTCGGAATCCGGTGAGGTGTCCGCGGAACTGGGATCCATTCAAGCCACCTCACGATCCGCGCGACTTCCCGGCACGGGAGTGAGTACCCGTGCCGTGGCCGGATCAACCTCGAGGCTTCTCCGCTCCGCTTCGGGTCAGCGCGAGACCGGTTCCTACCACTCCGATGATCGACACAGCGATGGCGATGCTGGGCCAACCGTCGCTCTGCCAGTAGACGTCGTCGAGAGTGATCAGTAACGCAGCCTCGTCGACGATGAGCCCGAGTGCGATGCCCAACGCGATGCCCATCCATGTTCTTGCGCGAGGGCTTCGGTCTACGAGTCCGAAGATCGCCACCCCGGCCAACAGCAGAATTCCCCATAAATAGTGATGCAGATGAGTGCCACCGGCGCTGATGTCGCCGACGTCTCTGGTGTCGATCTGGATCAACCACGTCACCAGACGTGCTCCGCCGAACGTCAACGTGAAGGCCACCCACGCCAACACCAAACCGCGGCGCGATTCGTCAACCTGATTCCATCTGCGAGGGAATCTGAATCGCTCGGCAGATTTCTCTTCGTCATGGTCTCGAGAAAGCATCCTTCATGTTTACCCGATGCCGCTCAGATCGATAATTTGGGGTAGAGAGACCGAAAACCAGTTGGAGCACAAAAAGCGGTACCCGATCTCCGAAGAGATCGGGTACCGCCTTCTCAGCTACTCGCGCAGTATTGATCAATACCAGACTTTTCGTCCGCCCACTGCGCGCCCGGTAGCACCGAGGATGGACAAAACTGCACCTACGACGACCAAGATGATGCCGACGGTGGTCAGAATGCTCAACCCCGTGAAAAAGCCGATCAACGCCAGAATAATGCCGAGAACAATCATGTGAGAACCTCATCCGGTATGCGTATCAAAATGATCTACTCAACTGACGCTACTACAGAAACTTCACAATCGATAAATCCGATAAATACATTCATAAATGCGAAACTCGTATTACTACCCAATAGTGTCACCGTTAAAACATCAGCCTTTCTCTTATCTCTACGTCATAGTTCCACGTCCTCGATCTTCGCCTCGACCGCCGGCGTGATGTGGCTCAACACGCAGCACCAACGACCGTCTCGCCGCGCGAACACGTCGGTGGTCCACTCGTCGGCGTCGTATTGTCTGCCGCCGTAGTGCGCGGTATTGACGATCCGCGTAGTGAACAGTGCGACGTCACCGAAGAAACGCACGCGAGCGCTCCCGACGCGGTCCATCGCCGAATGAGTCAAGTCGCCCGAGGCCACGAAGCCCAGGAACTCCGCTTTGGTCGACACTCCGGATTCCGAGACGATCACCCAGTCGTCTGCCATGAAATCGCCGATCCGTTCGGCGTCGTTCGAGCACATCGCGACGTTCCACTCGTCTGCGACAGCGACCAATGCCGCACTCTCCTGATCCGACATGTCTTCTCCCTCTACCGTCGTCACCCTCGGCGGGTGATGCCCCGACGGCAGGGTTCCCGCAGGGTGGACTTCGAACCGACGTGCACGACGAGAGGGCAGAGATGACAGACACCAGTCGCACCGAGCTTGCAGCTCAGGCGTATATCTACGGATTTCCCCTCGTTTTCAATCTCGACCAGGTCCATCGGTATGTTCACAACGGTGTCGGAGCGAACCCCGCCGCACCTTTCAACACCTTCAGCCACGCCCGCACACTGGCCGGGCCGGCAGACACTTTCGTCACGATCAACAACGACACCGTGTATTCCATGGCGCAGATCGATCTCTCTGTCGGCCCCGTTGCGCTGCACGTCCCCGATACCGATGGCCGTTACTACGTCCTCCAGTTCGTGGACGCCTGGACAAACAATTTCGCTTACGTCGGGCATCGGGCCACCGGCACGAAGAGCGGAGACTTCCTTCTCGTCCCACCCACCTGGACGGGAACCCCGGCGGACCAGACCACGGTGATCAGATTTCCCACGAACATTGCGTCGATCGTGGGCCGGTGGGCATGCGGTGGCGACGACGACCTCCCTGCGGTGCACGCCTTGCAGGACGCCACCACACTGACCGTCGTCGACTCCACCGGAAACTCGGCGGGTCTCCCAGTGCCCGAACCCGGGGTAAGCCAGGACCTCCTGTTCCTCGAGAAACTCCGCATCTGGTCACAGGCGTTTCCGCCGGCCCCGCGAGATCGAGAACTCCAGGATTCCTTCTCCCTGATCGGAATCACCGAGCACGGGGCCTCTCCCTACGTATCGCTGTCTGCCGACGAGGCAGCCGCGTTGGCTGACGGATTGACGATCGGTGAGAAGAACCTGCTCGAGGCCCTCACGAAAGGCTCCAGCCCCGAAGTCAACGGATGGAAGCTCACATTCCACGCCTTCGACTACAACCACGACTACTTCGAGGTCGGCACAATCGACGATTCACAATTCAAGATCGCCGATCCCAAGTTGCGCATCGTCGAACGCGCCGCGGCTGCCAAGGGCGGGCTGTGGGGCAACCACCCTTACGAAGCGGCGTACATCATGACCTACGTCGACGATCAGGGCGAGCAGTTGAACGGAACCCACACCTACACAATAAGACTCGACCCCACTCCGCCGGTGAGCGCCTTCTGGTCGCTGACGATGTACTCGGTGCCGGACTTCTTCCTCGTGGCGAACCCCGTCGACCGATACTCGATCGGCGACCGCACTCCAGGAATCGTCCACGACGCCGACGGTGCGTTGACGATCACGATCAGCCACGAGGAGCCGAAAGATCCCACGGCGAAGGCAAACTGGCTGCCCGCACCGCGCGGGGATTTCCGACCGGTACTGAGAATGTACGAACCTTCGCCCGCCGTGCTCGATCAGTCCTACGTCGTCCCCGCCATCACTCGCTCGCGAGAATGACGGCTCGCGTCTGACGGCCTGCCTGTGCGGGCCGTCAGACGGACGCAGAATCAGGCGTGCGTGCCGCCGTCGATCCGGATCTCCGTGCCAGTGATGAAGGCACCATCGTCGGATGCCAACATCGCGATAACTCCCGCAACACTTTCCGGCCCGGCCATGGGGGCACCACCGGACTCCAGATCAGTGCTCAGAATCGGTGACAACTTGCCGAAGAGCGACCAGTCGGTGTCTTCCGGCAAGTACGACGCCGTAGTGTCGGTGATCCCGCTCTTCACACTGCCCGGAGCCAACGCGACGGCACGCAGACCCTGCTTGCCGTATTCGAGAGCCAGTGCGTGAGTGAAGGACTGGATTCCTCCCTTACTTGCGGCATACGCGGCCATGTACGGGTGCGCGAAGGCCGCGGAGGTGGAACTGAAATTCACCACGACTGCGTTGCCGGTGGCAAGGAGAGCCGGCAGTGCCTGGCGGGTAACGAGGAAAGTGCCCGTCAAATTCACGGAGAGCACCTGATTCCACAGGTCCAGCGAGGTCTCGTGGGTGTGCCCACCACGCAGTATCCCGGCGGCGTTGACCAGTACGTCCAATCTCCCGAGAGACGAAATCGCCTGACCCACAACCCTGATGACGGAACCCTCGTCACCGATATCGACGACGAGGGTGTCGAGGCGATCCTCCGTCGAAGCATGTTCTGCCGATTTCCGGGTGTTCGCCAAACCCTGCTCGGAGATGTCGGCAGCGACCACGCGGCCACCTTCGGCGAGCAACCGCAGCGCGGTGGCCTGCCCGATTCCAGATCCTGCGCCGGTGACGAGAATACGACGACCTTCGAAACGATTCATTGCTGTGTACCTTTCACGAAAACGAGTTGGCTGGCATTCCAGGCTCGGTGGCGCCGACACTCACAACTCACCCGCGAGAAATCTCAGGTACGGGAAATGCGCAGCACTGCAACAGGTGTGGCACTGCAAAATCCCGGCGAGGCAATGCTCGCCGAAGTGGCGAATGTCAGACGGATCCGGCCGGTGCGGCCAAGGCTCTTTCGATCCAGACAAGACCGGACGGGCGGCGGTCGATCGCCTTACGCCCACGTCGGAAAGTCGCTACGCCGAATCGGGCCGTGCGCAGTGCACGGCCGGAAGCGAGAGAACAGCGGCGTATGGACATCACAGGCACGGTAGCAGCGCCGGCACCACTCGCTCAACCGCGTCGTTTCGAGACCCGAATCATTCAGGTAATCAGATGTCACTTCTGGACAACTCGCTCGACTTAGGCAGCACTAACCTGGCGGCATCCCGAAAACCCGATCCAGGAGCACAGTCGATGACACATGCAGACGCCTCGCGCACAACAACTCCCCCGACGACCGTCCTACGGACCGCTGACCACAATCGCGGACTCAACGACGTTCTCGCGATCGTCGAAGCACTGGAGCGACCGAGCGATCACCTGCTGCGGATCACGGCTCGTTTGACGGAGTCGACCGACGATCCGACCTGGTCACGCCCGAATGTGACCGTACGCATGAATCTCGGGCCGGCCTTCGACGACGCTTCGCGCGTGTACACGGTGCGTTCCTACGATTCAGCGAGCGGATCGATCGTCGTCGATGTGGTCCTGCACGGACAGACCAGTCCGATGATGAGGTGGGCAGCAGCGTTGGCCGTCGGTGACACCTTCGGCCTCACCGGTCCGCGGCCACACTTCTTGATCCCTGATGTTCCTGGTCGACGTATCGCACTTTTTCTGGACGGCACCGCAATACCCGCATTGCACTCGATCATCGAGCAGTTACCTACCGACGTCGTCGGAATCGGCTGGGTCACAACAGATGACGAGGTCGCCTTCGCCGAACTGCCCGCCCTCCCCGGCCTGGAGCTTCACCGCGTGAGCGCAGATCCGGCCGAGCCCGACGGCCCACTGGCGGTACGAGCACGCGAGCTCGCCAATCCCGCGAGCTACGTCGTGTGGGGCGCCGGTGAACGCAACGAGATGCGCGCAATCCGGAAGCACTTTCGATCGACCGTCGGACTCGACAAAAACGACGTCGCGATATTCGGATATTGGAAGGAGGGCGTCAGCAACACCGAAATCGACCTCCGTCGACGCGAGAACTACGAGCGCATCCTCGCCGACGGCGGAACCCTCACCGACATCGACGACCTGGCCATCGAGATCTGATTGCCTCACACCAGCCGACCTGACCGGCGGTGCACTGCGGTGATAAGTTCCTCTGTGCCAGCGGACCTCCACACAGGGGGTCAGGGAATCCGGTGTGAATCCGGAACTGACGCGCAGCGGTGAGGGTGACCGCCCGGGCTTACGCCACTGGATGAGAATCTGGGAAGGCGCTCGGGTGGGGCGATCTCGAGTCCGAATACCGGCTGGCAGCAGGGGTCAACAGGCGCCTGTTCACACGGTAACGGGCTCCGCGAACGAGCCCCTGCGAGAACGAGATTCCATGCGTCTGTCCAGACTTCGCCTACCCGCCGCCGCCGTCGCTGCCCTGTTGAGCGCGTCGTTGGTTGCCTGCTCCTCCGACGACAGTGCTGCCCGACAATCCAACTCTTCCGAACAATCGCGCGTGACAGTCCAGAACTGTGGCCGAGACGTCACGGTGGAGCGACCGATCGAACGGGCAATCGCGGTAAATCAACCTGCAGCAGAGATGCTGTTCGCGCTGGGAGTGCAGGACCGGATGGCCGGGTACGCCATGAGCGATGACGATGTCCTCCCCGAACTGCGCGAGGCGCGTGGTCAGGTCCAGGCGTTCGACACCGAGTTCCCGTCATTCGAAAGTGTCCTCGAACGCGAACCGGACATGGTCTACACGACGTTCAACTACACGTTCACCTCGGAGGGCATCGCCGACCGGATCAAGTTCACCGACCTCGGTGTCGCGACATATCAGTCACCCAGCGAGTGCACCGGTCAGGATGCCGAGCAGAGCAAGGCCCTCACGCTCGACGACTTGTACGACGAAATCGACGACGTGGCAACACTGTTCGATGCCAAGGACAAAGGTGTCGAGCTCACCGAGAGTTTGAAGGATCGCGCGGCCACCGCCACGGCGGCACTGGGAGCTGAGAACGTGACGCTGGCGTGGTGGTACGCAGCCACGAAGACTCCGTACTTCGCCGGGTGCTGCGGTGCACCGGGAATCATGACCGACGCGGTGGGTGCGAAGAACGCCTTCGACGACAACAAGCAGTATTGGCCCGAAATCGGTTGGGAGAGTGTGCTCGATCGAGACCCGACCGTGCTGGTGCTCGCAGATCTCGACCGCGGTGGAGACGGCGACAGTGCCGCAGACAAGATCGCGTTCCTCGAATCGGACCCGGTCGCCAGCAAGCTCACCGCAGTGAAGAACAAGCGTTACATCATCCTCGAAGGAACGACGATGGATCCCTCGATCCGCAATGTCGGTGGCATCGAACAGCTCTCCGACGGGCTGCGCCAGTTGGGTGTGGTCTAGATGTCCGCGGAGATCTGTGAACTGGTGCGTCGGTGGGACGACCAGCAGGCGGCATACATCGCCGACCGTGAGAAGCGCTTCGACGTGATTCTCGACGTTCTCGAATTGCAGCACGCGCACACCCCGTTCACGGTTGTCGACCTGGCCTGCGGGCCGGGTTCACTGAGCGCCCGAATTCTCGAGAAGTTCGAGCATGCGAGCGTTGTGGGGATCGACTACGACCCGATGCTGCTGGAGCTCGCCCGCCAGTCGTCGACGCGTTTCGGTGACCGACTGCAGCTGATCGACGCAGATCTGGCGGGAGCCGATTGGCCGAATTCGGTGGCTGCGCCGGTTCAGGCGATAGTGTCGACAACCGCGCTGCACTGGTTGCAACCGCAGCAGCTCGTCGAGGTGTACCGGCAGTGCCGCGAACTGCTGAGTCCGGACGGAGTCCTGCTCAACGGTGATCACTTTCGTTTCGACAGCCGCTTCCCTGTCATCGGGCGATGGGCGAAGGCTCACGACGAGCAGACGCAACGCTCCGCCTTTGCTGCCGGTGCTCCCGAGTGGGAGAGCTGGTGGGAGGAGTTGCGGGCAACTCCCGGCATCGGACCAATGACCGACGAGCGAGAGCGCAGATTCGCCGGACGTGACGCCACTGCGCCCACGGCCGTCGACTTCCAGTTGGCGGCGCTCGCGCAAGCAGGTTTTCGGGAGTCGGGGACGGTCTGGCAGCTGTTCGACGACTACGTGGTCTACGGCGTGAGATGACGACAAGAGTTCGGCTGCGTGACAACCCGACGACCGTCACCCTGCTGTGGATGATCGGTGTTGTCACGCTGGCCGGATCGGCTGCCGTGGCAATCACGTTGGGGCCGGCCGGTCTGTCGGTCGGTGAGGTGGCTTCGATCGTCGTCGGCCATCTCGGCGGTACCGCGGCGGACGTCACCCCTATCCGTGACGGCATCGTCTGGGACCTCCGTCTGCCGCGTACCCTGCTCGCCGCGCTCTGCGGTGCCGGTCTCGGGTTGTGCGGTGCGATCATGCAGTCGCTGCTTCGCAATCCGCTGGCCGATCCGTTTGTCCTCGGTATCTCGTCCGGCGCCTCGACCGGTGCCGTACTGATCGTGATCCTCGGAGTCGGGTCGGGAGTGATCGGCTTGTCGAGCGGCGCCTTCATCGGCGCGGTGATCTCCTTCGCCCTTGTGTTGCTGCTCGCCCATGCGGCCGGCGGCACGCCGGATCGGGTGATCCTGGCCGGTGTCGCCGCGACCCAACTGTTCTCCGCGCTCACCTCGTTCATCGTCATCACCTCGGCCGATCCCGAGCAGACCCGCGGCGTGATGTTCTGGCTCCTGGGCTCACTCGGCGGCGCCGACTGGCTCGACGTCGCACTCTGCGCTGCGGTGGTCGCAGTCGGCCTCGTGGTCTGTCTGACTCACTCCCGCGCACTCGACGCCTTTGCCTTCGGCGAGGACGCGGCGTCGTCGCTGGGGGTGAACGTGTGGCGGGTGCGTGTGACCCTGTTGTTGGCAACAGCCTTGATGACCGCAGTGATCGTGAGCGTCGCAGGCGCCATCGGCTTCGTGGGCCTGGTCCTCCCGCACGCGGCGCGGGCTCTCGTCGGTTCGAACCACCGCCGACTCCTGCCCGCGTCCGCACTGATCGGCTCCATCTTCCTTGTCTGGGTCGACGCTGTGGCACGCACAGCCATTGCGCCGCAGGAACTCCCGGCCGGTGTGGTGACCGCGCTGGTCGGTGTGCCTGCGTTTGCCGTCATCCTCTGGAGACGGAAGGCCAGGCCATGACACTCGAAGCTACCGGCGTCAGTTGGCGGGTCGGCGGGGCGCTCATAGTCGACGACCTCGACGTCTCGCCTACAACCGGAAGTACGGTGGGGCTTCTCGGCCCCAACGGTTCGGGGAAATCGACGCTGCTGAAACTGCTTGCCGGGCACAATCGTCCGACATCCGGTGTCGTGACCCTGGACCGAACCCCGTTGTCCGACTGGAAACGCCGCGACGTCGCGCGTCGGATCGCGACCGTTGATCAGCACAGCAACACCGAGATCGATCTGACGGTCGCGGAGGTAGTCGAACTCGGACGCACACCGCACCGCGGACTGTGGGGTGGGCAGTCGGATTCCGATCGCGACGCCGTTCGGGCAGCGATCGAACACACCGATCTCGCCGGCATGCTGGACCGGTCGTGGCACACCCTGTCCGGCGGGGAGCGCCAACGCGTCCAGATCGCGCGCGCCCTCGCTCAGGAACCTCATGAGTTGCTACTCGACGAGCCGACCAATCACCTGGACATCAACCATCAACTCGAATTGCTCGCGCTCGTGCGACGCCTCCCCACCACCACGATCATGGCATTGCACGATCTGAATCTGGCCGCCATGTTCTGCGATTCGATAGTGATGCTGAACCGGGGATCCATCGTTGCCCACGGAAGCCCGACCGAGGTCCTCACCGCTGACCTGATAGCCGAGGTCTACCAGGTCGACGCCGAGGTTCGCCTGGACGGTCCCGGCGGAGTACCTACCGTGCGCTACCTTCCGCCTTGCCACATGTAACCGTTCCGAGTGCCAATATGGATACGTGACCCTCGATGATGTCGCCAACGAACTGTACGGGCTCGACCCCGGCGAGTTCGTCGAGGCACGTACACATCATGTGAAGGCCGCCCGGGAGGACAACGACCGCACATTGGCCGCGGAAATCGGCAAACTTCGGAAGCCGACCACCGTGGGGTGGTTGGTCAATCTCATCTCGCGCGATGCACCAGAGGATCTGGATGCACTTCTCGCGCTTGGCGAATCGCTACGCGACGCTCAACGCCATCTCTCGGGCCCGGACTTGCGACGGCTGACGACACAGAGGCAGCAGGTGGTGCGGAGTCTCGCCCACAAATCCGGTGATATCGCGGCTTCACGGGGAAAAAGCGTCGGCGAGGATGCTTTACGTGATGTCGCGCAGACCCTCAATGCCGCTCTGGCCGATGAGGAGACTGCCGCGCAGGTTCGACTCGGACGGGTCGTGACCGCGGCGAGTTACAGCGGTTTCGGACCCGCCGGGCTCGCCGTGGTGAATGAGAAATCACCGCAGCACGCCGCGATTGAAGAGCCGACGACTCCGAAGTCGAAAACTCCGGAACCGAAGGCCGAACAAGCCAGAGCAAAAGCAGAATTGAAGGAAGCCACGGCGCAGGCCGACGAGATCCGCCGCCGGGTGAAGTCCGAGACCGCCGAACTCCAGGAAGCCAGAACGACGCTTTCCGACGTCGAACGGCGCGTTGAAGAACTGCGCACCGAACTCGAGCACGCTGAGCAGCAACGGCAGTTCGCACGGAACGCCGAGAAGACCAGTGACGCTGCGGTTCGAGAATCCGAGAAGGAACTCCGTGTTGCTGAGCGTCGCGTCGACAAAGCAGAACAAAACCTCGCCGCAATCAATTCGTAGACATCCTGTTCATTAATCGATAGTCTGCCAATTATCGATCAGGTTGATCATCCTGGGATCCAGCAGCTACGGACAACGCCATGCCGATGAGGGTTTGGCGCTATCGGCCACTGCCTCGACAGCCTTCGGAGTGTGAACATGGACAGTGACAACACGTCGGAATGGAGTTTCTTACACGGCAAGCGCGTTCTCGACCTCTCTCGCCTTCTGCCCGGCCCGTTTGCGACGACGCTGCTCGCAGATCTGGGCGCCGACGTGGTCAAGGTCGAGAACCCGAAGCGACCTGATCCCACGCGGGCAGCTGGTGAACGGATGGCCTCGTTGAACAGGAACAAGCGATCGATCGCGCTCGATCTCCGTCTCGAATCCGATCGCGAGACGTTCCTTCGACTAGTCGAGACTGCAGATGCAGTGGTCGAGGGGTTCCGGCCACAGGTACTGGCAGGCATGGGACTCGGCTACGACGTACTTCGAAAAGCCAACCCACGCATCGTATTATGTTCGATCACCGGTTACGGGCAGTCCGGACCCTATGCCGACAAGCCGGGGCACGAATTGAACTTCCTCGGCCTTTCCGGCTTTTTCGCAGTTCCCGGGTGCACCGACGGAGTCGTCACCCGCCCTGGTATCCGGGCCGGTGATCTGGTGGGTTCGATGTACGCAGCACTGTCCATCTCGGTTGCTCTCGCCAGCGTGGACAAGCACGGACGCGGACAACACATAGACATTTCCCTCGCCGAGGCTGCAACCGCCTGGTGCGCGCCTTTTGCGCTCATGATCCGCGATATCGAGAACCCTACCGATTCACCGACCGTCCAGGGAGACAACGACATTTTCGAGACGTCCGACAGTTGCTTGCTTTCACTTGCCACTTTCGAAGACAAGTTCTGGATCGAGTTCCGCACAGCATTCAGCGCTGAGTTTCCGGCACTGAACACACTGCGCTACGACGATCGATGGACCCGAACACAGCACAAGGCAGAGTTGCGGGAACTCCTGGTCACCACCTTCGGTACGCACACATACGGGTGGTGGGAAAAATCGTTGACTGCGATCAATGCCCCGTGGGCGCCGGTGTTCACCGACGCCGGACAACTGATGAGCGATCCCCATGTCGTCGCTCGAAACCTGTTCAGCGAGGTCGCGACCGAAAACGGAGAAAGCTGGCCCCAGATGAGATTCCCGGCGCAATTCAGCTTGGGACTGAACAGTTTTCGACTTCCGACTCCGTACGTGGGCGAGCACACCGAGTCGGTTCTCGACGAAGCCGCCGCGGCAACGGCGAGACGTGACAGCGGCTATTCGGATTTCAATTCGCCGTCGAAACCCGAAGACCAGTAACGTCCCCGCAACGAAAGTTCGAGCAGCATCTCGGTGACTTCTTCCGGCGTCAGCGGTGGCGGGTCGGACTCGAGCCACCACTGCATGACCGCGATCTGTTCACCCACCCATGCCCGCGAGAGTACTTCGATGTCGATTCGCGGAGTAACCCCGAGCGCTTCTGCCCGTGCGGAAAATATCCGCACAGCGGCGACGCTGCGGTCTTCGACGAACTTTCGCAGCGCCTTGCCATCCCCCTCACCACGCAGGATCACACGGTAGACGTCACGTTCCTCAGCGGCATGCCTGAACATCTCGAGCACAGGCTTGCCGGTGAATCCGATCGAAGAGGCGGGAATGAGTGGACCGAGCCGCTCTTGCAGGTCATCGGCCAGATCGGACACGACTTGACCGAGCAAATCGTCTTTGTCGGTGTAGTGACTATAGAACGTCGCCCGACCCAAATCTGCGCGGTCCGTGATGTCTTCGACGGTGATCCCGGCATATCCCCGTTCCAGAACGAGCGAGACCAAGGCATCCCGCAGCAATCGTCGGGTACGCCGGACACGTCTGTCTTCTGGAGGCATTGGGTTCCCTTCCTTCGCACTGTTGTACGAAGCATAGTTCAACATTGACAGGACGATCGAATATAGACAGACTGTCCATTAACATTCGTGATGTCGATTTTCTCTGGAGATGTCCATGAACCTCGGTACTTATCTCGCCCGAAGCGCCAGCTACTACCCCGATCTCGAAGCCCTTGTCTGCGGCGAAGGCCGGTGGACCTACAGCGAGCTCGATACGGCCGCAAACCGTCTCGCGTCCGCTCTCGCAGTGACCGGGACACGGCCCGGACACATGATCGGAACCTTTGCCGGAAACTGCGGGGAACTCGTAGTGACCGAAATGGCCTTGTACAAGGGAGGATTCGTCAGGGTGCCGATCAACGCACGACTGGGCGCCGACGAACTCGGGCATATCCTTGCCGACGCCGATGTGCGTGTCCTCTTCGTCGACCCCGCCCATGCCGAGATGGCGCTGAAGGTCGTCGCCGACGCAGGGCTGAACTGCAGGGTGATCGACTACAGCACTTCGACTCCCGGCGCGGACAGTTATCACGAACTGACGACAAGGGGCAGCGAAGACAACGTCGAGGTGGACGTCGACATTGACGCCCCGGCTGTCCTCAACTACACATCCGGGTCCACCGGCAAGCTCAAGGCTGCGGTCCAGAGTCACGGCAACCGCTTGGCGAACATGCGCAAGCGACTGATGAGCCCCGAAGGCGCGCCGACTGTTGGTGATCGCTACCTCGCCCCCGGCCCGATCACACACGCTTCCGGCATGGTGATGCTCGGAATGTTCGCCAGGGGCGCCGCAGTGGTGATCCTGCCGGCATGGGACACGAGGACGTTCCTGCAGACCATCGAACGTGAGCGGATCACCACCACCATGGTGGTCCCGACGATGCTCAACTTGCTGATGGACCATCCGTCGGTTACCGAAGTCGACCTGAGCTCTCTGCGCTGCATCGGCGTAGGCGCAGCGCCGGTTTCTCCACAACGGTTGCGCGACGCGGTAAAGGTGTTCGGTCCCATCGTCATTCAGGGATACGGGCTCGGCGAAACGACCAGCGTCGTCACTGTCTTGACCGCTGAAGACGTGGTGCGCGGTATCGAATCCGACCCTGAGCTTCTTCTCTCGTGCGGCCGGCCGGCATACGACACCGATGTTCGCGTGGTCGACGACAACGGCGTACAGGTCCCGGCCGGCACGATCGGCGAGATCGTAGCCAGTGGTCCGGACTGTGTCCGCGAATACTTCCACGAACCCGAGCTGTCGGCTGAGACGTTCAGGAACGGCTGGGTCCACACGGGCGATGTCGGCTATTTCCGCGAAGACGGCTACCTGTTCATCGTCGACCGCAAGAAGGACATGATCATCTCGGGCGGATTCAACATCTACTGCAGCGAGGTGGAGGCCGCTTTGTACGAACATCCTGCCGTTTCCGAAGTCTGCGTAGTGGGAGTTCCCGATCCGAAGTGGGGCGAAGCAGTCAAGGCTGTTGTCGTGACCAGAGATGGAACTGACACCACCGCAATGGAATTGATCGCGCACTGCTCGACGCGTCTGGCAAGCATGAAGAAGCCACGTTCGGTCGACTTCGCAGATTCGTTGCCTGTCAACCGAAACGGCAAGATCGATCGCCGCGCGATTCGCGCGACCTACTGGACCACCGCTGACCGTCACGTCAACTGACAGGAAATAGACATGTCATTCGCTCTCACCCCTACCTACGAAGACAATCCAAGACTTCAATCGCTCGTCGAGCGTCTACGGGACTATCTCGACGGCGAACTAGCCGAGTACGAAGCCGAATTGGGTCTCACTCAAGAATCCCACTACATCCGTGAGACGCTCGAGCCAGTGTGGAGACGCAGCCGCGAACTCGGCTTCTACGGAATACACCTCCCCACTGAACTCGGCGGCCAGAACCTCACCTTTACCGAACTCGCCGCACTCAAAGAAGAGGTCGGTGCATCGCCGCGGGTCCTCGCGACGTCCGTGCTCGGAGACATGGGTGGCCCACTCCGCGCGGGATCGATCTTTCAATACGCCACCGAGCACCAGTTGGAAAAGTACTTGATTCCGGTGCTGCGAGGAGAGAAGGCGTGCTGCTTTTCTCTCACCGAGAACGACGCAGGTTCCGATGTTCGCGGCATGCTCACCACAGCTACCCCGGACGGTGCCGGATGGCGCCTGAACGGCCACAAGGTGTTCTCGTCCGCGGGCCCCTTCGCCGACTTTTCGGTCCTGATCGCAAAGATGGCATCCGACGGCGACGGACCGGATTCGTACTCGGCCTTCCTGGTCGACTTGGATTCTCCTGGCTGCACAGTGGCGGACGGTGACGTCCCGATGTCCGGTCAGCACATCGAAGCGGACATCATCCTCGACGGCTGCTACGTGGGGCCGGAACAGCTTCTCGGAAATGTGGGCGAAGGCTTGAGAATCGGACTCGGTCGAGTCACAGTCAACCGGTTGTTGCACTGCCCCACCGTCCTCGGCGGAGCCCGCCGAGCACTGGAATTGTCGTTGAAGTACAGCAAGACTCGCCAGGTGCAGGGCGCTCCTCTTGCGATGTTGCAGTCCATCCAACACAAACTCGCCGACATGGCGACCGACTACTACGCTGCGCGCTCGATGACCTACGACGCACTCGCCACACTCGATGCCGGTGGGAGTCCGCGTACCGAAGCATTCATGTGCAAGCTGTTCGTTGCCGAGAAGGCCTTCACCATCGCCGACCACGCAGTTCAGATTCACGGAAAAGCCGGGGTCATCCGTGGTTCGGAGGTCGAATCACTGTTCCAGCGGTTGAGGATGTTCCGAATCCTCACCGGCTCCTCCGAGATTCAGAAGAACGGAATCGCGCGTCAATTACTCACCACCTGAAGATCATTCAAGGACAGTCGTATCCAATTTCGCGCCCGCCAGGTCGTCATACGCTCGACGTGACGGCCTGGCGGGCACTCGACATTTCGGAGGCAATCACCGTGATCGATCACGAACCGGACTACAGATTCAGTCTTGCGAACGAACGAACATTTCTGGCTTGGATACGAACTGCGTTGGGGCTGTTGGCAGGCGGCGTCGCAGTCGGTCAGTTCTACGTATCCGAAAACGACAACAATATGTACAAAATGCTCGGAGTCGTGTGCACCGTCGTGGCGTCGGCTGTAGCGCTCGGCGCGCTCAGACACTGGAAGGCCGTCCAAACCGCGATGAGGCGTGATCTTCCCTTACCCACGTCACCGATGATCGCGCTTCTCGTCGGCGGGGTGTGTGTCGTTGCGGGTCTCGGCGTAGGGATGACCGTGTTGTGACGAAAAACGAGCCGCCCGGACTGCAACCCGAGCGAACCGTGCTCGCCTGGCGACGAACTGCCCTCTCCTCTGTGACTGTGTCAGTGATCATCGGTCGCGAAATCGCTTTGCATCCGTCCGTTCTACGAATCGCAGTGTTCGCCACGCTCATCATTACGACTGCCGGAGTCATCGTGGGCACGACAATCCGTCATCGTCGACTCAGTCTGGACGACAAGGATTCTCGAGAAATACCGTTCATTGTCATGGCGACTTTGGCCGTAGGCGTCACGGTTGCGGGACTCGGCACCTGCACTGTCATCCAACTTTGAACAAAGAGATAGACAGTATGTCTATTTATGTATATTGTCTCCATTAATGCTCACTGTGACTCAGTGCACAGTCGACCGCCGAGCGCTGCCCACCGCGCCCAAGCAATCATCGGCATTTTTCGAGAGGGAACAATGACCACAGAACTTGCGGCACCTACTCAGTTTCCACGCAGTCGGCGAGGTAAGAACCTCGCACTCCTGACCGGCTCCACGGCAATGGACAACGCCGAAAGCAGCGTGACGTCCGTGCTCTTCCCTCTCATGCGCGAGGCCATGGGATTGTCATCGGCGGCGCTCGGCACGATCGTTGCAGTGGCCAAGGCCGTCGGGGTCTTCACGGCAATCCCCTGGGCGTTCCTTGCCCGACGATATTCTCGTAAGTCGGTACTTGCCATCTGTTCAGGGTTCTGGGGTGTCTGGGTAATCCTGGCCGGATTTTCCGGCAGTTTCACTCAGTTTCTCGTCCTCTATGCGATCGGCGCCGCAGGTTTCGCCGGCGCCGGCTCGATTGCATTGTCCATCCTCGGAGATCTGTACGAGGACGCCCGGAGGGGCCGCGCAACGGGATTGGTATACGGCGGCGTCGCCGTCATCACCGGCGCGACCGCCCCGATATTCGGGCTTTTGTCTCGCTTCGAAGATGGATGGCGCTACGGATACATCATCACCGGTGCAATCTGCATCGCCATCGGTGTGCTTATCATGCTTTTCCTCGACGATCCTGAATCCGGCGATGCGCCCGCACAGACGACCACCGACGATCTCGGCTCCAAAGCAAGATTCTGGCGCGAAGGGATACGAGAGCTACTCGCTATCAAGACATTCCGATACCTACTCGTACAACGCGCATTCTCGGGCCAGAACGTCATCATGAGCTTCAGCATCGTATTTCTCGTCGAGGAGCACGGATTCACGACCGCAACTGCTTCGATCATCGCACCGCCCTTCGCAATCGGGTACCTGCTCGGCACGTTCGTCGGCGGACGAGTCAACGACGCCGTACACGTCAAACGACCCCGAAACGGCCGCATCATCATGCTTCAGGCCAGCCAACTCGGATTCGCGGCCGCAGCACTGATCGCTACGCAGATTTCCTGGAACAGCATCGGCGCCTACGCGGTCTTGTTCGGGATCGTCGGCGTCCTTCAAGGTCAGGTCCCAGTGGTCAATCGGCCGATTATCATGGCCGTAGTTCGTCCGGAACTGCGAGCCCTGGCCTTTGCCGTCTCCGTCTCGACAGTCGAAGCGCTGGCCTACGCCGGATACGCTGTCTTGGTCGGAACTCTCGGCGACAGAATCGGATTGCAAGGCGCGCTCTTCATCGTCACCGTAGTGCTGACCACCGTCAACGGGGTCGCTTCAGGCGCACTGTATCGCCCCTACGCCCGCGACAGTGCGGCCCTACTCTCCGGGCCATCCGCCAACCCCCTACATGAACAGAATGCGCTTCGGCACTAGGCAATTCAGTTCATCAACTACGAACGCGGCAATCAACACTCCAACTCGGCAATCAAGACGGAAGTAGACCTCAGATGGCACAAAACATCGCAACGGGTGACATCCCCTGGGCGCGCGGATTCACCGACCCGGCCGACGTGCGCCAACAAGCCACAACCATACGAGAGATGGTAGCGACTCGCCGTGTGTGGCGCGGCGACGGACCCAAATGGACCCTCCCGACCGACTACACGGATCTGTCCGGTGTCACGTTGAACCTTCCGGATCAACCGAAGCAGACGGTGTCCGAGTTCCTCGCGGGTGCGCACAGTGACGGTATCGCAGTGCTACATCGGGGGCGCATCGTGTACGAGAGTTACTTGCACGGTTGCAAACCGCACGAACCGCACCTCAATGCATCGATGGCGAAATCCTACGTCGGTTTGATGGCTGCACTGGTCGAAGCACAAGGATTGTTCGACCGCGACGATCGGGCGTCGAAATTCATTCCCGAGTTGGCAGGAACTGCGTTCGGAGACAATCGGATTCAGGACCTTCTTCACATGGGCACTGATGTAACGTACGGCGGTCGGCCGTTCCATCGCACCATCGAAGCCAGCCGTTTCTGGGCCGTAGTCGCCCCGAAGCTGCGCCCCATGAATTACCGCGGCCCGGAGACCATTCTCGAGCACCTCGCCACGGCACGTACTGCGGGCCCGACCGGCGTCGAATTCCGCTACGAGAACGGCAATGTCGAGACTGTCGGAGAAATACTGCGCCGCGTGACCGGAACTTCACTCGCCGAACTACTCAGTGAGCTGGTCTGGTCAAGAATCGGAGCCGAAGAAGATGCGTTCTACATAGTCGACTCCGCTGGAACGGAAATGGCGGCGGGCGGATTCAGTGCGACCCTTCGAGACGTGGCCAGAGTGGGTGAGATGATTCGTTGTGACGGTGCCGTCGAGGATCGTCAGGTGATCCCACCGCACATCGCGCGATCGATGACCGCGGGAGTGCCCGCAGGCTATCCTTCGGAGGTCAGAAGCCCGCGTGCCCCTGTCGATTCCCCCGCGACGATGAGCTACCACGACTACTGGTGGATCCTCAATGATCCGTTCGGATCGTTCATGGCAAGCGGAATCCATGGCCAGAGGCTCTTGATCTCACGCGACCTGGAGTTTGTGGTCGCGCATTTCGGAGCCCACATCCTTTCGCCTGCAATCGACACCCCGAACTTCGTACCCGCGTTCCTTCAGATCGGCACTCACTTGGTATCGAACGCTCGCGGAGCGGTCCCCGTCAGCTGAGGTTTCCTCACACATTCAACCTGCGGCGGCTTCGAGCTCACTCAAGGATTCCTCGAGATGGCCGAGGAGCCGCTGCAAGTGCGGAACATTGCGGCGGCAGCCGACGAGCCCGAACTGCATGGTGTCCGCGTAGCCGATGACGGTGATGTTCATCGCCTGCCCGTCCAACGGAATCGATGCCGGGTAACAGCTCTCGAGTTTCGCGCCATTCCAATAGCGCGTCGTTGTCGGGCCGGGGACGTTGGAAATCACCAGATTGAAGACTGGACGCCCAGTGATCAGTCGGGATGAACCAGGGATCAGCGGCAGCCCGAGACCCGCGACGTTCAATGCACTGAGCGCCGTGATCTGCAGGGGCGTCAGGCCCGACATCAGGGACTTGGCGCTACTCATCGAGTCGTGAACTCTCTGAAGTCGGGCCGCCGGATCTACCAATTCGGTTGCCAGATCACACAACACCGCACCCACGGCATTGCCGGAAGCCTCACCCTCTTCGCCTTTGCGAAGGGATACCGGCACCATCGCGATCAACGGTTTGTCCGGCAACTCGTCCAGTTCGATCAGGTATCGCCGTAGCGCACCCGCGCACATTGCCAACACCGCATCGTTGAGCGTCACGTCTGCAACGCAGCTGACCTTGCGCAGGCGCTCGATCGGCCACGACTGCGCGGCGACACGCCTCGCTCCGGTGATCGGGACGTTGAAGATCGATTTCGGGGCAGCAAACGGCAACGGTGCGACGTGGTCCTTCACTGCCGAGGCAGCGGCGTTCACTATCGCAGGGCCGACCCCGACCACATCTTGCACGGTCTCGATCACGGAGCCCACCCGCCTCTGCAGGTCCAGCCCGCGACCGGCACGAACCCGCCCCGAAGAAGGTCGTTGCGCCCATGGAGGCATCGAATGTCGATCGTGCGGATCCGACGAGAGGCTGCGGTACCACGCCTGAACAGCAGACACACCATCCATGAGCGCGTGGTGCGTCTTCATGTACACGGCAACTCGGCCGTCGGCGAGACCTTCGATCACGTACGCCTCCCACAGCGGCCGATGCCGATCGAGCAGCGTGCCGTGGAGCATGGAGGTCAGCTCGAGCAACTCGCGGACTCGACCCGGCTTGGGCAGCGCGAGCAACCGGACGTGATACTCGAGATCGACGTCTGCGTCCTCCGTCCAACGCACCGGCGCGAAGTTCGACAAGAACTGCACCGGCTTGCGGCGAAAGAGTGGCCGAATCGAGTCGACGTCGGTGAGCGAACGGTAGAGCGACCTGGCAAATTCGCCGTCGTCCCCTTCCGGCGGAACGAAAAGCGACAGGCCACCGACGTGCATGGGATGCTCCCGTGACTCCATCAGTAGGAACATCGAGTCGAGCGGCAGCATCAGCGTCATGGCGATCCGTTCTCTCGGGCAGCTGCCCGGAGTACCGATCAGCCGCTGTTCGACAAAGTTACTCGCCCTGACTTCCCTCATTGGCGACTCCGACAAAACATTGCCCCCTCGATTTCGACAGGAGTCCGATATTCCCGTCGACGAACGCCTTTTCGGGTCGAAGCACCTCACAGCGATTCGCGGGTGAATGACGAGACACAGAGCACTGCAACAAATTTCAATCCTCACAGCCGCAAGTAGTAGCGGAGGCGATCGCAGTAATACTTTTGTCGGAATTGTTTCAAATTGTCTGTACATCCAAGTCACACGTGACTACCGTCACTCATCATCACAATCCCGACTGGTCGGTTGTACCCAAAGGAGAAATACATGTCCCGACGTTCGACGTCGCGTGGGCTTTTCGGCGCACTCGCCACCGCAACTGTGTTCACCACCGCCGCTGCGGTGGGAAGCTTGTCAGCAAGCCTTGCAGGAGCCGCCCCGGCAGCGGAGATCCCCTTCGGCGGTTGGGATTCATGTCCGATCGACAATCCCGAGACCAGCACCTGTATGGACGTCACGGTCACCGGCGGAAACATGAAGATCGGCAAGCTTTCCGTCAACATTCCCGCCGGGGCGATGCGCATCGCAGGCGGAGTTGCATACCGGGAGAATCCAGAGGCTGAATTCGGATTCGACCAAGTATTCATCCCACCCAACGACAACAGTCGGGGGATCTACGCCAAACCCATCGACATCCCCGGGGGCGCACTCGGAATCGACCTGCCATTCAACAATCTCTTCGGACTGAACAAGGCTTCGGCCACCGTAGAGTCGACGTCTGCACTCCCCACCGTGGACGCATTTCAGCTTGGTGTGAAGCTACCCGTCAAACTGAAGATCGCGAACCCTCTCCTCGGCGGCAAATGCTACCTGGGCTCGGACAACAACCCCGTCCAACTCAACTTGGATGTGACCGAATACGGTGTCCTCGAAGAGGTTCCAGGTTTCCCGGACACTGCCGTCGTTCGAAACACCGGGCACACCGGACAGCCCTTCGCGGTCCCGACAGCTTCCGGGTGTGGCCCGTTCGGCGTTCTGAATCCAATCGTCAACTGGCGCGCCGGGCTTCCCTCGTCCACCACGTCCAACTCCCTCGCCACGACGAGTGACGTCTACAACATCG
This sequence comes from Rhodococcus sp. MH15, assembly GCF_019266045.1. Lineage (NCBI taxonomy): Bacteria > Bacillati > Actinomycetota > Actinomycetes > Mycobacteriales > Nocardiaceae > Rhodococcus > Rhodococcus sp. MH15. Next base: position 23,572 of record NZ_LPNP01000059.1, read on the forward strand.
GTGCCGACAGCCTCAGGCCCCAGCCGGCAGGCTCACCCGAACCCGCTGCCGTCGTTGCCGAACGTAGTGCCAACTAGCAATCCAACCCACTGCCACAGAACCGTCATCGACGACAGATTGCCACCTCGAAACGGAGTTCACTTGTCCATGCGCACAATACGATTCAGAGCCGCGCTCGCCGTCGTCGCAGCGGGAGTCCTCACTCTCGGGGCGGTGTCAACCGCGACGGCGGCCCCGCTGCCCAATGCGCCGTTCGGGGGCTGGGGAAAATGCCCGATAGCCAATCCGGAGACAAGCACCTGTGTCGATGTCGTCGTCAAAGGCGGCGAAATGAACATCAACGGGCTCAAAGTACCGATTCCTTCCGGCTCGTTGAATATCGCCGGCGGTGTCGCCTATCGCGAGAACCCCGACGCTGAATTCGGGTTCGACCAGATCTTCATTCCTCCCACTGACGGCACCAAAGGCGTCTATTCCACCCCCATCGAGGTACCAGGAGGAATCTTCGGGCTCGGTATACCGTTCCCCGGCGGCTTGACCACCATCAAGGCAACAGTCGAACCGGTCGCGTTGCCAACAGTCGACGCATTCCAACTCGGTGTCACACTTCCGGCAAGATTGAAGATCTCCAACCCCTTGCTGGGCGGCAACTGCTATCTGGGTTCTGCGAGCAACCCGATCATGTTCAAACTCGGAGTGTCCGAAAATGGTGTCCTGGAGGAAGTTCCAGGATTTCCGGATACCGCCGCCGTCAGAAACGTGACGCACGCCGACCAGACGTTCGCGGTACCGGGCGCATCTGGATGTGGACTGTTCGGCGCATTGAATTGGGCAGTCAATCTTCGCGCCAACGTTCCGTCTTCGAGTGGTCACAACTCGTTGACCACCACAAGCGATGTGTTCAACATCGGCGCCGACAGCCTGCGGACGCAGTAGAGCAAGCACCGGCGACTCACGAAGTATCACCGACAACAAGGAGATATCGATGTCCCATGCAGTTCGCCGCACCACCATCGTCACAGCTGCCGCCGCAGCCGCGATTGCAGTCGCAGCCGGCACCGCTCTGGCTTCGACCGTCGTCACTCCAGCGGGTCAAACCGTGACTGCTTCGAGCAGCAATCTCAGTATCAAGACAGGAACGATCACACTTACCTGCTCCAGTACGACGGGCTCCGGGACCATCCCATCCGCGCCGGGTAATTCCAACACCGGCACCGGCGGAGTCAACGTCAATATCGGCACCCCCAGCCTGACCGGGTGCAAGGCTAACGGCCTACCCGCTGTGGTCACCACCTCCGGCTCGTGGCTATTGAACGTCTCGGCAGACACCGGATCGGCTCAGGGATCCCTGGTCATTCCTGCAGGAGGCGCAGTCGTGACGATGCCCGGATCCACGTGCACAGTCACCGTCGGGGCCAGCACTATCGGACCGCTGCCATTCGATATTCCCAACCAGCGCGTCGTGGCCAGCAACACCGGCACTGTGAACTACACGCGTACCGGCACCGGGCCCGTCTGCCCCGCCGCAGCCACTGGCACGGCAACCATGTCCGGCACACTGCAGTTCGCGTCGGCCTCGCCGATCAACGTGACGCCGTAACGATCGACAGCTAGACAATAGGCTCGTTGGGGGATCGACGCTTCCGTCGCTCCCCCAACGAACGTCCTGTGGACCGGGTCCGCACACGATCGCCTTCGGTTACGCCACGAAGCGGACCGGCGCGTTATCCATCTCCTGCTTCGGTGGCGTCGAGTAACGCGCCAAGGGCGCGGTGGAGCTCGGCGAGTTCCCGCCCTCCGGTTTTCGTCAGCACTTCCGTATTCTTTGCATCGAATTGGCGGACAATGTCTTTAGCGAGCTCTATGACTCGTTTGCCCTCGTCACTGAGATCGAGGCGAACGGCTCGCGCATCGCGACTATCGCGTTCACTGACAACAAACCCGCTCTTCTCCAACGCTCGCACGAGCTTGGATATGTAGATTCGCTGCAATCCTGTGTGCGCTGAGAGTTCTCGCTGACTCGGCCTCTCCCCCGCACTCACCAGACCATGCAGAGACGCGAGCACTGAATACTGGGCGTGAGTCAACCCCAGGTGCGCGATCGCTCGGTCAACCCCCGCCCGCCAGCGCAAGCCAAGGTGCCACACCAGCGACCCTGTCGTCCATGTTTCTCGATCTTGCATACAAATAGAATACATGGCTACTATCTCAATTAGAGTATATGGAAACTATTTGAGGAGTCGCAATGCCCACAATTCCCGTGCTCGACTCGACCATGGCCTACCGCTCGCGCGGTGAAGGACCACCCTTCGTACTCATCCACGGAAACCCCACATCCTCGCACTTGTGGCGAAACATCCTGCCGCAGATAGGAAATCTGGGCCGTGCACTTGCCCCTGACCTCATCGGAATGGGGCGGTCAGGCAAACCGCCAATCAACTACGGCTTCCTCGACACCGCCCGCTACCTCGACGCCTGGTTCGACCAGATGGAACTCGACGACGTCGTACTCGTCGGACACGACTGGGGCGGGGCACTTGCACTGGACTGGGCTGCCCGCCACCCCGATCGCGTCCGAGGTGTGGCCTTCTTCGAAACGATCCTTCGTCCGATGACCTGGGACGAACACTTCCCGGGAGAGGCACGGGCACGGGTGGAAGCTCTGAGGGACTCCGACACAGGAGAGACGAAGGTACTCGACGAGAACTTCTTTCTCGAAATAGCGCTTCACAGAACGGTTCTCGGTGAAATGACCGAAACCGATGCCGAGGCCTATCGCTCCCCTTATCCGTCACGAGAGAGTCGCCGACCCCTTCTCGAGTGGCCACGATCCTTCCCCATCGAAGGAACTCCCGGTGACGTGAATGCACGTGTGGCGGCGTACAGCGATTGGCTCGCAGAAAGCACCGACGTACCCAAACTTCTTCTCACCTTCAGCGGCCCCGCAGAACTTCTCATGATCGGACCTGACGAAGTCACGTGGAGCCGATCGAATATCGCAAATCTCGAGGTGGAACAGTGCGGTCCCGCAGGACATCTCGCCCCCGAGGATCAGCCTGCGGCCATCGCGGCGGCGATCACCGAATGGACACAGCGGCAACACTGTTTCAACCGCGAGTGACGTGGGACTGTCGCCAAGTACTCTGAGCGCCGGTTTCCCCGACCCATGCGGTAGCGATCCAGACAATGCTCCGAAATATGGGACCGACACCACCTCCGCCGGATTTGTCCGATATAACTAACTGGCGAGTACGCCGGTTGGGACGAGGTCGAGAACGAGGGGGCGTGTGTGGTGAACGAGGACGGGTTGGGGCGAACGTCAGGATCGGGGGCTCAACACCGGGTGGGCGGCTTTCTCTATCACCGCAACGGCGACCGGTGGGAGTGGTCGGACGAAGTTGCACGGATTCACGGATACGAACCCGACCAAGTAGCTCCGACGACAGAATTGATGCTCTCGCACAAGCATCCCGACGACCGAAGACACGTTGCTCAGACACTGCACGCCATCCGCACTTCAGGCGGACCCTTCAGCAGCCGCCACCGCATCATCGACACAGCAGGGGACACTCACTCGGTAATCGTCGTCGGCGACAGCGTCGTGGACGAGTCGGGTGCCGTGGTCGGCAGCTCAGGCTTCTACATCGACGTCACCGAAACCCTCGACAGTACGGTGAAAGCGTCTGTCGACGTGCTGGTCAACGAAATCACCGCTTCTCGCGGAGTAATCGAGCAAGCCAAAGGCATGCTCATGGTGATCTACGGCATTTCGGCCGATCGCGCCTTCGACATCCTCGTGTGGCGTTCTCAAGAGACCAACGTGAAACTCCGGGATGTTGCCGAACAGTTGATAATTCGAACGCTTGACGACTTCCGGGTCCCGACACTACTGCGGACCCGATTCGATCACGTGCTGTTACAGGGTTGAATGACAACAGGGTTGAGGGATCTGCTTAAGGCGGTTCCCGTGGCTGGCTGCTCAACCTCGAGGAACCTCGCCCGCATTGATTCCGGGACGGTCCGATGCGGCCTATCCCCGTTGTTACCCAACGCGGAGTAAAAGGAAACTACTCGTCGTCAGACTTCTCGTCGGAGGTCTCCTCGACCAGTTCAGGCGCCTGTTCTCGCGTTGCCATTCCCCCGTCGCCGCCCTTGTCCACGGGTCCTGGGTGCCCGCCCTTGGGCGACTGGTCGTTGTCGTCTTTGTCGGTCATGCGATCGTCCTCATCATCTCGTCGTCTCGGTCCTGGAGCCGGCGCAAAGAGACCGGGACCCAGCTCCATCTCAATCTAACGCGCTCAGGACTTCTCGCAACCCTCACCGATTTTGTTTGCATTTCAGTGCTTTCGGGCAGGTGACTGCGAACAGCATTTCCACGATGAGAGGTCGATCCCAGTGCGCGCAGTGACTTGGCAAGGCAAACGGAAAGTAAGCGTCGATACGGTTCCGGACCCGAAGATCGTCGAACCCACCGACGCAATCATCAAGGTCACCACGACGAATATCTGCGGATCCGATCTGCACCTGTACGAGACTCTGGGTGCGTTCATGAATGCCGGCGACATTCTCGGCCATGAACCGATGGGCATCGTCGAAGAAGTCGGTTCGGAAGTCACGAATCTCGAGATAGGTGACCGCGTCGTCATTCCGTTCCAGATCTCGTGTGGCAACTGTTTCATGTGCGATTCGAGCCTCTACACACAGTGCGAGACGACGCAGGTCCGCGATCAGGGAACGGGCGCAGCATTGTTCGGCTTCTCCGAGCTCTACGGCTCGGTGCCAGGCGGGCAGGCTGAGTACCTCCGAGTACCGCAAGCACATTTCACACACATCAAAGTTCCCGAAGGTCCAGCGGATTCGCGATTCGTCTACCTCTCCGACGTGCTCCCCACAGCCTGGCAGTCGGTCGAATACGCCGACATCCCGCCGGGTGGGTCCGTGACAATCCTCGGCCTCGGACCGATCGGTGACATGGCGGCTCGTATCGCCCACCACAAAGGGTTTCGAGTATTCGGTGTGGACCGTGTACCCGAACGCCTTGCGCGCCTTGCCGAACGCGGTATCGAGACCCTCAACCTGGACGACTACGGCAGCAAGATCGGCGATGCCATCAGAGACGCGACAAATGGCCGCGGAACCGATTCGGTGATCGACGCTGTCGGTATGGAAGCGCACGGGTCTCCGATCGGAAAGCTCGCGCAGCAGTTCGTCGGACTCCTTCCCGATGCTCTTGCCGCACCTGCGATGCGTAACGCAGGAATCGATCGCCTTGGCGCTGTCTATTCGGCCATCGACATCGTTCGGCGCGGCGGAACCATCTCTTTGATCGGTGTCTACGGCGGAATGGTTGATCCGCTGCCGCTGATGACCATGTTCGACAAGCAGATTCAGCTCAGGATGGGCCAGGCGAATGTCAAGAAGTGGGTAGAGGACATCATGCCCCTGCTCACTGACGACGACCCACTCGGCGTCGACACCTTTTCCACCCATCAGCTGCCGCTCGATCAGGCGCCACACGCCTACGAGATCTTCCAGAAGAAGCAGGAAGGCGCGGTCAAGATCCAACTGAAACCGCACCTGTAGTTCAACGCCGATCAGTTCGACGGTTCATCCGCCACGTCCGCATCTTGTTCGCGAAACCACCGATCGTCATACTCACACCTCACACACGCTCGACAGAAAGAACCTGAAACCGAAATGGCTCGCGAACTTACCGTCTCCGACAGCATCGTCGTCAGCTCCCACGCGCTTTCCCTCTACGAGGTCATCAGCGATCCCACTCGTATGGGTGCCTGGAGTCCCGAAAACATAGGCGCAACCTTGCGGGGAGACCGCGAAAGCGCTTTCCTGGGCATGGAGTTCGACGGGCACAACAAGCGTGGGCGCGCGCAGTGGACCACGCGATGCACAGTCACCGCTGCCGAGGCCGGGAAGCTCTTCGAATTCCGTGTTCACAAGATCGGCCTCGGTACTCCCCGGATCCCCGCCTCTATCGCAACCTGGCAGTACCGATTCTCGCCGGTGCCCGACGGAACCCGAGTTACCGAAACGTGGACCGACGACAGGCGCGGCTGGCCGGACTTCGCCGCCGACATGTTCGACAAAATTGCCACCGGAGGAAAGACCTTCGCCGACTTTCAGCGCGGCAACATCCGCAAGACGCTCCTGAACCTCAAGAACGCAGTTGAGCAGGAGGTTTCCGGAATCGAAGGTAACGTCGGCTGACCGGCCGACACCATTTGTGGCAGTTTCTGCCACTTTTGGTACAGTGCGGATATGGCAACAGCCCGCCGCACTGCACTACTTCTCCGCGTCTCGCAGAGTTGTGCTGCCGCTTTCGTCGAACGCGGCGACACTTCGACGACCATCGCAGAGCTCGCCGAGCGGGCAGAAATCTCCGAGCGAACGTTCTACCGTTGCTTCGCCACCAAAGAGGAGAGCATCTGGCCGATGCTCGACGAGGGAAACCGCAGTCTGGCCACGGCACTCAGCGCGCAAGCCCGCGAATTCGGGCTCGCAGCGGCTGTGAAGAATGCCTTTATCGCATCGGTCGGCGAGTCCTTCGAGCCGATGACCCGATCACTGATGCCCATCATCTTCGGTGATGCGGCACTCCGGAGAGTTTGGGAATCAGCAACTTTCGAGACGATGGAACTGATTCGCCCAGAAGTCGCACGCCTGATCGACCGTCCGGAAACCTCGCTCGACACCACAGCGGCTTCGGGCCAGGCAACACTTGCGGTAGTCGCCGCACTGCGTGAGATGGCAGACCTCCGGACGCCCGCACCCGAGGCCATCACCCGCGCGCTCGGGGCGTTCTCGAAGCCATATCTCGCAACACCAACAGGTAAGGAACAATCATGACTCAGGATCTCTCCGGAAAAATCGTTCTCGTCACCGGCGGCGCACGCGGCCTGGGCGAGGCGTTTGCCCGCGGCATCGTCGCGGGCAACGGCCGCGTCGTCATCGGCGACCTACTCGACGACGACGGTCGAGCAGTGGCCGAATCTCTCGGCGACGCAGCGCGTTACGTTCACCTCGACGTCACCGATCCAGCGTCTTGGAAGTCCGCCGCCGAGTACGCGGTATCCGAGTTCGGCGCGATCAACGGTTTGGTCAACAACGCCGGAATCTCGGCGTCCGGCCAGACAGTCGCCGAGGAACCACTCGAGACGTTCCAGCGCATCATCCAGATCAACCTGGTGTCCGTGCACACCGGTATCCACACGGTAGTGCCGTTCATGAAGGCAGCCGGCGGCGGATCCATCGTGAACATCTCCTCGGCCGCCGGCCTGATGGGCATGGCTCTGACCAGCGGTTACGGCGCAGCCAAGTGGGGCGTGCGTGGGCTGAGCAAGATCGCCGCCGTCGAACTCGGTCGCGACAAGATCCGGGTCAACTCGGTTCACCCCGGCATGGTCCTGACGCCCATGACTGCACCGACGGGTATCAGCCTCGAAGAGGGCGCATTCCCCAACAATCCGTATCGCCGTGTCGGTCGCCCGGAGGAGTTGGTCGGCGCGGTCACCTACCTGCTTTCCGACGATGCCTCGTACACAACGGGTTCCGAGATCGCCGTCGACGGCGGGTGGACTGCCGGCCCGTCGATCGAATACATCGCCGGCCAGTAAGGCAGGGATCCGTTCCCGCCCGAATCTGCGCATTCCGAACGCCCTCAGGTGAATACCAAACTCTCTCTGATTGCATTCGGAGAAGACAACTTTCGCAGTCGCTGCAGCGCCCGATGCAGGTTGAGTGACACCTCGTCTGTCGTACGGGCAAGCGACGTTGCGGTCGCCTTTGTATCGAGCCCGACGATCAGCCGCAACACCAGGACATCGCGTTCGACAACCGGGAGCGTTGTCGGAGGCGGGAGCGATCCACCGCTGAACCCGTCGGATGCCGCCCGAGCAATCGCGATGCTTGTACTCGCGTACAGCACGCGAAGAAAAGGCTGATACGTCTCCGATCCGTCGCACACTGCCGTGAGAACGGCGACGCACGCGGCATCCGCGGCGGAATCGGAAACCGCCTGATCAAGCTCGGCGCGGCACCGCAGCACAACCATCGGACGAAACGCCGCATACAAACTGGCCATGGACTCACGGCTACCGCGCCGCGCCGCGGCGGCCAATACATCCAGCGAGCCTTCCTGCAACATGGGCTTACACTCTCTTTCTCGACGGGACATTCGTTGTGCGGTCCGAGAGATCAGCTCGAACCGAACGGTCCCACGAAGTAGTTTCCGGCGGATGGACATGGCACGATCAATCCCCTGCCCGAAGGATTCTCGAGGCTCTCTCTCAGCTCTGAGGCACACACCAGTGAAGTCCTGCATCCTTGCCGCTCACTGGCACTGACCTGGCAAATTCCTGGCAGGATGCTGATTCAAACCGAACGCCTTGCACTGCAGAATTTTTCGATCCAGTCAGCGTGTATTTGCTGATCCAAGTCCGACCGTTCCGTTCCAGGCGACGAGGGGTCACACGGGCGTATGGTCGAGAGAGTTCGGCTCAGTCGTCAAGAGCGGAAGGACACCCAGACAATGCGGAGCGATGGAGATACGTGGGACATCGTCAGTAGCGTCGGACTTACCGCGCTGGCAGTGGCAACGTTCCGGGCACTGGAGAGCACCCGTCCGGACGCGATCATCGAAGACAAGTTCGCATCGTGGTTCGTAGAAGCTGCAGCCGAGCCGCATTTCACAGCTCTTCTGAAAGATCCCACACTCCTCGAGGACACCCCCTTCGGCGGTTTCATGGGGTTGCGAACCAGGTTCTTCGACGAATTCTTCTCGTCGTCAACCGAATCCGGAGTAAGGCAGGCGGTAATCGTTGCAGCAGGGTTGGATTCGCGTGCGTACCGGCTGGATTGGAGCTCAGGATCGACGGTATTCGAAGTGGATCAGCCAAAGGTGCTGGAGTTCAAAGCCGAAGTGCTCGCGGCGCACGACGCCCAGCCGAAGACCGATAGACGCACTGTGCCTACTGATCTGCGAAACGACTGGCCGGCCGCACTCGAGGAGGCTGGTTTCGACCCGAACGAACCCACAGCCTGGTCGGCGGAAGGCCTGCTCGCCTATCTCCCCGGCCCGGCCCACGACGCCCTGTTCGAGCGGATCGACGAACTCTCGGCCACCGGTAGTCGCTTGGCGGTGAACGACTTTCCGGCCGGAACCGACCCGAGCAAGCTTGCGGCCATCAGATCCAAGTACTTCGCCAAGGACCCGTTCGGAGACCTGGACATTTCGCAACTGTTCTACAGCGACAAGCGATCCGATCCGGGCCAGTGGTTGGCTGAACACAATTGGACTGTCCGACGCTTCAGCTCGGTCGAGTTGGCAGAACTGTACGATCGTCGGATCCCCGAACTCCCCGAAGAAATCGCAGCGCTGTCAACGCAACCGTCCTTTTTGGCCGCGACCAAGAACTAGCTCTCGCAGTCATCACGAAAGTTCTTCGAGTGCAGCCTTTCTCCCATTTGTCCAGCGGCAAGGCGCGTGTCACCACTACAAGTGGTTAACGGTACTCGAGGATGAAGCAATTCAGTACCTCAGGCTGAGTATGTCTACACCTCAGACGGACGCGCGCCGAAGCCCCCACCGCGGCACCCGCTACGGTCACGATCCCTGACACCTCCGTCGGCAAGCAGATCACCTGGCTTCTCAATGCGTTCAACACGAGCACGCCGTTGACCCAGGAAGAAATCGCCGAACACTTCGGGCCCACTGCATCCGTCGTCCTGACACCTCCGGACTTCGACTCCATCCGAGCCGGACAGCCTTGGACAACAGTGAAGTACAAGGGAGGCGACTCCGACGGCACAGTTTCCATCACCAGCACCACCGGCGGTGCGTTCGACGTCAACGTCGTCGTCGACGGCAACGGGCTGATCCTCGGAATGGCGATCACACCGACCAAGGACGTTCATGTGCCGGCCGCATCTTGGCAAGAACTCGAGGCAGCCGTCAAAGCGCTTCCCGCGCCGACCAATCTGACCGTCACCGAGGTCACCGAGGGAAAGAACGCCGAAGTCTTCAGTGTCGGCGACACCTCACCACAGCCCACAGGGTCAACGATCAAGCTGTACGTTCTCGGCGCGGTCGCGACGGCCGTCCAAAACGGGACACTCTCCTGGGATCAGAAGCTCACCATCACCGACGACCTCAAATCGATGCCCGGCGGGACCATGCAGGACCTGCCATCGGGAACTGGAGTCACGGTCCGAGATACCGCCGGCACGATGATCTCGATCAGCGACAACACCGCCACCGACATGCTGATCGCTGCTGTCGGGCGCGAGCAGGTAGAAGCCGAATTCGCCCCGATGGGCATGGCAAATCCTTCGCTCAACATCCCGCTCAAGCCGACCCGCGCACTGTTCCAACTCGGCTGGGGTGACCAAGGCGCACAACGTATCGCTTGGCGCGACGGAACTCCGGACGAGCGTCGAGCGATACTCGCGGCACTACCTGGCGGCCTGGTGGACATCCCGGCGTCAGCATTCACCACCCCCGCATGGCCTTTCGACATCGATTGGTTCGCCTCGCCCGCCGACCTGCGTGCCGCGTTGGTCACGTTGCAAGAGAAGGCGAAGACCGAGAGCGGCGCACCGGTTCGAGACATTCTCGCCGAGGATCCGGCGCTCAGCGACGAGTCCGCGAAATGGTTCACTTACGGCGGATTCAAGGGCGGCAGTTCCATCGGGGTCCTCGCGGGTGCCTATTACGTGGAACACGACGATCGTGCCTGGGTTGTCACCATGCAAACTCATGGTGACGACGCTGCATTGGTTGCCGACCCGGCTCTGTACTTCGATCCGGTCGACGACGCGATGCTCTTGATCCAGACGGATGCAACCAGTTAGTGCCCAGTGGCGGGCCGAAACCACGCACGCCGATTCATTGCCTTCGCCGATGAAGGCGCCGGATACAGAGAAGCCGCTGCACATCCAGTGTCATCCGGATGCACAGCGGCTTCGCTAAGTCTTAGCCCGTGGGGGTCTCGGTCTCGTCCGACGAGAATCCGTCGAAGAATGCGATGACCTTCTGAAGAAGTGCCGCGATGTCGAAATCTTCCAAGCTACCCATTGCGTTCGTCCTTTCGTTTAACACTGAGGATGAAACGTGCATCTTGCAATTTCCAATGTAAAGCATGAAAAGCATTATTTCTCGACCGCGCGACACTTCGGTCGCAAATACGCCACTCAGCAAGATATGGGCAAATCACCGGAAATAACAGCTCCCACCCGCAATATTTCAGTCTTCTGCAACCCGCTGAATTCCCCAATTAGCAAGTGGGTAAATCTTGAGAAAAATTTCCCGGCGCGTCGATCACGAAAGATATTCCTGGTGAAACTCTCAATCCAAGAACACAAAGACAGAGGAAGCTCCGACACAGCTGACACGCAGTTTTGCCCGCCTTCAAGAGTCGTCATCCACGCACATAGTGGACATTCGTCTGCGATAACGAACCGGTAGCAACACAATCCCAGGCACTTTCTCCCATCTTCTGACTTTTACCCATGACCACTGAAGATTTGCGCTGGTGAAACGCAATACCAGTTCGAAAGTTCCACAACTTCTCCGGATGCTGTGCACGCGATTAACTGATCAAATATCTGTTGACTCACCGAACCCACACACTCCGCCAGAACGCCACATCCGAATGCTGGACGTTAGTTTAGATGGGTTCGCATTCTCGGAATCTGCTCGATAACGGCGGCCCCACGGATAAAGCCGAGACTGCACCACCGCAGGCCGCCAGGTCATGATCCGCGACTCGGCGAAGGGCGTGCGGACAAGTCCACACGAGGGTGAAATAGGGGGTGAGACATGCCTTGGGGTCTCGTTTTACCGAGTCCGACACAGTACGTTTTCCCAGGCACGCCAGTCCCCAGATTCATACGGTGTGCAAGGACTCGTTGACGCTTCCGAGATGTTGGCAAGGCCGACCACAGGCCCCGTTCTCCCGACGAGAACGGGGCTTCCTCGGGTCGGTTTCCGCCTTCGACCGACCGGGTAGACGCGAGCATGGGCGCCACCTGCTCGACCGAATCCACCGCTGGCCGCCACGAATCGACGACCCCGACTGTCGGCGTCGAAGAAGAATTCATCCTCGTCGACCCGACCTCCTGGTTGCCGTCCACCGACAATGTTGCGGTTGCGGAAACCGCGTCGACACTGGGGTTGGATCTTCAGCTCGAGTTGTCCCGCTGCCAAGTCGAGACCAACTCTCCCGTGTGCCATGGCATCGACGAACTCCGAACCCACTTGATCGACATGCGTCGGCTCGCGGCAAAAGCTGCCGAGTTGAACGGCTGCAGGCTGTTGGCCGTCGGCGCACCGCTTTCGGGGCCTTCGCGTTTCGAGATCAGCGACTCGCCTCGCTACCGCCGGATGGGCGAACGCTTCGGCGCCCTCGCTGCCGAACAAAGCATCTGCGGTTGCCACATCCATGTGGGCGTCGCTGATCAAGTACAGGCCGTGCAGGTCTGCAATCACGTGCGCATCTGGTTGCCCGCCTTGTTGGCACTGAGCGCCAATTCCCGTGTCCACCAAGGAGTCGACACCGACTTCGCGAGTTGGCGGGCGATCCAATGGTCCAGGTGGCCAGTCGCCGGGCCGCCGCCGTACTTCGAGACCACCGGGGACTTCGACACCGCGGTTGCGAAGATGGTGGATTGCGGCGTGATGCTCGACAAGCGGATGGCCTACTGGGATATCCGACCTTCCTGCCACCTACCGACCGTCGAGATCCGAGTCTGCGACGTTCAACCGACAGCAGAGGATGCAGCGCTACTTGCAACCCTTGGACGGGCTCTGGTGGCAACTGCGTTACGCGCGATAGACCGGGGCATCGAGGCTCCGAACATTTCCCTCGAGAGCCTCCGCCTCGCAACCTGGGTGTCCGCGAAGGAAGGCGTCCTGGGAGCGTCGATCGATCCGATTACCTCACAAAGAATTTCAGCCACGGAACTGTTGCACCGGCTCCTGATCCATGTCCGTGACTCCCTCGACGAGGGAGGCGAGTACGCGAGCGTGGAGTCGGCGCTGCAGCTCAAGTCAGTCACAGGCAACGGCAGCGACTGGCAACAGCGAACGCTGCGCCAGGTCTGCCTTCGGGAACTGATTGCGCGTGCCGTTCAGCGCACCGTACCGACCGCGCCGACTGGCACGGATACGCACGACGAGCCGACAACGGATCAGTAGTAATGCCGCCGACCACCGATGGCGTGCCCGGCCGCGCCCAGCGCGTACAGGATGATTCCGATCACCAGCAAGACGACACCAATCGTCCACAGGATCGGAATGTTCACCACGAAACCGATTATCAGCAGGATCACGCCGAGGATGATCATCACAAGCTCCTTCAGTGCGTTCACTCGGGCGGATACGCCCGCCTCGAGCCGCATACACCGTGGATACCCGTCGGCAGAGCGTTTCATACCCACTCTGACCGGGTATTTCGCTGGGCACCATAATATTTGAAGAATCGAGCCCGCCATGATGAGAATTGTGACTCTGATCGTTCTGATCTGGCTGATAGTCGGGGCCGTCGCGGCCGGCCAACGCGGCTACTACAGCAGTTCGCCGACCAACTGCGCCGGCGTCGGGACCATCGCGCTCACGGTCATCGCGGGTCCGCTGAACTACTTCGGCGTCAACCCCAAAGTCACCGATTGCACGCTCCCCCAGCCCACCGAGTGAGCTGCGGGAAATCCACGCTAAACCGACTAGTCGTTACCCTGGAGGTGAGTCGACACACATCGAAGTGAGGGGCCACCATGACCACTGCACCAGATCGCACCCGAATCGAGTTCCCGGACATCAGCTCGCGTGCGTGGGAACACCCAGCCGATCGGGCTGCATTGGTGACGCTCCGGACGCTTCGGGGGTTCGACACTGTCCTGCGGACGCTGTCCGGACTGCTCCAAGAACGTCAGCACCGCCTCATGTACCTGGCCACGTCGGTGCGAGTCGACGAACGCCAGTTCAGCGACCTGAACGACCTGCGCCGTGACTGCGTCGACATCCTGCAGGCCGACGAGACACCCGAGCTGTTCGTACTCCAGACCCCGATGGTCAACGCCTTCACCATCGGCATGGACAAGCCGTTCATGGTGGTCACTACCGGCCTATTGGACGTGATGAACTACGAGGAACAGCGGTTCATCATCGGCCACGAACTTGGCCACGCGCTGTCCGGTCATGCTGTGTATCGGACCATCCTGATGCATTTGATGCGACTGGCCGGAACCATCGGATGGCTGCCCGTCGGCGGATGGGCATTGCGCGCGATCATCGCCGCCCTCATGGAATGGCAGCGCAAGTCAGAACTGTCCGGTGATCGTGCCGGACTGTTGTGCGGGCAGGACGTACACACCGCGATTCGCGTCCAGATGAAATTGGCGGGCGGATCCCGAGTCAGTGAAATCGACATCGACGCGTTTCTTGCCCAGGCCGCCGAGTACGACGCCAGCGGCGACCTCCGCGACGGTGTACTCAAGCTCCTCAACATCGAACTGCTCTCTCACCCGTTCTCGGTGCTTCGCGCCGCCGAGCTCAAGAAGTGGGTGGACAGCGGAGACTACGCCGCGATTCTGCGCGGAAACTACCCCCGTCGCGGCGATGACGACGGAGCGAAGATCAGCGACGAGTTCAAGAATGCAGCCAAGACCTACAAGCAGAACTTCGACGAGTCGGAGGACCCTTTGATCCGCATGGTGCGCGACATCGGTAGCGGATTGGGCGGTGCGGTCGGCGCCGTGGGGAATGGCGTCGGCGATGTAGCGTCGGACATCAAGGAACGATTCACCCACTGGCGCAAGAGTTCCGACAGGTCGAAGGGCACCGACGACGCCGAGTAAGCAGAATCGGGACCTGCCGCCGAAGGCAGTCGGCGGCAGGTCCCGGGCTCTTGGCGTGAAGGTGATGCAGGCTTCCCTCTGCACCACCCTCACGTTCACAGACAGTACCAGCAGTCGAACAAACGTGCGAACTGAAAGCGGTCGTGTCGAATCACCGGTTGTCGGGTACGCGGCATAGGACCACTACAGAAGGGAGCCGACATGCATGCTGGGCGACTGAAGAAGGTCGGTTCGAGTGACGGCCCGTTTGCCTCCGTGTACTTCGAAGACGTCCGTAACCGGGAAGATGCGCGCGAGCGCTTCGAACTCGAATGGCGCTCGATGCGCAATCAACTCACGAAACAGGGAGCATCGGAATCGCTGATCGCACGACTGGACGAGGTGAAGGACAACCATCACGGCATCTCAGGTCGCGCCGGACGCGCGATCGTCGCCACTTCCGAGGCAGTGCTGATCGACGATATTCTGCTCGAACCTGCCGGCTCCACTATCGCGACCTTGGGCGAACTGCCCTACCTGATTCCACTGATCGCACACGGATACGACACCGAACCGTTCCTCATCGCCAAGGTCGACCACACTGGCGCGGACCTGTGCGTGCGCGATGCTCGCGGGCGTGACGTGTACGGCGAAACGGTAGACGGAGACGGCTTCCCGGTCCACAAGGCACACGTGGGCGGTCAGGAGCGATACACCGACAGCCAAAGCCTCGTGGAGGAGAATATCCGGAAGAACCTGACTCAGGCTGTGGAGCGCGCGGCGGCACTCGCCCGTGAACACAAGGTCGCGCTGGTAGTTGTCATCGGAGAAGTACAATCCCGCAAAGCTTTTGCACAGCTTTTGCCGTCGACGCTACGGGTGGTGGACGTCGAAAAGGGTTCGCGTTCAGTCGGTTCGACACCCGCCGAGGTGTCCAAGTCGATTCGTGAACTGATCGACACGCAGCGACTGCGCAGAATGGATGTGGAAACCGAACGCTACGTCGCAGAGCAGGGCCGGGACTCCGGCCTCTCCATCGACGGGACCGCACGCGTCCTCGACGCCCTCGAACAGGGCAAGGTCGAGACGCTGCTGCTCACCGATCCCGACGACAAGGAAGTCACCAGTGGAGAGTTGATCGGGCCCGCCGATCGCGTACTCCCTTACATCGCAATCGGGACCGGCACCGAGTTGGTACAGATCGACGAACGCCTCGTTCTCGCCGACGGATACGGCGCGATACTTCGGCACCCTTGAACGCCGGAGCCTGCTGATCAGATTCGGTGGCGAGCACGTTCTATCGAGAAGCGTGCTTGCCCACCGAGTCCGGGAAACCATCGGCAATTGCTGCGACGAGTTCCAGATATGCCCGTGCCGTGCGCTTGTTCAACAACTTCAAGTCGATCGGACCGCCTTCGCCCAGGTGATCGTCGTAGGGCAACGTCTTGACCGCTCGCACTCCACGCTGAGCGAAAACGTCCTCGAGTTGATCGAGGTCGAGCGAAGACGAACCCGGCCGCGTCGAATTGATCGCCACGACCGACCTGCTCACCAGATCTGCGTATCCGTGCTTGGTCAGCCAACTGAGCGTTGCTGCAGCACTACGGGCACCATCCTGAGCTGTCGGGCTGACGACAACCAAAGCATCTGCTTCGTCGAGAATTCCGTACATGGCCGAGTGCATGATTCCGGTGCCACAGTCGGTGATGACGATGTTGTAATGCACCTCGAGAATTCGGAGAGTATCGAGGTAGTCCTGCTCGTTGAACGACTCCGAAGTTTCCGGATCTGCCTCACTCGCAAGGATTTCGAGTCGGCTGTCGCCTTGCGAGGTGTAGTAGCGAACATCGCTGTACGTACGAATGTCACCGTCGGCCAACAGATCACGAACGGTCAGGTGATGTTCACGTCGTTCGCGATCAGCCAGGGTCCCCAGGTCGGGATTGGCGTCGATGGCTACGATTCGATCCCCACGGATCGATGCGAACGTCGAACCGACAGTTTTGGCCGCCGTGGTTTTCCCCACTCCACCCTTGAGTGAGATGAAAGCAATCTTGTACACGCCGCGCACCGTTCGGTTGGCACGGCGCACGAGAGCCTGGTGTTCGAGTTCGGCAGCCGACTGCCCGGTGTTGATCCGGCCCCCGGTGAGTTTGAACAACACACTGCCCAAACCGCGTTCGGGTGGACGCTTCGCCCGCTTGATGATGTCCAGGTCGTCGACGGAGGTCATAGGCCTGGGCGTCGAGGTCCGGAAATCGGTCGGCTCTTCACGACGTTGCTGGCGCATCCGCTGACTGGGCAACGGTTTTGCTGCAGGCTCGTCGAATTGTGGTGTGAAGGTGACGGTTCGAATCGACGTTGCATAGCCGTCGTCGGACGCGTCGAAATGGCCGTCGCCCTGAGTCGTTCCGGAGTTGTTCCCCAGGACTCCGTTATTCGAACCGTTGTTATCGCTGCGCACCGTTTTCCTAGGTCGAGTTCGGAATCATTTCGGACATAGCCTCTCGGACGCTATCACTCTGGCGGGCTTGCCGTTCTCTGCTCAATACCGTCGTGGCACAACAGACCGTTACACCCGCACTTCGATGACTTTGGTCCCCAAGCTTGTGCCGATCTCAGCAAATACGAACGTCGGAACGATATGCGGCACAGATATCTTCATCTGCCGCTAGAAACAGCCTTCCGCAATGTCAGGGCAAATCCCTTGGTAACAAACGAGAAAAGGGAGGGCGATCGCCTCGGCGATCGCCCTCCCTTCATGGACAAGTGTTCAGCTGCTGCAGAATTCCGAACTACCGAGACTTCCGAAAATCGTCGACAGATCCACACTTCCGAACGAACTGCCCGTATCGCAGCCGTCGGCAGTGAGCGCGAAGTCGACACCGGTGACGTCATTCGTGCTCAGATTCACCGGAATTACTGCTGGATCGGCACCGCATCCGCTGCCGGGAACCACTTCTACGGAATAGCCGTCCTTGGCCGGCTTGTACTGAAAGAAGTAGTCACCGGAATCATCCGTCGTTGTCGTCGCGATTTGCGTGCCGGCATCGAGGAGATTCAACGTCACGTCAGACGCGCCGACCCCGTCGGCACCCGGACACCCGGTGACAGTTCCGACGATGCTGAACACCTTCACCAACTCGAAGTCGATCCCGGTCGCGTCGGACGTCGTCAGATCTACCGCCGTGCTGTCGGGTACGGATCCGCATCCAGCCGGCGAGTATGGACTGACCGTGTAATTGCCCGGAGGAACATTCGTGATCGTGTATCCGCCACCCACCCCGACAGTGGCCGAGGATATCTGCGTCGAGCCATCCCATACGACCATCCATATCCCGACCGGATCGCCAGTATCGCTACACGAGTTGACAAGGGTGCCCGACACGGAGCGTGTGACCGGGTCCGCCGAGGCCACCGAAGACAGGAAGAGACCGAACGCACCCATCAGGGCGAATATCGCAAAGAATCGACGCCTCATGAAACTCTCCTATGTGTTTGCCCTGCCGTCGACCCGTTGCCGGCGACCAGAGCCAAGTCTGGCACCGGAAAATGACCGTCACGTTTGTTTCACCCGGTCCTCGGCAAAGTTTGGCGAATCGGACAAATCCCCCACCTAACGCGTTCGTCGGTCGGCCACCGAAACGATCCCGACCGATCACCTACTAAGCCCGGTAGTAGGCGCCTGTATCCTTTCGCGTATGACGCCGGGTCCGAAAGATGTCGCGCAGCTGCGCGGCGCTTTCGTGGGCGGCACCTCCGGCGCGGTTTCCGTCGCAGCCCACGCGCTCGGTGGTGGCGGCATGGCCCCGTCCGAAAGCGCTGTCGTGTTGCTGATCCTCGCCTGCGTGAGCGTCGGCGCGGTGGTCACGTCCATCGACACCCGTCGCTCCCCCGCGCTCTTGCTCGCCCTCATGCTCGCTGCGGGTCAGGCCATCGGTCACGCGACGTTGACCATCGCTTCGGATCATCAACACGGCCTGCTCCTGTCCCTTCCGATGCTCGCGGCACACATCGCTGCCGTCGGAGTGTGCGCAGTGCTGATCCGCGGCGCAGAACGCGGATACGTCGTGGCCGCATCGACGGTAGCGGCAATCGTCGCCGTTCTATTGCGCCCGTGGGCAGCTGAACCGTCACCGTTCGCTGCACGTACTCGATACCGCGCCAAAGTTGTTCTACGTCAACTTCTCACCTCAGGCCTGGGCACTCGCGGCCCACCGGCATTCGTGTAACTCACCTCCCCTTTCCTTTCACGCACGTGATTACGTGCGCCACTTTGCTGTGCGCCTTTATTAACCGCCCGCGGTTAATAAAGGCGCACAGCGGGATCGAGTACACGCATGTCCGCACCCGAATTGGAGCGCGCACAGACGCGCGCGTCCAACGACAGTTCTCCCCCGAAGAAGCAGGTCGGCGGCGCCAGACCACTGATCCTGCGTCTGCACTTCTACGCCGGCGTCCTGATCGGACCGTTCATCCTCATCGCCGCTTTGAGCGGTGGCCTCTACGCGATGGCACCCACCATCGAGAAGTTCGTTTACAGCGACTACCTCCAGACCGACACCACCGGACAGATCGCGTCACTGAACGACCAGATCCGTTCCGCTCAGCAGTACCGCCCCGACTTGACGGTCTCGGCAGTACGTCCGTCCCCTGCTGCCGGCGAAACCACCCGAGTCCTGTTCACCGATCCGTCACTGGGCGAATCGGAGAGGCTCGCCGTGTTCGTCGATCCGGTGCTCGCACAGCCGGTCGGCGAGTTGGCGGTCTACGGAAGCAGTGGTTCGCTGCCACTGCGAACCTGGATCTCCCAACTGCATCGCCACCTTCATCTGGGCGAACCCGGCCGCCTCTACAGCGAATTGGCCGCGTCGTGGATGTGGGTGGTCGCACTCGGCGGTGTCTACCTCTGGTTCCGTCGTTACCGCACCGCCCGGAACGCTCGACTGCTCACGATCGACCGAGCATCCACCGGACGAAGCCGGACCCTGAACTGGCACGGTGTCGTCGGCATCTGGATAGCAGTTGCATTGGTCTTCCTCTCGGCGACCGGCCTCACGTGGTCGACCTACGCCGGAGAGAACGTCAGCAATCTGAGAACCGCGTTGAGTTGGACGACGCCCTCAGTTGTGAAAACTCTCGGCGACGCTCCCCCTCCGGCGACAGGCGGGCACGAGGGTCACGACATGGCCCCTGCCGCCACCGGCACGCTGACGGACACCAACGTCGGACGCGTCGACACCGTCCTCGGTATCGCCAGGTACAACGGGATCACCGGTCCTGTCGAAGTATCGATACCCGCGAACGCCGAGACGGCGTTCACCGTCGCCCAGACACGTCAGCCCTGGGTGTACAGCAACAACACCATCGCAATCGACGGAGCGACGCAAAAGGTCACCGACGAGTTGTGGTTCTCGGATTGGCCACTCGCAGCCAAACTTTCGGCCTGGGGAATCCAACTCCACATGGGCCTGCTGTTCGGTCTTGCCAACCAGATCGCACTCGCCGCACTGGCACTCGCACTGGTCAGCGTGGTCATTCGGGGCTACATCATGTGGTGGCGCCGACGCCCCACTCGTGGCTCCGACTGGGCAGTCGGCCGGGTTCCTGCCCGCGGCGGAATCCGCAACCTCTCCCCGGTCGGCCTCGTTGCGCTCGTCGCGATCACGGCGTTGGTCGGTTGGTTCGTTCCGCTACTCGGCATCAGCCTTCTCGCATTCCTGCTGATCGACCTGTGCCTTGCGGCGTTCAAACGCCGTGCCACCACCTGACACTTCACGAATTACGGAGACACACATGACTGTTCGCACAAAGATATTCGCAGCTGTTGCACTGTCCGCAGCTCTCGCCCTGACCGGCTGTTCTTCCAACTCCGACAAGGAAACCGAAGCTGCACAATCCATCACAGTTCAGGATCAATGGGTCAAGGCCGCGCAGGAAGGAATGAGCGCGGCGTTCGCCGAACTCGTCAACTCCAGTGACAAGGACGTACGCGTGGTCTCGGCCACCAGCCCCGCGTCGTCTCGACTCGAACTGCACGAAGTCGTGACCGGCGACGGCGGAACGATGACGATGCGTCCCAAGGACGGCGGTTTCCTGGTCCCTGCCAACGGGTCCGCCTCCCTCACCCCGGGCGGTGACCACCTCATGTTCATGGACCTGTCCGCGCCGCTGCTCCCAGGCGCAGAAACCGACCTCACCTTGATCTACGACGACGGTTCCAGCACCACGTTCACAGCCCAGATTCGCGACTTCTCCGGTAATCAGGAGAACTACGACCCGAATCACGGTGGCTGAGAACACGAACCCGCCCAGCCGAGCAGTCAGTCGGCGGCGCCTTCTCGGAGGAGGCGCCGCCGCGCTCGGCGTGGCGGGAATAACCTGGGGCGCAACCACAGTGGTCGAGCGCAGCCAACAGGAGCAGCAAGCAGGCAAGCTGGTGGAACCGTTCTACGGAGTCCACCAAGCCGGCATCGACACCACGCCGCAAGCGCACGGCACCTTCATCGGGTTCGACCTCTTGCCTGGAACCGATCGAGCAGTCGTCGTCGGAATCATGAAGATGTGGTCCGAGGATGCGTCACGGCTCACCGCGGGCAACCCGGCGTTGGCGGACACCGAACGGGAACTGGCTGTGGATCCGGCACGCTTGACGGTGACCGTCGGCTACGGTCCTGGCCTGTTCACCAAGCTGGGATTGCAAGCACGTCAACCGGACTGGTTCGAGCCGTTGCCGAGCTACGAGATCGACCGACTTGACGACCGATGGGGCGGGTCGGACCTGTTGCTGCAGATTTGTGGCGACGATCCGGTGACCATTGCTCATGCTGTGCGAGTTCTGACCAAGAACGTCCGATCACTGACGACAATCCGGTGGACACAAAAGGGATTCCGCAACGCTCGCGGCACCACGCCCGAGGGAACCACGATGCGCAATCTCATGGGCCAAGTGGACGGGACGGTCAATCCTGCTCCGGGAACAGTGGATTTCGATTCACTGATCTGGCACGACGGCGCCGGTCAACCGTGGCTGGCGGGCGGAACCTCGTTGGTACTGCGACGCATTCGCATGGAAATGGATACCTGGGACGAACTCGACCGTTCGGGGCGCGAACTCACGATGGGGCGCACGTTGTCCAATGGCGCTCCGCTCAACGGAACCAACGAATTCGACGAAGCGGATTTCACACTCACGGACAAGTTCGGGATTCCGGTGATCCCGCCAGGATCACACATCGCGCGAGCCCACCAGACGCATGAGAAGGAGCAGTTCTTCCGTCGGGCATACAACTACGACGACGCACCCGAGAGCGGGCAGACCTCGAATTCGGGATTGATCTTCGCAGCATTCCAACGGGACATCGCCGAGCAATATCTACCGGTCCAACAGCGATTGAGTGACTTCGACGCACTCAACGAGTGGACGACGCCGATCGGTTCTGCGGTGTATCTCATTCCGCCGGGATGCACCGAGAACGACTATCTGGGAAGCGGATTGCTCGGCTGACAACCCCGGGCAACGATATTGTGGGGGCTGGATCCGAACGGATCCCGCCCCCACAATTCCTTCTACCTGAAGTTGTTGCGTTACTTGGACTTACGAGGTCCCGGCATGACCGCACCTGGACGGGCGGTAGTCAACCTCGTGACCCAACCGCTGACGGGCCACTTCTTCAGGCCGACGTTGTGCGGGGTGACCTCGGTTCCGACGTACTTGGCAGCAAGCTCGTCGTCGACGGTTCCGTTGAACCGCCACAGTTGGCTTCCGTCGGCATTGCGGGTGGACACCTCCCATGACTGAGCACGGAAGGCACCACGAATGATGCTGTCGGCAAACACCAGAACGGGGATTCCGATCTCGGCACGAACGGCCGCACCGGCAGACCACTCGGCGCGCGCGAGTTCGTAGATCTCTTCCGGCGTTGCTCCCGGACGGGCGGAGGCCGGTACGTGGAGGACGATGCTCGGCGTCGGGAGTTCCGGCGCGGGATCAGCCGAGTAGCGCAATGCGAGTTCCTCGACGCGCGTCGCACGGGCGTCCTTGTCCGAGGTATCGCCTGCGAGATTGGTCAGACCCTCTCCCGCGTCGGTGATCCGCAAGGCTTCCACGATGCCTCGGACGACCTCGTCGGTAGTGGCGGCCGAATCCGTGGCGGCAGAGACCGAGCGGAGGAGTACGAAGTGCTCCACCGCCGAACCTGCGTCGTAGATCTCGCGGATCCGAGCGATCTTGGCTGCCGTCACAGCAGCATTCGACTCGGCCGGAGCGTCCGCTCCTTCGAGGTTCGCGAGTTCACCGAGCGCTTCGAATACCGGCGCGAATACTTGATTTCCCGTGCCGTGCCCGACATGGAACACCTGGTCGTTACGCGGGTCACGCAAAGCAAAGACATACTGCCCCAGCCTCTTCCCGACCTTCTCGGAGAACGGCTGCGGAGCGGGCTTCCTGACGACGACCTCGGTGGACAGAGTGCGCATCACGGCCAGACGTAGTGCGTCTGGCACGCTGGTGGAACCGGCAGCACCGGAAAAGATTGCCGCCGAAGCAGCGCTGATCGAGGTGAACGTGCGGCCGACTTGCTTCTCGAGAGATGCAGAGACCGTACCGACCGCAGTCAGTTTTGCATCGAGGGTGCCGTCACCCTCGACAAGGAACTCCTTGATCAACGGAGCAACGAGCAAAGTGGAGCCGATAGCGCGAGGAACTGTCCAGACAATAGCCATGCCACGAGCCTAGGCGATCACCTCGAGACGCGAGGCGAACGCGACTCAGCCCGCCGCTGCCGGCCCGGCCAGTCCCTGCACAAGTAGGTTCCAGGCCGAGTGCGCGACTTCTTTTCGCGAGCTCTCGGCAGTCCGTTCCATGATCGCGGCGAACATGGCGATCGCCAGGATCACGTCCTCAGCAGTCACGGACTCGCGTATCTTCCCAGCTCGACGCGCCTCCTCGAGGCGTCCTTCGAGGAGATCGGTCAGGCGGGTGCCTGCCGAATTCAGTCGTGAGTCGCCGAAGGAGACGGGCTTGATGACCTCCACGAACACGATGGAGGTGGTGATCTGGTCTACCAACAATCGAAAAAGATCGTCGAGAGTCGAATCCGGATCGGCAGCCATATCTTGCAGCTCGACGATGTTCTCGTCGAACACCGCGAGTGCGAGGCTTTCGCGAGTGGGAAAGTGCCGGTAGAGGCTGCCCTGACCGACGCCGGCCGTGCGGGCGATCAGGCTGAGCGGAGCAGCAAAACCCTGAGTGGCGAACACCTCACGAGCTGCTGAGACGAGTGCCGCACGATTGCGCGCCGCATCTCTCGGCCCTCTGTTGAGAGATCCGCTATTGACGCGGCCAGACGATGTCACGCACACTACGATACCAACCGGACAGCATTGTCCGGTTGGTTGCGGCCCGACACCGGTTCACACCCCGACCCGATCGTCGTGAGCGCTCGAACACGCGCCTGCCCTCCGTGCTGCCTGTCCGTGAGATACGTCTGCCCGTGAGATACGAAAGGCAATCCCGCACCGGGAGTTGGACTCGATGAAATCGTTCACGACCATCAGAACCAGATCTGCCATCGCACTCGTCGCCTTGATCACCGTCCATCCCGTGTGCGTCGCGTCGGCTGAGCCCGCCACTGCCCCGGGCTCGATCCACGAGAATCCGGGTGTCGCTTCCACCGCCGCAAGCCGCGCCGAATGCGGCCCGGGATCGATGCCCGAGACCGGGTTGCAGGGTGATGTTCCGGCCGAGGACCGAAACAGCGGACGCAGCCGAGACGGCTACAGCTGCAACATGTCTCAGATCGGCGGCTACTCGGGTCGCGGCGGCGGGATCACGTCCACCAACTTCGAACACTGCTCGTACGTCGGCAGTTTCTTCCCCGGGAACCTCCTGGGCCCCGCACAGGGCGTCCAAGTTCTCGACGTATCGGATCCTGCCAATCCCGCTCTCACCGCCACGCTGACCGAACCCGCGATGCTGGCCGGAACGTGGGAGAGCCTCAAGGTCAACACCGCGCGAAAGCTGCTGGTGGGCACGGGCGTTCCGCTCTTGACCGGCGTCGGCCTGATGTCGGTCTACGACATCTCCGATTGCGCGCACCCGAAACTACTCAACCCCGGACCAGGAACCGATCTGGGGATGCTGCTGCCCATCACCAATCACGAGGGAGGATTTTCACCGGACGGGAACACCTACTGGTCTTCCGGCACCGCTCCCGGCGTGGTGAGCGCCGTCGATCTCACCGATCCCGCCAACCCACGCGTCGTCTGGCAGGACCTCATCGGGTTGTCGACGCACGGCTTCGGAATCAGTCCCGACGGAAATCGCATGTACTTGTCGAACAATCTCGGCGGAATACATGTCCTCGACATCAGTGAGGTTCAGCGCCGCGTCCCGAATCCTCGGGTGCGCCAACTGTCCCAGCTCTCGTGGACCGACGGGTGGGCCACCCAACACAGCATTCCGGTCACCTACGACGGTTCGCCGTACCTGTTCACCGTCGACGAAGGTGGTTCCGGCGGAGTCAAATTGATCGACGTCTCCGATGACGACGAACCGTCGGTCGTCAATTCAGTGAAGCTCGAAATCAATCTGCCGGAGAATCAAGACGCTGCGCTGGCGTCTGCTGCCGGCGGATCGCTGTTCGCGTACGAATCTCACTACTGTTCGGCAGATCGCCCGGTCGACCCGACGGCGCTGGCATGTGGATGGATCTCGAGCGGGATTCGGGTCTTCGATGTTCGAGATCCCTTCGACGTCCACGAAATTGCGTACTTCAACCCACCTGCTCGGACCGGCGGCAATCTCGAACTCGCCAACTCGCCACACGCTCTCGCGTCGCTCATCGGGGTACCCGTTCTCAGCACCCCGGCAATCGCGCAGTCGATCGCGCAGGGCCAGTTCGACCCCGGCCAAGCACTGAGTTCGCGGTCGGGCATGGTCGCTCTCGGCGACATCTCGACCGATTGGTGCTTCTCCCCGCCCGAATGGCGCGGGACCACGTTGTGGGCGACGTGCGCCGACAACGGCTTTGTTGCCATGCAACTCGAAAACGGTGTCTACACACCACCGGCTGACCAGAAGACGACCGTGGGATCATGACGGCACCGCGAGCGGTCAAAGCCGTCGCACTCGTGGCTGCAGCACTGATGCTGCTCGTACTCGGCGCAGCACTACGTCCCCTGTTCGCACCCGAGAACCACACGCAGAGAGCTGTTCTGAGCGAAACCGAAATCGGATTCGTGCACGACATGGCGGCCCACCATCAACAGGCCCTCTTCATTCTCGCGCGTCTGAGTCCCGATGTGGACCCGGCGGTGACGAGACTGGCCCAGCAGATCGACGATGTTCAACGAACGGAAATCGGTGTCATGCTCGGTTGGCTGAGGTTGGCCGGTGTCCCGCCGAACAGTAGAACGCCGATGGCGTGGATGGAGGCGTCGCCGAGCGGCGCCGGCGACTCTCGTCATCACCCGGCAACGCTGGACACCGAGACCGACTCCATGCCGGGTATGGCTACGACCGAAGAACTCGAGAAACTGAGCAGCGCTCGCGGGCTCGACGCCGAGGTCCTTTTCCTTCAACTGATGGAACGCCACCACCGTGGCGGGATCGCCATGGCGCAGGCCGCCGACGCCCTACTCGAGAGCGGGCCGGTGAAACAGTCCGCCCGCGACATGATCAACACCCAGAGTCAGGAATCCGGGCTGATGACGCTGATGCTCGAACAACGTGGGGCACAACCACTGCACTGACCCGCATGTGCAGTGACTACCATAGGTGTCGACCTGCGAACTACAGAAGGAATCGACACTTCATCATGACCCTGCTCGTTCGCGGAATCGATTGGTCGAACCCGACAGCACCGCGGATCCGATGCGTCGACGACACCACTTCCGCTACGACCTTCTTCACTCACGACTCGGTGCTGCGATTCTCCGTCGACGAGACGAAGGGCCGCCGCTGCCTCGGCTGGCGAGATCTCACCGCCGAAGGTCCAGGACACTCGCCGTGCGACCGCGGGGCGACGGTCACCGCAGGACGCCAATGCGACCGATGCCGAAATCGTGAGGGGTTCACCACGGTTCATCAGGCACACGTCAGCGGCGCGCACATTCATCCGAATGTGCGTACCTACCTCGCACAACCACAATGGCTCTACGTCGACGTATTCGCCGGCGGCCAGATGAAGGTGGGGACGGCTTCCGAGTTCCGCAAGCATCCGCGAGTCGCCGAACAAGGGGCAGTCTGCGCATTGTTCGTAGCGCGGTCGACGGACGGTTACAGCATTCGCGCCCTCGAAGCCCGAGTTTCGGAGCACTTCCACTTGAGCCAGGCAATACGTACGTCTCGGAAAATCGAAGCGTTGACAGGGCCCTTGGATCGAGAGAAACTACGAAAGTCGTTGCACCACTTCGTATCGTCGATCAAAGACGAGCTGAATGACATCGGATCGGACATCGACGGAATCGAGATCCTGGAGGCTCCCGAAGAATGGACGGCGCCGGCGTGCGCTGACATGGTCTTCGATGCGGCACCGTTGATCGCGTACCCGCACACTTTCGAGTCCGGCGAACATTCCTTGTATTTGGAGGGCCTTGCCGGTTCGATCGCCTCGCTGCGGATCGACCCCGACTCTGAATCGCCACGCTTTGTCGCGGACGTGTCCGGACTGGTCGGTCGAACCATCACCGTCGGCGAGTTCGAGTCCCCTGGCGTGGCGATTCAGGAATCGTTGTTCTGAAAGTAGGTCAGCAACTTCCCGCAGTCGCTGCGGCGAATCCGCGAGTGACCTCGGCCTGCTCGTCGGCAGACAGGCTCGACCATTCGGGATAAGCCTGGATGGAGGTCAGCATGTCGTTTGCCAATGATTCACGCGTCATGCCCATTTCCTCTCCGGACTCGTCGATGGCCGGCTGGTAGGCGTCGAGGTACCGGAGAACGTCGGAGCACGCCTGCGCGTAGGTCCGTGGCAGTGCCGAACTCACATTCGGGTCGGACGGGACCTCAGCCGGAGCACTCGAGTCGACCGAAGGGGTCTCGGTAGGTATTTCCGACGACGTCGCCGGAGCCTCGGATGACGTCGTCGACGTCGCCGTGGTGGTCGCCGAAGCAGAGGAAGTGAGTGTTCCGACCTCGGTCGGCTTGTCTCCGTCAGAACCGCAGGCAACCAGCGCCACCAGCGAGCAGGCACCGATGAACCCGGTGATCGTTTTCTTCATCCCTCAAGGATGCCAGAGGGCCACTGGCGTTCGAACGGACCGGCATCGCCCGTCAGCGCCAATTGCCCGAGCATCCTGCCGAATCCGAGCGCCTCGCCCTCCCGACTGCGGGATTGGACTGTATGCCCCGTTCGCGAACCCATGCTACGGTGACTTAACTGCAAAATAACTACGGGTGGGATTGTCCGGTCTGCCGCGTTCATCCGGAACGCTCCGATCGGAAATAGTTCGTCTATAAGGGGCTGGAACGAGTGGGACTTTTTCGTCGACGAGGTTCCCGCGAGGAAGACGACGATCGCGGGCAAAACCTCGATCGCAGCGACCCCGGGTACGCCGCCTGGTTCGCGAACGTCGCCGACGCGGGTGGTCAGCCGATTCCGTACAAGCGACCGCTGACCGCACCGGTGTATCCGCAACTCCAGCCGCCGGCCCCGGACTACGAGACGGATACTAGACGGCCACTCAACGCACCCGCCGGAGACGGCTGGCTACCCGCAGACCGCATCGACGAATTCGAGTCGTCGAATGGCCGCCCATCTGCACCGAACGGAACGAGCCCACAAATCTCACAAACTGAAAAGTTGCCGCCCGACCCACTCCCGACGCCGCAACCAACGATTCCACCTCGAAATGTACCGATGACTTCACCACCGAAGCATCACCTGGAGTCGCCCCGCGCGACTCGGCCCTACCAAGGAGAAGCAATGAGCAACATCGACAAGATCCTCGGCGAATTGATGCGCATCGACGGTGCCAGCGGTGCAGCCGTCGTCGACGCCGACAGCGGAATGGTTCTCGGCATGAGCGGCAACCCGTCATTCAGCCTCGAGTACGCCGGCGCCGGCAACTCCGAGGTTGTGCGAGCAAAGCTCCGCACGATGAGTAACTTGGGGATTACCGACACCCTGGAAGACATCCTGATCACCCTGAGCAACCAGTACCACCTCATTCGCGTCCTCGAGACGCCCGGACTGTCGACGCTGTTCGTGTACCTCGTTTTGGACCGTGCGCGTGCGAACCTGGCGCTGGCCCGCCACAAGCTGGGCGAACAGACCCCCAAGATCGAGATCTGACGCTTCCACTCCCTTCCCGACAATGCCCGGTCCTCGCCAACGGCGAGGGTCGGGCATTGTTCGTTCCGAACACTCGATTGGTGAACCTCGCGCCGGCGCCGATACTGGGACCGTGACTATCGCGGATGCTCCTTGCGTGTGGTTGACCACCCTCCGAAGCGACGGCTCGCCGCACACGACTCCGGTCTGGTTCTTACTGCATCAGAACACATTCTGGATACCGAGCGCTGAGCAGAATCGTAAGGTTCGGAACCTGCTGGACGATCCTCGGGTCTCGTTGGCAGTCGACGGATCCGCTGGCGACCCGTGGGTCGCACAGGGCCTCGCGACAATTCATCACGACGTCGGCGAATTCGTCGACCTCCTGAGACTTTTCGGCGAGAAGTACGACGGCTGGGATGCCGCAGACGAAACTCGTGACGGTCCGCGGGTCCTCGTCTCGGTCCCGGTGACTCGATGGTTCCTTCGACCGGACTGACAGACAGTGCCGGTTAGGCCCGAATTGTCGTGAATGACATACTTGTAGTTCATCTCTCGCAGAAATGGACTCTCACACATGGCACGCACGGCACATCACAGGCGCGGCATCACCGGCGTCACCATCGGCATTGCTGCCGTGATCGTGCTGGGAGGTTGCGCCAATTCCAACGCCGACGCGCCCGAAACATCTTCTCTCGGTTCGGGAATCGGATCCGGGGTCACCACGACGGTCGTGACCGAAGCCTCGGCTCCTTCGTCCGCCGCAATTGAACTGCTGGCACAGATCCCCGTCAAGGGACGCGCACCCAAGACCGGATACGACCGCGCGCTGTTCGGTACCGCCTGGACCGACGACGTCACCGTCGAATTCGGCCACAACGGCTGCGATACTCGCAACGACATCCTGCGGCGTGACCTCACCGACCTGACATTCAAGGACGGCTCCAAAAGCTGCTCGGTCCAAACCGGTACGCTCCGTGACCCGTACACGAACAAGACCATCGCGTTCACCCGCGGCCAGGACACGTCTTCTGCAGTCCAGATCGATCACGTGTTATCAGCAGCTTTGTCAAGGAGTCTTCCTCTTTCTGCTGGTCACTATGTCGATGACATGCCGCTCACTGCTGTGGTGGCCTTGTGATGCGCCAGCGCGTGACCGGGGTCGCGGCGGTA
>NZ_LPNP01000060.1:0-297177 GCF_019266045.1 Rhodococcus sp. MH15
TCGGTCCTCAACCTCGCCATCGCGGCTCCCGGCCTCTACAAGGGCGTCGGGGCGTACAGCGGATGCGCTGAGACCAGCACCCCCGTCGGTCAGAGTGCGATCGAACTTGTCACAGGTACCCGCGGTGGAGCTGACATCACCAACATGTGGGGCCCGCTCGACGGTCAGGGATGGAAGGACAACGATCCGGTCCTCAACGCCGAGAAGCTCCGCGGCACCGAGCTCTACGTCTCCACCGGCTCGGGACTCCCCGGCCCACACGACACTCTCGCCAATCCCGCGATCAACGGTCAGGTCGGTGCGCTCGCCAACCAGGCGATCGTCGGCGGCGTCATCGAGGCAGCGGTCAACTACTGCACCCACAACCTCGCCTACCGCCTGAGCGATCTGAAGATCCCGGCCACCTTCGACTTCAAGCCGACCGGCACCCACTCGTGGGGCTACTGGCAGGACGATCTCCACAACTCCTGGCCGATGCTCGCTCACTCCCTGGGCGTCTGACCCGATTCGTTCTCACTCGACCCCGCTCCAGTGTTTCGGGAGCGGGGTCGAGTGCTGTCGGGAGCGAGCAGTAAGAATGGACGTATGACTTCCGATCAGCAGCCCACCACCGGCGACGACCCCTACCTCTGGCTCGAAGACGTGACCGGTGAGTCTGCACTCGATTGGGTCCGTCAGCACAATGCCGTGACCGAGGAGCAGCTCACCGACAAC
Source organism: Rhodococcus sp. MH15 (assembly GCF_019266045.1). Lineage (NCBI taxonomy): Bacteria > Bacillati > Actinomycetota > Actinomycetes > Mycobacteriales > Nocardiaceae > Rhodococcus > Rhodococcus sp. MH15. Next base: position 715 of record NZ_LPNP01000060.1, read on the forward strand.
GAGCGCTTCGATCGACTACAGAGCGACGTGCGCGAGATCCTCGATACCGACGCGCGAATCCCCTACGTCCGCCGTCGAGGTGAGTTCCTCTACAACTTCTGGCGCGACAGCACCCACGTTCGCGGATTGTGGCGACGCACGACGTTCGATCAGTACGTCACCGACGACCCGGAATGGGACGTCCTGGTCGACCTCGACGCCCTGGCCGAGGCCGAGGGCGAGAACTGGGTCTGGAAGGGCACGCAACTTCTACGGCCACACCGCAACCGTGCATTGATCAGCCTCTCCCGCGGCGGGGCAGACGCGGCGGTCGTTCGCGAGTTCGACATCGACAAGCGCGAGTTCCTCGCTCCCGAGGGCGAGAATCCCGGCTTCTACCTTCCCGAGGCCAAGACCGACATCGACTGGATCGACACCGATACCGTCTACGTCGGAACGGATATCGGACCGGGGTCGCTCACCGATTCCGGATATCCCCGTCTGGCCCAGCGGTGGAAGCGCGGCACTCCCCTCTCCAGCGCCGAGACCGTCTACGAGGGCCAGGCCACGGACGTGGCCATCTCGGCTTCGCACGATCCGACGCCCGGGTTCGAACGGGACTTCGTCACTCGCTCGGTCGATTTCTACAACTCTCAGCATTTCGAAGTTCGCCCCGACGGTGAACTGGTGCTCGTGGACGTCCCCGAGGACGCCGGGATCTCGATTCACCACGAGTGGTTGTTGATCCGCACCAAGTCCGTGTGGGCCGTCGAGGACACCGAATATCCGACCGGCGCACTGCTTGCCATCCGTTACGACGATTTCCTTGCCGGCTCACGAGCACTGACATCGATCTTCGAACCCGACGCACATTCCTCGCTCGAGCACTACACCTGGACACGCGATCATCTGATTCTGGTGGTCCTGACCGACGTGCGCACGACGCTGCGAATCCTGACGCCGGGCGAAAACGGCTGGGAGGATCGACCTTTCGAAGGGCTTCCAGAACTGACCAGTATCGAAATTCTCGACACCGACCCTGATGTCAGCAACGAGTACTTCGTCAATTCGAGTGGATACACCTCCCCTGCAACTCTTTTGCACGGCGTGATCGGCGAAACCGAACCCACTGCCCTCAAGCAGGCTCCCGCGTTCTTCGACGCCGAGGGCATCACCACGGAGCAGTTCTTCGCCACCTCTGCCGACGGCACCCAAGTTCCGTACTTCGTGGTGCGCAGTCCGCGTAGCGAGCCCGGCCCTACCCTGCTCTACGGGTACGGCGGATTCGAGATCTCGCTGACACCGTCGTACAGCGGTTCTCTGGGCCGTGCCTGGCTGACGCAGGGCGGAACCTATGTGGTTGCGAACATTCGTGGTGGCGGCGAGTACGGACCCGGTTGGCACACACAGGTTCTCAAGGCCGGGCGCCACAAGGTGCACGAAGACTTCGCTGCCGTCGCGAGAGACCTCGTCGATCGCGGAATCACGACCCCGGATCTTCTGGCAGCTCAGGGCGGTAGCAACGGCGGCCTGCTGATGGGCATCATGCTGACCAAGTACCCCGAGCTCTTCGGCGCCATCGTCTGTCAGGTCCCGCTGCTGGACATGCGCCGATTCCATCTCCTGCTGGCCGGCGCTTCGTGGATGGCCGAATACGGTGACCCCGATGTCCCGGAGGAGTGGGCATTCATCTCGGAGTACTCGCCGTATCAGAACATCGACGCCGCCGCGTCGTACCCACCGATCCTGATCGCGACGTCCACCCGCGACGACCGCGTCCACCCCGCGCATGCCCGCAAGATGGCCGCACGGCTGGAAGAGCTGGGCAAGCCGGTGCTGTATTTCGAGAACATCGAGGGTGGCCACGGCGGCGCCGCGGACAATGCTCAGCTGGCCTTCAAGACTGCGCTGACCTACGAGTTCCTCTGGCAGAAACTCGGCTGATCTTTCAGCGGTCGCGCAACCACGCGACGACGCGCTCGCTCACAGCGGTGGGATTGCGTATCCAACCGTTGTGACCGAGTGGTTCGTCGATGTGCGTCATCGTCACTTGGGCCCCGGAGAGCTTGTCCACCAGGTTCTTTGCCGACCGGCGTGGAGCGAGATCGTCCCCTTCGATCGTGATCGACAGAACCGGCAAGGTCAGGCGGGCGATCCGCTCCTCGTAGTCGATATCCGCACCGACGGGTTCCATGCGACCGGTCCTGGCGAACCGGGCCCAATCGGTGATCAGAACTTTCGACTGTCGACCGAAGCCGCCGACGTTGACCCGGTCTCCCGGCCAGAAGCCGGCGATGTTGGCTGTCACCGACATCGCGGACGAACCCAGATAGAGTCCGGGCGCACGGATTCCGGGGAATCCGCGGTGATACGGCGATCCGGAGGCAACCAGGATCAGTCCGCCGAGCCGGCCCCGAATCCTCGACGCGTACATGACCCCGATCTGGCCGCCCATGCTGTGCCCCATCAGAAATGGTGTGCTGGCCGGAAACCGCTCACGCACCACCTCGAACGTCGCCGGACAATCGATCGAGACCAGTTCCTGATATCCGAAAACACTCGACGCGCTCGGGCGCGGTTTGCTGTCACCTTGGCCACGCAGTTCACCGATGGCCGCATTGAAGCCGGCTTCGACCAGGGCCTGCGCCACCGGATCGTAGAACCCGGCGGGAACTCCGAGCCCGGGCAACATCACCACCACGGGTGCGTCGTCGTTCGGTCCGGGAAACAGACGGATCGGGGTCACGGTGCCGTCGGGGAGTTGGATCGGTACGGTCTCCATTCAACTCACACTAACCACCCACGCCGCGGATGGGCAGAGCCCACGCGCCGACTATTCGAGGCTTCCCACGATCAGCGGATCCGGAGTACCCACGATCTCGTAATCCTTGTTGTCGTAATCGAACTGACTGAGCACGTGACGCATCGCGTTTATCCGTGCGCGTTTCTTGTCATTGCTCTTGATGACGGTCCACGGAGCGGTGTCGGTATCGGTGAACCGGATCATCTCTTCCTTCGCCGCCGTGTACGCATCCCACTTGTCCAGAGAAGCGATGTCCATCGGCGAAAGCTTCCACTGCCGCACGGGATCGACCTGTCTGATCGCGAACCGCGTGCGCTGCTCCAGCGGGGAAACCGAGAACCAGAACTTGATCAAGCTGATGCCGTCGTCGACGAGCATCTGCTCGAACAACGGCACCTGGCGCAGAAAACGCTCGTGCTCCTCGTCGGTGCAGAAGCCCATGACCCGCTCGACCCCGGCCCGGTTGTACCAAGACCGATCGAACATCACCAGTTCCCCGGCAGCCGGAAGGTGCTGCACGTAGCGCTGGAAGTACCACTGCGTCGACTCGCGGGCCGACGGCTTCTCCAGCGCCACGACGCGAGCGCCGCGAGGATTGAGGTGCTCCATGAATCGTTTGATCGTTCCGCCCTTGCCGGCAGCGTCGCGTCCTTCGAACACGATGGCGTGCCGTGCGCCGGTTTCCTTCGACCAGTTCTGCAGCTTGAGGAGTTCGATCTGCAGCAGACGCTTGGACATTTCGTACTCGTCCCGAGGCATCCGTGCCTCGTACGGGTAGCCCTCCCGCCAAGTGTCGACCTCGAAACCGTCCGGCGACGTCAGCAGCACCGGATCGTCGTCGTCATTGTCGTCGACGGTGAAGGCGGCGGTGTCGGCCAGATCGACGGCGGTCGAAAGATCCGCGAAGGCGCTGAGGAACGGTCGGCGTTCTGCTAAATCGGTCACCGCCGACAAGTTAGTCTCCCGCAGCAACCGTTCGGTGAAGCTGGGATGAACTACCGGGGTATGACACGACGGGCTCAAAAGATCAGGGTGCAGATGGGGGTCGTCCCCGATGGTGCCTGATGCGATCTCGCTTCAGAATTGAAGCATGACATTCGAAAGCAACACACCTCGCCCCTTCACCCGTTCCAACGACAAGAAAATGTTCGCCGGAGTGTGCGGCGGAATTGCAGATTACTTCGGCGCCGACGTCAATCTTGTCCGTCTACTCGCCGTTATCGCCGCTATTTGCACGGGCGGAACCGCGGCTTTGGTATATCTCGCCGCCTGGATGCTCATGCCGTTAGGTTGAGGATTCCGGCACCTGACATGGCGAGAATTACGCGCCGACAAAAGGTATTTCGGGGCCTACGCGCCAACACGAGCAGGCCCCGAAATCAACAATCTACTTGGCGGCCTTCAACTCTCCACCGCTGAGCGCAGCGAGGGCCTCGAGACCCTTGACGGCCAGGCCACTGACGCTGCCCAACCCCTGACCGATGATCGCACCGACTGAGCCGGCAGCGTCCATGACAGATCCTTCAAGCATGACGTTCTCCTTTAGATGTTCAGTGGTTCACTTGGGACGAGCAAATGACGCCGATCAGAAAACTCAGGGAACGACAGGCGGCGTAAAGCTGAGGGTGTCGAGAGATCCGAAGATTCCACCGGCGGTGTCAGCCAGTGAACCGAAGAGGTTTGCACCGACATTGTCCAATCCCAGCAGCATTGTCAGCAAAGCCTGCATCGGTGCACCGTCCCCATTCGGACCACCGAGAATATCCATCAACGAACCCATGTTCAGCTCCTCGCGTAGGTGATTCTTTTTACCGTCGGTGACGATTATCGAACCAGTCCGGCGGTAGACACTCGACGTGTCGACAGTCACATTAATCCGCGAGATAACGACTCGACACCACTACGGACAATTACCTTAATTAGGATGAATTCGACAGAAATTTCCCGAACACAAATCGTCGATTCACCACAAGTTCCGACGCAAGTTGCACTTTATCGTTCGACTACCTCACGATTTTGGTCAGAAACTGCCTGCAAAAGCGTCGTGAACCCCACCCGCAACAATTCGACGTAGTGCTCGATATCCGGCATCGTCTCTTGCGAGACGATGACATTGAGCGTCAGAGAACCTCCACGCGCGGCAATGAGGAAGTGGCGCAGAATATCTCCGTCGACCGGCGCCTGCCCGCCGAGAACTGCCACCGCCGGCGCACCTTCGAAAACATTGCCGTCGACCGATACCGGGACATTGCTGATCGTCGTGTTCTGAATGACCTTGTGCGAAGGGTCCAGCTTGTTGAGCCGACGCGAGAGACCGGTGAGTCTGAGCAGAGCCGCAGGCGAGGTTTCGATGCGTGTGCCGTAACGACGGACGGCTGGGTGCGAACTCCGCCCCTTTGCCATCAGCGCCGAATCCCTGATCAGTGTCAGCCTCTCGACCGGATCTTCGACGTCCGTGTGCAGATCGACCGTCAACAGCGCCAGTTGGTTGGCCGATTCCCATTCGGCTATCTGCCGCATCGATCGGGGAACCATCGCCGCCAACCCACTGGCCGACTTCTCGCCCTTTTCCGACAGGTATGCGTCGAGAGCACCGGCGACCACGGTCAGGAAGATGTCGTTGACCGTCACGTCCGGAACGGCCGCTCGGATCGCTTTGATGTCTGCGCCGTCCAGCGTCAGGAAATCGATCGTGATGTCTCCGCCCAGCACGCCGTTGAATCGGGTCGGTAGGCGGTCGGCCGAGTACGTAGGCAGCTCTCCGGCCTCTTCCGCCTCCCGAACCGTCTCGGCCGCAACCTTTGTCACGGACAGACCCCGGCCGAAACGGATCGCCTGGCCGGGCAAACCGACGACCGTGCGCCCGATCAAATCCAGCGACGAAAGCCCCGAACCGGCACGCTTCGTCTCCGGCTTCGGCGGACCGGAGAACAGAAGGTTGGTCAGATCGCGGATCGCCAGACCGTCACCAGCCCCGTGGTGGGTCTTGAGCATGATCAGCGTCAGATTGCCCGGCAGCTCGTCGATCCCGTGCACGCCGGTCATGACGTGCAACTCCCAGGGCGGCCGGGACAGGTCCATCGGCTCCCCGAGCGAGCGCCCGAGCAATTCACGAACCGGGGCCCACCCGGCAACAGGGGCACGATGGACGTGCACGTGATCATCGACGTCGAAATCGGCCGGGACCCAATAGGGATAGTCCAGATCCAGCGGAACTCGCTGGAGTCGACTCGTGAACAGTGGCCAGTACCCGAATCTTTCGGTGATCCACCGAACCGCGTCGTCGTGCGTCATCTCTGCGAGCGGATGGCCCGTCGTGTCGAAGAAGTAGGCGCAGACCATGTGGCTCAGATGTCCGCCGGACTCGTTGTAGACGAACTCCGCGTCTCGCGGTCCCATCTGAGATACCGCGGCTGGCAACGAGTTCCGAAAGATCATGCATTCCCCTCAATTCCGACGCTGAACGAATGTCCGAATTGTAGCGAGCTGACATGCAGATCCTCTGGGTTCTGCTCGGAATCGTTGGGTGTCACCAAATCCAGCAATCGGAGAAGGTGCCTGCGATTCCGATCGATCAGGAGGCAACCTCTTGGTTAGGTGAATCCGCAGTCTGCATCGCGGCTGCCGCTGCCAAGTCATCGAAACTTGCTCGCAGTAGTTCGATGTAATGGTGGAGATCGGGCATGGTCGCGGTATCCGCGATGACGTTGAGGGTCAGTCCCCCACCTGCTGCGGCGACCATGAAATGCCGTAGCCCATCCCCGTCGATGGGCGCTTGCACTGCAAGCACAGCCGCGCCCGGGGCGCCGGCAAGCGTCAACCCTTCGACCGAGAGTGGAATGTTACTCACCATCGTGTGCTGGTAACGCGGTCGATCGAGGCTGTGATCGTTCTGCTTGCGCGCATACGCCATCAATCTCATCAAAGGCGCGGGCGTGGTCTCGACTGCGGCCCCGGCACGCCTGACCGCGGGATGGGACGTGCGCGCCTTCTCCGACCGTGCCGAACTCGAAATGAGCGCCAACCTCTCCAATGGGGACTCGACCTGGGTGTGCATATCCACCAGCAGAGCCACCAACTGATTCGCCGACTCCCACGCTTCGACCTTACGCACCGAGCGAGGAACCATCGCGATCAAGGAATCGCTTGGCCTTTCATCCTTTTCCGTGAGGTAGCGCGTCAGAGCGCCTCCGACAACGGCGAGTAGAACGTCGTTGACAGTGGCACCGGGCACCGAATCCTTGATCTCACGGACCTGCTCCCCGGACATTGTCATCGGTTCGAGTGAGGCAGCTCCACTCACCTTGCCGTTGAATCGAATTGCAGGCCTCTCGTTGAGGCTCTCCACCCATTCTCCTGCCTTCTTCGCAGCGTCAGCATCTCTCTGAGCGCGTCGGTTGCCTGGTACCTGCCTTGCGAAGCGATATATTCGGCCGGGAAACCCCAGTAGCGACTTGGTGAATATCCTCGCTCGCACAAACGGCACAGACGGTTCGGACCCAGCCTGCTGCACCTTGCCCGAAAAGATAGCCTCGCCCAACGTCCTGATGGCGATACCGTCAGCTGCACTGTGGTGAGACTTGAGCACCACCGCCGTCAGTCGGCCCGGCAATTCTTCAAGTCCCTCCAAACCTACGAAGAAGTGCAGTTCCCACGGCGGACGGCGCAGGTCCATCTTCGTGGTCAACAACGCGCTCAACGGCTTTTGCAGCGCTGCCCATCCTGTGTCGTTGATCTTGTTGACGTACACGTGCTTTCGGACGTCGAAGTCAGGGTCTGTCACCCAGTAGGGATGGTCCAGTCCCAACGGAGTCCGTTGGACTCGTTGAGTGAACATGCGATCACATCCGAGGCGTGCGGTAACCCAGTCCACTGCCTGTTCTGCCGTGAATTCCGCGCTTGGGTGCAACGATGTCTCGAAGAAGTACACAGCGATCAGATGGTTCAGGTGACCAGCGCCCTCGTGATAGATGAATTCGGCATCGCGTGGGTTCAGCTGCGCCATCCTTGCGCCTGACGTGTTGGACGCGCCCATTGAACTCCTTGTATCGCGGCTGGTTGCCCGCACATTCGCCTGAGTGCAAAGCTTGTGACTATGAGGCCAGTGATTGCAAAACCGATGGTCCCCGAAGCCAGAGGGCTACGGGGACCAAAGTTTCAAGCAAGTGCAGGTTGTGCAGGTTCGCCTGACTGCTCCGCTACGATGCTGTCCTCGACAACCGAACAATATGATGCAGTCGCTGGAGTGATCACGGCTTTTGTGGAGGATCCTTGATGATCTTGCTTCCAGTGGAAGTGAGACCAAGCATGTTCGATACCCACGTGATCATTCCGGTTAAATAAGTTTGCAGCATGACCGATTCCGTTCTTTCTATGGCGTGGGGGAAGACGACAGCGCGTTCAAATACTTCACAAACGTGCCCACGAGATCGACCGATCCGAAATCGACGATCTTGGACAGGTAGTCCAGGAAGAGATCGAACATCTTTTCTCCTTCTCCTTTTACAGGCCGGCTACGGAGCCGAGGACCGATTGGACGCTGCCCGCCGCAGCCTCACCGAGCGCACCGCCCATGTTGAGGCTTCCGGTGATCGACACGAAGATTCCGTCAACGACCTTGACCAAGTAGAACAGTGGATCCACGAGGGATCCGACGTCAACGCTTGCGAGCGCACCTATCAAACTAGCTGTGTCCACCGTATTTCACACTCCTTGAGATTGATTTCGTTCACTGGCTAAAGCAATTCACTTCTCAGTCGACGTTCGGGAACCAGCCGAAGTCAACCGAGGCGATAAACGGGGTAAACAAAGCCATCCCGAGAATGTTTTTGATCAACCCCCCGGCCTCGCCCTCGAGAACGTCCGCAATCGATCCCAGATCCATCATTCGCTCCTGTCATCAAAAACATTGGAAGAAGAACTTGCAGGTGCCGTCAACTGAGGTCGATTGCCGAAACCAACGATCCGGTGACCCCGTCGATTCCCGGCATGAGCGAACCGGACCAGACGTTACCCAGCAGGTCGGTGAACAATGCCGCCGTTGTCTGCAGGAACATGACGATCATATTGAATCCCACGCTTTCGATTGGCCGCGAATACTCACGGAACATTTACATTGGAATGCTTGATGCAGCCCACAAAGAACCGGTCCGAGCAGCAATTAAAGAATCCCAGTCGAACGATGAAGCCGAGATCCTCCGGGGCTGGTGCCCACTTTCCGCGGCTGTGACTGACATCAAGGTAGTGCAATAGGATCCGGTTTGGGTGCTTTTTGCCCAAGAATTTCAGATGGATCTGAAACCTGTTCCATATTCGCAGGTCTAGCGTCCAAGACGCCTGAAAATCGAGCAAAATGGAATAGCAACCGGAATTTACGTCGTCCGAAAGGCTTAGTACTTGAGGGTATTCAGGACAGAATTATCCACCAAAAGAACTAGACGTATCCGCACTTCACAGGTTAGCGGAGGCGAACAATCGGGACGGAAAATATCAAACATCCTTCAACATTCGGATAGATGAAGCTTCTCGTTCCCCACCTTCTCGATACACCTGTTACGCCATGAGGTTGTCCACACACACGCGGCCATCCACAAAGTGGCTTCTGAATCCGCGTCGTCAGGCTCTTGCCGCCACAGTGCATACGTGGAAGTTGTCACAAGAAACCAGTTGCTCGAGCAGGGCACTTCGCGCAGTTCGATCTCCCGATCCACGCGGTCAGGGCGACTCCATCGAATCCTGCCGTCGGTGTACTCCACCGAAGAACCTGGATACTTCGAGCGTTGCGTCGCGGTCACACTGTGGAAGCCTGAGGCCGTCCTCAGCCATACCAGCGCAGCCTGGCTGTGGGATCTCCTGCCGGAGGAACCACTCTTCGTCGAGGCCACCGTGGCTCCCAGCGTCCGAGCAGCCAGTCCGCAGTGGGTACGGCTTCACCGACGAACAGGAGTCTCGTCGGATGAGTGGATGGGTTTACCGATCGTGCCGATCGAGCAGTGCTTCATCGACGTCGCGACCACGTTGCCACGGCCCGCACTCGAGGCCTTCTTCGACGCGGCGGTATCGACCCGAGTGCCGTGGAAGTCGATAGCCCAACTGTGTGATGCGAGCCGCGGCAGGCACGGGATCCCCGCCGTACGCGAACAACTCCGCACCTGTTGCCCGCTCACTCGTTCGGAACCGGAGCGAGCAGTCGCCCGTGCACTGACTGCGCGCAACGTTCACCTGGAGATCAACGCTCGGGTCGGACCCTACTTCGGCGATCTGGTCGACACGCGAGCCCGGGTGATCGTGGAGATCGACGGGCGCGAATTCCATACCGACCCCGCAACTTTCAACAACGATCGACGGCGTCAGAACGCACTCGTTCTCGACGGATGGATGGTGTTGCGTTACTCCGCCGCCACCGCGATGGCCCATCTCGACGCTGTGGCGGACGAAATCATCACAGTGGTCCGAAGACGCCGACACAACCGGGCGTAAGCGCGGGCGTAAACGCACACAGCATCGAGCGCGCAACGGGAAACCGCGATCGCGTCGCAGTAGTGGACAAAAATGCCCGCAAATACCTCCGCACAAGCAAAAGCCCGGCCCACCAAACGGTGGGCCGGGCTCTAGGAGCTAGGTGGAGATGGACTCAGAAGTCCATGCCGCCCATGCCGCCGGTCGGATCGCCTGCAGGCGCTCCGGCCTTCTCGGGCTTGTCAGCGACAACGGCTTCGGTCGTCAGGAACAGAGCCGCGATGGACGCTGCGTTCTGCAGTGCCGAGCGGGTGACCTTGACCGGGTCGTTGATGCCTGCAGCGAGCAGGTCGCCGTACTCGTTGGTCGCAGCGTTGAGGCCGTGACCTGCGGGCAGGTTGGAGACCTTGTCCGCAACAACGCCGGGCTCGAGGCCTGCGTTGAATGCGATCTGCTTGAGCGGAGCGGACAGTGCAACGCGAACGATGTTCGCGCCGGTTGCCTCGTCACCTTCGAGCTTGAGGTCGTCCAGTGCGGGAGCTGCCTGGAGAAGTGCAACGCCACCACCGGCGACGATGCCCTCTTCGACGGCTGCCTTTGCGTTACGCACTGCATCTTCGATGCGGTGCTTGCGCTCCTTGAGCTCGACCTCGGTAGCAGCGCCGGCCTTGATGACTGCAACGCCGCCGGCCAGCTTGGCCAGACGTTCCTGCAGCTTCTCACGGTCGTAATCCGAGTCGCTGTTCTCGATCTCGGCGCGGATCTGGCTGACACGACCGGCGATTGCGTCGGCGTCGCCGGCACCCTCGACGATGGTGGTCTCGTCCTTGGTGATGACGACCTTGCGTGCCTGGCCGAGGAGCTCGAGGCCTGCGGTCTCCAAGGAGAGTCCGACCTCTTCGCTGATGACCTCGCCACCGGTGAGGATGGCGATGTCGGCGAGCTGAGCCTTACGACGGTCACCGAAGCCGGGAGCCTTGACGGCAACAGACTTGAAGGTGCCACGGATCTTGTTGACCACGAGGGTGGAGAGAGCTTCGCCCTCGACGTCCTCGGCGATGATCAGGAGCGGCTTGCCGGACTGGATGACCTTCTCCAGCAGGGGCAGCAGGTCCTTGACCGTGGAGATCTTGGAGCTGACGAGCAGGATGTACGCGTCTTCGAGGACGGCTTCCTGACGCTCTGCATCGGTGGCGAAGTACGCCGAGATGTAGCCCTTGTCGAAGCGCATGCCCTCGGTGAGCTCGAGCTGCAGGCCGAAGGTGTTGGACTCCTCGACCGTGATGACGCCTTCCTTGCCGACCTTGTCCATAGCCTCGGCGATGAGCTCACCGATGGACGGGTCGCCGGCGGAAATACCGGCGGTAGCAGCGATCTGCTCCTTGGTGTCGATCTCCTTGGCGGTCTCGAGCAGGCGAGCTGTGACAGCCTCGACAGCCTTCTCGATGCCGCGCTTGAGGCCGAGCGGGTTCGCGCCGGCTGCGACGTTGCGCAGGCCTTCACGGACCAGAGCCTGTGCGAGAACGGTAGCGGTGGTGGTGCCGTCGCCAGCGACGTCGTCAGTCTTCTTGGCGACCTCCTTGACGAGCTCGGCGCCGATCTTCTCGTACGGGTCGTCGAGTTCGATCTCCTTGGCGATGGAAACACCATCGTTGGTGATCGTGGGGGCGCCCCACTTCTTTTCGAGAACGACGTTGCGACCCTTGGGGCCCAACGTCACCTTGACAGCGTCGGCGAGGGCGTTGAGGCCTCGCTCGAGGCCACGACGTGCCTCTTCGTCGAACGCGATGATCTTTGCCATTGCGAAGTGATCCTCCGGATAGGGGGTGACACACAAGGTGACCGCTCGTCGGGTCACCTCATCGGCACAAGGCGACCGTTTGACCAGTCACCTCATTACACGGGCGACCGATTTGCCTGGTCACCCATCTACGCCTGTGGTCTAGTCAGTGCCCGCGACGGACGACCGGGGGTGTCTATGGTTCCCGGTCTCACTGCCTCGACCTGGCACTCACGGTTCGCGAGTGCCAACTGCATTTTTAGCACTCGAGCGTGCCGAGTGCAAGGTTGAGCCTCAGCCCGCGATGCAGAACTGTCCGTTACTCAAATTGACCGCAAACGAGAGCACTCCGACGCAGTCGACGCCATTGGCATCGGCCGTAGCGCCCGCTCCGTAACCAGCGATGGCGAAGGTGACATTTCCGTCAGCCGCCCCGGCCCGCGCGATACCGCCGCCGAGCGCAAATGCCTGCGCCTGACCGTTACCGCGAGAAGCCCCCAGCGCGGTTCCGAAGCCGTTTGCATATGAATTGGAGTAGCCGTTGTCGGCGGCGACGCTCACAGCGGTACCGCTCTCGGCAGCACCGGCCTGCGAACGGCCGGCTCCGACGGACTGCGCGCCGCAGCTCGCGGTCTCGGAGACCTGGATGTCATTGGCCGACGGCGGCGAGACACACGTGACGGGGGCTGCCGAAGCAGCTCCCGCACCGGTCAGCGCCAGCCCGGCGGCGAGCCCCATACCTACAGTCATCACAGCCCCTGTTCTCGCCAGGCGGCCCCCCAACCGACTACTGGAAATTCCGCTGACTCGAGAGGATGAGCGACGGAACCAGACTGACGAGATCAAGGGCATAGAAAACTCCTTCGTGGAACAAGTTCATTGGATTCGGGCGCGAGAGTACCCGCTCGAGTGAAGTCCGTCACCCCCGCCTGGTCAAGCCTCGAGGACGACCCCGAGAAGGGCCGGAAGATCCGCGACCGAATCGATGACATGATCAGGCTTCTGAACCGACAGATCGAGCACTGTTTGCCGAAACTTGCCTGTGCGCACCAGAACTCCGGTCAAGCCGACTCGTTGTGAGGAGAGGACGTCCCCGATCAGATCGTCGCCGACCATCACCGTCGCCTCAGGTTCGACATGCATCAGCTCCGTGGCTGTCAGGAACCCCGTGAGAGACGGTTTACCCACTGCGGCGATATTTACACCTGCCACTTCCTCGAAGCCCGGCAAGTACGTTCCGGTGTCGATCCGAAGGCCGTCTACGGTCTCCCACATCATCCCGCGGTGCATCGCGACGACGGGCACACCGGCGAGCAGAAGTTCGAGCACTCGGCTCAGCGCCTCGTGAGTGAACTCCGGGCCGGCACCGCCGAGAATCACGACCTCCGGATCGGCGTCGTCGAATTCGATTCCCTCGAGATCGGCAGACACGTCACCGTGATTGAGGACCCACGCCCGCGCGTCCGGATACGTCGCCCGCACGTACTCCCCTGTGAGCCTGGCGGCAGTAACTATCTGGCTCGCCTCGACCTCGATACCGGCGTCGCACAACCCCTGCGCGATGAGCGACGAACTGCGCGAAGTGGTGTTGGTCAGAAACCCACAGGCCAATCCCCGCCGCCGAACTTCGCGTACGGCTTCCCCTGCTCCCTCGATCGGCTGCCAGGACGTGAGCAGGACTCCGTCGATATCGAACAGAACACCTTCGATGTCGGCCATTGCACCAGCCTATATTCGCCATCGAGGTCCTGCCGAGGCGTCGGAACCCGAAATCCGTCGATCGCTCAGTAGGCTCCCACCCATGGACCTGCGCGACGACGACCTATTCTCCGTTGCCGGTTCTCTGGCCGAATTGCTCGGCGCTCCCGTCACGATCGAGGACGAGAACTCGACTGTCCTCGCGTACTCCGGCGGCGAGCAGGCCGTGGACGAAGCCCGCATCGGCACGATCCTCGGCCGGCAGGTACCCAGCCGATTCCGCCAATTACTCTCCGACGCAGGAGTATTCGATCGTCTCCACCGAGAGAGCGACCCAATCTACGTTGATCTCGAAGACCCTGCGATCACGCCGCGCCTGGTCATCGCAGTTCGCGAGAACGATCACCCCGTCGGCTCGATCTGGGTCGCACTCGCCGGAACACCGACGCCCACACAGGAATCGATACTTCGATCCGCGGTATCTGTCGTGGCCGAGAGAATCGCCTCGGAGCGTGACCGGGTCGACAGCACACGCCGTCGCCAATCCCAGCGCGTCCAAGCTCTGATCGGCGGTGGCGAACCCGCATTCCGCGCCGCAGACGACTTGCGGTTGGCAGGCCCGCTCACCGTCGTCGCCGTCGGAACCGTTGCGGGACCACTGCCGGCGGGGTTGGTCGCGTCCTTGAGCTTGTACCTCGACACTCTGGCCGTCGACGCCGTTGCCGCTCAACTGTCCGAGACCATCTACCTTGTCATCGCGACCGACGAGACCAACGCTCGCCGATTGTCCGCCGACTTCCTCACCCGCGCCCGTGGCCGCGAATTCCTGGCAGTGGCCGTCGGTCGGACAGTGAAGTCTGCAAGCGAATCACATCTTTCGCGCTCGGACACCGACCATGTTCTCGGAGCGCTTCGTCATGGCCGGTCCGGCGGAACCGTCGCGGGAATGAGGGACACGTTGGCCTCCGTTCTCGCCCTGCACGTCGCCGACATCATCGACGGACTCGGCGACTCCACACCACTCGGAAGCCTCGAACGTCACGACTCTCAGCACGGCAGCGATCTGGTCGCGACGGCAAAGGCCTTTCTCGAGCACGGCGGTGACGTGGCGAATTCTTCTGCCGCACTGCATGTTCACCCCAACACGCTCCGCAACCGCCTGCGTCGAGGCAAGGAGATGTGCGGCGTCGACCTGACCGACGCCGACACCCGCTTGATTCTGATGCTGCAGTTCAAACTCGCTCGCTGAGCAGGCGCGGCGGTGCGTTGTGCGAATCCACAACGAGGTAGCTCCGACGATGGCCGAACGGCCAGTCCTTTTGCCGCCCCCGCGATTCATGCTTGAGAGAAGAGCCGGATGTGACCGGCGTCTCGGTTCGAGCAGAGTCTGTAGAAGGAGTGCGTCATGGGAACTCGTCAGAGCCCCGATCGTGTGGTCGTGGTCGGTGCGGGCGTTGTCGGATTGTCGACGGCCTGGTTCTTGCAGGAACGTGGAGTCGAGGTCACCGTCGTCGATCGCGACGGGGTCGCAGCCGACGCGAGCTGGGGCAACGCCGGTTGGCTTGCCCCCGCATTGACGCTTCCGCTGCCCGAACCCGCAGTGCTCCAATACGGCTTGCGCGCGATGCTCAGCCCGTCGTCCCCGGTGTACGTGCCACTGACCACCGATCTGAAGCTGATTCGGTTCCTGGTCGGGTTCGCGCGCCACTGCACGCCGTCGAAGTGGCAGGAAGCGATGTCGGTCTACACCGAGGTCAACCGAACAGCCTTGGGCGCGTATGACGAACTCGCCGACGGTGGCGTCAAAGAGCTGACCCGCCTGGCCGATCCTTTCCTCGCCGCGTTTGCATCCGAGAAGGACCGACAGACTTTGGTGGACGAGTTCCATCACGTCGAGGCCGCGGGCGGCGAGGTCGACTTCGACCTCCTCGACTACGACGCGATTCATTCGCTCGAGCCTTCACTCGGCCAGGGTGTGAAAGCCGGTTTGCGCCTGCGCAATCAGCGTTTCATCGATCCCCCGTTGTTCGTGAACTCGTTGGCGGACGCGGTTCGTGAACGCGGTGGAGAAATCGTCAGCGGTTTCGACGTCACGCAGATCGACGATCGGGTCGGCGGAGTCACTGTTCGCAGTGCACACGGTGATTCACGCGACGGTGACTCCGTAGTCATCTCGAGCGGTGCCCGCTTGAACAAGCTCGCAGCACCGTTCGGTGTGCGCAAACTGGTGCAGGCCGGACGCGGATACAGCTTCAGCGTCAAGCCCGAGCACCTCCCCAAGAACCCTGTGTATTTCCCCACCCAGCGCGTCGCATGCACTCCGTTGCACGATCGCTTCCGAGTGGCCGGAATGATGGAATTCCGCAGCCCTGACGCGCCGCTGGATCCGCGCCGCGTGCAGGCGATCATCGATGCGGCCAAGCCGATGCTCAGCGGCATCGACTGGACTGCGCGGGAAGAGGAATGGGTGGGATCACGACCGTGCACTACCGACGGCTTGCCGTTGATCGGAGCCACGCGCTCGCCGCGCGTGCACGTCGCCGGTGGCCACGGGATGTGGGGAATCGCTCTGGGTCCGTTGACGGGAAAGATGGTGGCCGACTCGATGACCGGTGCTCAGACGCCGACCGTCATGAGTCACTTCGATCCGCTGCGCTGACAGCCGGTTTCACCCACTTGTAGTACGCGCCCGTCAGCAGAACCAGCCATCCGGCGCCGACGAGCAGCGCAACTCGGGTATCGGCGATGACGCCGAGCAACACGATGACAAAAGCCAGGAACACGATCGCGAAGATCTGACCGTACGGCCACAGCGGCACTGGAAACTTCAGTGCCGCTGTTTCGTCTGCACTCATCTGAGCGCGGGAACGGAACTGCGAGAGCAGGATCATGATCCAGACGAAAATGGTGGCGAAGGTCGCCAGCGAGGCGATGACGAGGAACACCTGGTCCGGGATCAGGTAGTTGAGCACTACTCCCACCAACAGGGCAACGGTCATGATGACAACGGTCATCCACGGAACACCGTTGGCGGAGACTCTCTTCATCACCTGCGGGGCCTGGCCGGCATGCGACATTCCGAACATCATGCGACCCGCACCGAAAACGTCGCTGTTGATGGCTGACAGGGCTGCGGTGATGACGACGATGTTGAGGATCGATGCGGCCGTTCCCAATCCGAGGTTCTCGAAGATCTGGACGAACGGGCTGTTGTCGGAGTTGATGGTCTGCCACGGAATGATCGCCATGATGACGGCGAGGGTGCAGATGTAGAAGAGAATGATGCGCACCGGGACCGTGTTGACGGCTTTCCTGATGGTCTGCGCCGGATCCTCGGCTTCGCCCGCGGTGATACCGATGATCTCGGTGCCACCGAACGCGAACATGACGATCGCGAAACACGCGACGAATCCGCCGAAGCCCGTCGCGAAGAACCCGCCGTCCGACCAGAGGTGGCTGATTCCGGCATCGGTGTCGTGAACGCCGAATCCGAACACGATGATCGCGATGCCGCCGGCGATCATCGCGATGATGGCGGTGATCTTCACGAGCGTGAACCAGAATTCCAGTTCGCCGAACACCTTGACGCTCAACAGGTTTATCGCGCCGATGAAGAAGACGACAGCCAGAACCCAGATCCATCTCGGTACGTCCGGGAACCAGAACTGCATGTACAGGCCGAAGGCGGTGACGTCGGCGAGGCACACGATCACCATCTCGAACGTGTACGTCCACCCGGTCATGAAACCGGCGAGTGGTCCGAGGTGCTTGTTCGCGTACTCGCTGAACGAACCGGAAACCGGGTTACGGACCGCCATCTCGCCGAGCGCTCGCAACACCAGGTAGACCGCGATACCGCCGATCAGGTAGGCCAGGAGCACCGACGGGCCGGCTCGTTTGATGGCCTCGGCGCTGCCGTAGAACAGTCCGGTTCCGATGGCTGATCCGAGGGCGATGAAGCGGATATGGCGCGCTGTCAGCCCTCGCTTGAGGCCATCCTGCGTCGCGGCGTCGCTGTTCACTTCTCGGTACTCCAGTCGGATGGATCGTCATACGTGCGCGAACCATTGTCCGCTACCACCGCGCGTGTTCCCGCACGACCCTGTTGGACGGCCGTACAGTGACCTGACACACATGGTCCATTGACGGATCGCTTACGATCGACAAAAGTGTTTGTAACTTTACGTAGCATCAACTCGACTGGAGAGACTGTGTCCAACACCCTCGAAGCAAGCATCGACATCGACGCATCACCGCAGGACGTGTGGGCAATCGTCGCCGACCTGCAGCGCATGGGCGAATGGAGCCCCCAGTGCAAGGTGATGAAGGTAATCGGCGGGACCGTGCGTGAGGGCGCCAAGACGATCAACGTCAACCGCAAGGGCCTGCTGGTCTGGCCGACGTCGTCGAAGGTCGTTCGCTTCGAGCCCAACAAGTCGGTGGCGTTCCGCATCGCGGAGAACCGCACGATCTGGTCCTACGAACTCGAGCCGACCGCTACCGGCACCAAAGTGACCGAGCGTCGCGAGGCTCCCACCGGAACGTCGAAGGTCTCGCAGTTCCTCGTCAAGACCGTCCTGGGCGGAAACGCCGACTTCGAGGTCGAGCTCGTTGAAGGCATGAATGCCACCTTGAAGCGTGTGAAGAGCGAGGCCGAGGCGGCTGCACGCACCTCTGCTTGACCCTCGACCTGGTCGAGGCATCAGGATCCGTTCCATGGATCCCGTGATGACACAGATAGCGCAGGCACAAGAATTGGCGAGCTCCGGCGATCGAGCCGGGGCTCGCTCTGCGTTCGAGAAGGTGTGGGAAGAGATCAGCGCCGCCCCCGATGCGCTCCACATCGTCTCCCTCGCGCACTACATGGCCGACGTTCAAGACGATCCGGCTCAAGAGCTCTGCTGGGACCTGCGCGCCCTCGACGCTGCAGATTCGTTGACCGACGCGCGAGCCCAGGAACACCACGCATCGCTGCAGGTCGCCGGTTTCTATCCATCGCTGCACCTCAACCTGGCTGCCGACTACCGCAAACTCGTACGCGACGCCGAGGCCGTCGAGCATCTGACGAAGGCCGAGGCGTCGGTCGGCACACTCGCCGACGACGGTTACGGCCGGATGATCAGGGGCGCTATCGAGCGACTGCGGGCAGAATTGATCCGTGACCACTAGTTCCGCCCTCTTGACGATCGGCGAGATGTCCAGGGCGTCGGCACTCCCGATCAGCGCGCTGCGGTTCTACGACAAGGAAGGCGTGCTCGTCCCGCATTCCGTCGATCCGCACACCGGTTACCGCTGGTACACCGACGACCAACTCCGCGACGCACGCGTGATCGCCGGTATGCGGCGCGTCGGTGTTCCGATCCGCGACATGATGGCCGTCCTGACCGGACCGGAACCCCATTCGTGCCTCGACGCCCATCTGCGCAACCTCGAGGACGGTCTCGCCGACGCCCGGGCCGAACTGGGACGAATCCACCGCCTGATCGACGCGCTACCTATCTCCGGCGGCGTGGACATCGACTCGTGGGATCTACGACGCGCACTCGACGCCGTGCTGTTCGCCGTGAACGAGGAATCGGAGTTCCCGATACTTCGCGGCGTCCACCTCGACATTCACGACGGCGTCGCTGCGTTTGTCACCACTGATCAGTTCCGGCTCGCGGTCGCCGAGGTGACAGTTCACTCCGCTCTGACGGTGTCCGCCGTCGTTCCCGTCACCTTCGCGCGATTGTTGCGCGACGTCGCCGGCGTCGTGACGCTGACTTTCTCCGCGCGCACGGTGACTGCGTCGTATCCGGGAGGTGAGGTGTCCAGCCCCCTGATCGAGGACGGAGAGTTCCCCGATCACCGAATCCTGCGCGAGCACCACAACGCCGTCGAACTGAGCGGCGACCACCTTGCCGCCCTGCTCAACGGCACCGAGGACAGTGCCGTCGTCAGCGTCGGCGAAGACGGTGGTGCCCGGGTGGATCCGGGCGGAACGGATCCCCGTGAGAAGTTCCGAGTACTGGTCGACCGGCAGCGACTGCGCGACGCCGCCGCAGCCCAACCGGGGCGGCAACTGGTGATCCGAGTAAGCGGTGCGACGCTCCCGCTGGCGATACGCACCGGCGACTGTGTCGGGTACTACTCGTACTTGATGCCACTACAGCCTGTAGGAGAGAAGGCGTTCACGTAATCTATGGATGCTCTACCACCCCGTACTGTCAGTGCGACCAGCAGAAGACCTACCGAGTAGTTAGAGGAGCCTGTGGCACGCCGACCCACACCCCCCGGAACCCCGCAACCCACCGGGATCGGACATATCGTCGATCTGGTTCGCCATGCGATTCCGCCACTTCATCCCGCCGGCCTGCCGTTCGTGCTGGCCCCGCTGGGAGTTGCAGCTCTGGGCCGCAACCGTAAGTGGGTGCGCCGAGCCGGTCTGACCACCGCCGCCGCATGCGCCACGTTCTTCCGTCACCCGCACCGGGTGCCGCCCAACCGCATCGGCGTCGTCGTCGCACCCGCCGACGGCGAGGTGGCGTTGGTCGACAACGCCGTTCCGCCCGCCGAGCTCAATCTCGGAAGCGAGCCGCGCCCGCGCGTCAGCATCTTCCTGTCGGTTCTCGACGTGCATGTCCAGCGCAGCCCTGTCGGTGGAACGGTCAAAGAGGTCGTTCACCAGGCAGGCAAGTTCCTCTCCGCAGATCTCGCCGACGCCAGCGAGGTCAACGAGCGCAACAGCATGCTGATCGAAACCGCCGATGGTCACGACGTTGCGGTTGTCCAGATCGCGGGACTGCTTGCACGCCGCATCGTCTGCTACGCCGGTGTCGGTGACGTCCTGCCGATCGGCGACACGTACGGACTGATCCGTTTCGGCTCACGCGTCGACACCTATTTCCCCGCCGGAACCACACTCCTGGTCGAGCCGGGACAACGCACGATCGGTGCTGAAACAGTTATCGCGCAACTGCCGTGAAGACGCCGAAGATGAAGTCAGCCGTGAAGAAGCCGGGAGCAGCCCAACCCGGCGCGAAGATGCCCAAACGCACCCAGGCGGTGCGGTTGCTGCCGTCCGTCATCACCATCCTGGCGCTGTGCGCCGGGCTGTCCGCCGTCAAATTCGCTCTCGACGGACAACCCGGTACCTCGCTCGCGATGATCGGCGCAGCTGCCGTCCTCGATTCACTCGACGGCCGCATCGCGCGACTGCTCGACGCCACCAGCAAGATCGGCGCCGAACTCGACTCACTGGCCGACTCCATCTCCTTCGGCGTCGCCCCGGCCCTGGTCCTGTACGTGACCTTGCTGGACGGCACCAGCATCGGCTGGATCATCGCGTTGATCTACGCGGTCAGCATCGTGTTGCGACTCGCACGTTTCAACACTCTGCTCGACGACGACGACGTCCCCGCGTACGCACGTGAGTACTTCGTCGGCGTTCCGGCTCCGGCCGGCGCACTCATCGCCCTCACTCCCCTGGCCGCGACGGCTCAGTGGGGTGACGGCTGGTGGTCTTCGCACTTCGTCGTCATCGTGTGGACGCTCTTCTCGGCTGCACTGATCGTCAGCCGCATCCCGACGCTGGCGATGAAGTCGGTATCCGTGCCGCCGCACATGGCGGCCGGCCTGCTCGTCCTGGTGACGTTGGCTGCAGCCGCACTCATCACCTACCCGTACATCCTGCTGATCGTTCTCATCGCGATCTACCTGGTGCACATCCCGTTTGCCGTGCACTCGAAGCGGTGGGTGGCAGCACGTCCCGAAACCTGGGACATCAAGCCTTCCGAACGCCGCGCGATCCGACGCCAACCCAACGTCGGTGGCCGCCGCTCGGCCGCTCGTCTCGGATTGCGGCGACCCCGCTAGTCCACGACGTACTCTCGAGAGGTGACTTCGCCGGAACTCGCCCTCACCGTTCGACTCAACACCTCTGCCGCCGACCTACGCCGCGGGGTCGTGCGCTTGCACCCCGAAGCGTTGGCGGCGTTGGGCATCCGCGAATGGGATGCCATCGCACTCATGGGAGCCCGCGGCACCGCGACCGTCGCGGGCCGTGCGCCCACCGGAACCCCGGCAGGCACGATCCTTCTCGACGACGTCACCATGTCGAACGTCGGCCTGACCGAGAACTCTTCCGTCGTGGTCGGTCCGGTGACGGTGTACGGAGCGCGATCCGTCTCCGTCACCGGCTCGTCCATGGCGACAAATTCGATCAGCTCGACGGTTCTGCGACAAGCCCTTCTGGGCAAGGTCGTCAGCGTCGGCGACACGGTCTCGCTCCTCCCCCGCGATCTCGGTCCGGGTACGAGCACTTCCGAAGCCACCCAAGCGCTTTCCCGTACCTTCGGCGTCGCGTGGACATCCGAACTGCTCACCGTCACGGCCGTCGAACCTGCCGGTGGTCCGGTCAGCGTCCAGCCGAATTCGGCAGTCAACTGGGGTTCCGGCTCGGCGGGCACACTGACACCGAGTGCGCTTGTATCCAGTCCGGCCGCCGTCGCGATCGAGCCTGCACCGTCGGTTCCGCTGGATCACCTCGTCGGCGCGCAAGCGCAGGCAGCCAAGCTGACCGAGTGGCTCGGCCTGGCACTCGACGAACCAGAACTGCTCCGTACGCTCGGCGCCTCCCCGCACCTCGGCGTCCTCATCACGGGCCCCGCCGGCGTGGGCAAAGCCACGTTGGCCCGCTCGGTCCTGTCCTCGCGCAAACTGGTCGAACTCGACGGTCCGGGAGTCGGTGCCACCGAGGCGAATACCCGCCTGCAGCGAATCGTCGACGCCGTTGCTGCCGTGCGCGGCGGTGGTGTACTGCTGATCAGTGACATCGACGCTCTGCTTCCGGCCACCGCCGAACCGGTGTCCGCACTGATCCTCGAACAACTGCGCAGCGCCGTCGCAACCCCGGGCGTGGCATTCGTCGCGACCTCCGCCCATCCGGAGACCGTCGACGCGCGCCTTCGCGGACAGGATCTCTGCGATCGAGAACTCGCACTTACCCTGCCCGACGGCGCAACCCGCAAGGCATTGCTCGAACTCCTGCTCCGCCGCGTGCCCACCGGAACCCTCGAACTCGACGCCATCGCCTCGCGCGCACCGGGATTCGTGGTCGCCGACCTCGCGGCGCTCTGCCGTGAAGCTGCCTTGCGAGCGGCGACGCGGGCCTCCAAATCCGGTGATTCTCCGGAGATCACGCAGGAAGATCTTGTCGGTGCCCTCGAAGTGATTCGGCCACTGTCTCGTTCGAGTACCGAAGAACTGTCGATCGGCAGCGTCACCCTCGACGACGTCGGCGACATGGTCGAAACCAAACAGGCGCTCACCGAGGCGGTGTTGTGGCCGCTACAGCACCCCGACTCCTTCGCGCGCCTCGGTGTCGACCCACCCCGCGGCGTGCTCCTCTACGGCCCTCCTGGCTGCGGCAAGACGTATCTCGTTCGTGCCCTTGCCAGCTCGGGGCACCTCAGCGTTCATGCCGTGAAAGGCGCAGAGCTGATGGACAAGTGGGTCGGCGCCTCCGAAAAGGCCGTAAGAGAGTTGTTCCAGCGCGCACGCGATTCGGCGCCGTCGTTGATCTTCCTCGACGAAATCGACGCCCTTGCCCCGCGTCGTGGTCAAAGTTCCGACTCCGGGGTGTCGGATCGCGTCGTAGCCGCGTTGCTGACCGAACTCGACGGCGTCGAACCGCTACGCGACGTCGTGGTGTTGGGCGCCACCAACCGACCGGATCTGATCGACCCGGCTCTTCTGCGCCCCGGCAGACTCGAACGTCTCGTATTCGTACCGCCGCCGGATGCGGAGGCCCGCAAAGCGATTCTGCGTGCTTCCGGCAAGTCGGTACCGCTCGCCGAAGATGTCGATTTGGACATTCTGGCCGTCGATCTCGAGGGATACTCGGCAGCAGACTGCTCGGCTCTCCTGCGTGAGGCTGCACTCGCCGCCATGCGTCGGAGCATGGACGCGGCCGACGTGACGGCCGCGGACGTGGCAACCGCCCGTGAGAAGGTACGTCCCTCACTCGATCCCGAGCAGGTGGCACACCTACAGGCGTACGCGGACAACCGATAAGGACTGACCATGGCTGCTGATCTGGTTCTGTACGGCGACATCGTGACCATGCACGAGGAAGCACCACGCGCCCAGGCGCTCGCCGTGACGGGCGGCCGGATCACAGCCGTCGGCGCGCGCACGGACGTCGAGGAACTGGTGGGGCCGGATACCCGCGTCGTCGACGTCGGAGGTGCCACTGTTCTGCCGGGGTTCATCGAGCCACACGGTCACCCTTTGGAAGAAGCCATCGTGCTCGGGCCTGACGTCGTCGACATCCGGCCTGTCACGATCGCCGAGGCGGACGCCGTAGTTGCTGCCGTCGTCGACACTGTTCGTTCGCGAGGTGCTGCCGGCGCTTCTCTGAACGGTTGGGACCCGTTGCTGCAGAAGGGCCTACCCGACCCGACCATCGACTGGCTGGACTCCGTAGCGCCGGAGTACCCCCTCGTGATCATGCACAACTCGGGACACGTCGCGTATTTCAACACGGCGGCAGCAGTGCAGGCCGGCATCACCCGCGATACCCCCGATCCGATCGGCGGATCGTACGGCCACGACGCGACGGGCGCACTCGACGGAGCCGCGTACGAAATGCCTGCGGTGTTCGCAGTCGCGGGCCACGCAGTCACTATCGGTGACGACTTCCCCGCACTGGTGGCGGCCGAATGCGCCCGACTGAACGCCGCCGGAATCACCACCATCGCCGAATTGTCGTTCGACCCCAAGATGCGGCCCGCCCTGGCCGCAATAGCCGACGCCGGACTGCTCACCACCCGCCTGCGGCTCTACGAAATGTCCAACGACGCACGCACTACCGAGGCGTCGCCGGGCGACGGAAACGACCTGGTGCGCCAGATCGGCATCAAGGTCTGGTCCGACGGTTCGCCGTGGGTCGGCAACATCGCCACCAGTTTCCCGTATCTCGATACCGAAGCCACCCGTGCGCTCGGGATCGCCTGCACGCACGGGCATGCCAACTACACCGGCGAACAGATCCACGACATCAGTTCCGCTTACTTCGCCAAGGGGTGGCAGATGGCGTGCCACGCCCACGGCGACGACGCGATCACCATGGTTCTCGACGCGTGGGAGCAGCTTCTGAAGGAGCACCCCCGGCCCGATCACCGGTTGCGCCTCGAACATGTCGGCGCGATGCGTCCGGATCAGTTCGCCCGCGCAGCGGAACTGGGCGTCACGGTCAGCATCTTCATCGACCACTTGCACTACTGGGGTGACGTTCTGGTGGATGACCTGTTCGGCCCCGAATACGGATCCGTCTGGGCCGCAGCAGGATCTGCACTCGCCGCCGGGCAACGGTTCACCTTCCACAACGACGGTCCCGTCACCCCCGCCAATCCGCTACGGAATATGCAGGACGCCGTCACCAGACTTTCGCCCAGCGGCCGCGTCGTGGCACCCCAGGAACGGATCCCCGTGGATGCCGCAGTGCGCGCCCACACGGTCAACGCCGCGTGGCAGCTGTTCAGCGAAGATCACATCGGGTCCATCTTTCCCGGTGCCTACGCGGATTTGGTTGTGCTGTCGGCAAATCCCCTCGACGTCGAGCCGGCCGAGCTGGCCGACATCACGGTGCTCGCCACCGTCCTGGAGGGCCGGACGGTGTACGGGGACCTGAGCGCGATCGGCTGATCGGTCGCCGAACGCCGTGGACAAAGGCCGATAACCTTCTCTGCTCGAGTTCCAAGGATTGTTGCGAAACCGGAGACGGCGCAGGTGGTCTCAGGTTCAGTGCGGATGTCGTCAACGACCTGAGCGATCGCATGTTTCGCCCAGGCCGTGATCTGCTCGTTCGTGTCGCGGTAGTACGGCAAGGCAACCAATGCAATCGACAGAGCCCATGCGCGGCCACGCGTCCAAGTGCCCTCGTCCACGTCAACATGAAGCCGGAATGTATGCCGAGTGCTCGGCGTCAGCAGAGTCCATGCAATGAGGCAGTCGAGATTGCCTGCCGCAAATCGAATGAAGATCCGAAAAGTCCCAAAAATCGGAATTGTCGAAAATTATTGCATAGGAACAGTTTTCGAGATACAAGTCTTGTGTTCGAAACTTTGTTCGATTAGACTTTTAGCATGGACAGTCGGGAAGCGTGGCAGCTGGATGGCGAGGGCCTCAAGGGTGAGGTTCTAGGTCTGGTGCGCGCCCGACACGAGTTGCAGTCGCGGATGGTGTTGCTGATCGTGGAGATGTTTTCCCGTGAGGTTCTCGGCGGGAAGGGTTTTCGGGCGATCGCGCTGTGGTTGCATGGTTCGACGAATCTGGAGATCGGTGAGTGCAGTCTGCTGGTCGGGTTGGCGCGGTTGTTGATGCTCGAACCTGTTGTCGCGGATGCGTTTCATCGCGGTGACGTGGATGCGTTGAAGGCGCGGCAGGTGGCGTCGTTTTGTCAGCATCCACCGAAGAACATGACGCCGGCGGATGTGGACAAGGCTCGCGGGATTCTGTTGGGTTTGGCGTCGAAGAACATTGCCGATTGTGATGCGGTGCGGGCGGCGATCCGGCGGATCGAGAAGCAGTACGGCAAACGCGAGGACGGGGTTCCGGTCGGTGAGGATTCCGAACGTAACGAGTTCTACGCGTCGAAAGGCCTGTACGGCAGAGTAACTGTGAAGGGCGACCTAGATGCTGTGAACGGGGCCCGGTTGATCACGTTGTTGTCGAGCCTGTCGGCTCCGACACCGGAGAAGGACGGCGTCAAAGACACCCGCACCCCGGCGCTGCGGCGGGCGGATGGGTTTTGCGAATTACTGCGGCGGTACGAGCGGGCGGGGTTGGGTCCGATCGAAGGCGGAGTGAAACCGCACATCACGGTGACCGCGTCGGCAAAAGATATGACGGACCTTAAAGTTCTGAAAGACCTGTTGCCGTCCACTGAGGAGTTGGGATTTGCGTGGACGGATTGGGTGGGCCCGATCAGTATCGACACTGCGCGGATGTTGGCGTGCGACTGCACGATCACGCGGATTTTGTTGGATGAGAATGGTGTTCCGCTCGACTGCGGTAAGGAAGCGAGAACGGCGACGGTTCCGCAGCGGCGGGCGTTGGCGGTTCGTGATGGTGGGTGTGCGTTTCCCGGGTGCGGGACGCCGTCGGGGTGGTGCGATGCTCATCATATTGTTCACTGGAACGATGGTGGCCCAACAGATCTCGATAATCTGATTCTGTTGTGTGGTCATCATCATCGGACGCTGCATCACACCGAGTGGCGTGTCGAGATCGGCCCGGATCGGAAATCGGTGTTCTATCCACCGATGTCGATCGATCCGTATCAACAGCCGATCGGCGGGAACAGCCCACCAACAGCCGCCTGAAGTGAAACAACTCGAGACGCGAGCACCGGGGCACGATCATGCCCCGGTGCTCATGCTGCGTTCCGTCATCTTCGCGGAGACGTACGGCCTACCAGCGGTTCCGAACCTCCTCGGCAAATCCGAGGAGATCTCGAACCACCACGGAGGTACCGTCGTCGAGGATCACTGTGCCGGAGAACTTTCCGAACACCTGATGCTGAATCGAACGCAGCACCCCGACGTCGAAAGTCGCGGCACGGTCGATGATCGGCTCGAAAGTCATCTCGAAGCGACCATCGTTGCTCGAGAAGTTCCACGGAGCGCCGTCGTACGTTCCCTGCGGGATGCCGAAGTCGATCCTGTCCAGTTTGTGTGCCCGCCCTCCGACAAACACGATGTTCTCGCTGGCCGCCGTAGTATCGCCGAAGCCGTACCCGATGTTGAATCCGAACCGCTCGCCGTTCACCAGTCCGGATGCAGAACCCCAGTACCAGGTGTTGTCGTAAGTCCAGACTCCCCTGCCCCAATCGAGAACGCCGAACGAGTCCTCCGAGCGAAATGTGAAGTCGTCGCTCCCGATTCGCACGGTCCCTGCAGCGGGCAGGCAGTTGATCTTCTGGTTGTAGTAAAACGAACGGGACGCCTTCGGAAACGGTGTGGCGATCACCATCCGGTCATCGGCAGGACTCGCCAGGAACAAATCGGCATGAAGACCTCGCCCACCGTCGAAAGCCGGGTAGTCGACAATCAGGTGGCGCCCACCGTCCACATGGCGAAACTCGAAGCGAGCTTTACCTTTCGACACCACCACATCACCGTCGTCCGCGCTTTCGGGCAGACCGAGCCTTCCCATCGGGAACGGCAGCATCACGTTTTCGGTGATCTCGTGTGGTGTTCGGAAATCGAGCCAGGAGACTCCGAGCAAGCCCATGTACCCGTTGTCGGCGACGGTCAGCGCGATGCCGTAATCCGCAGTGAGAACGCAGTAGTAGTCCCACTCCTTGATCCGGAACTTGGGAGCGGTGATCGCAGAGCGTCGATACTTGCGAATCTCCGATGGGGCCCAACCCGTCTCGACCAAATGTCCGCGATCGTCGAGAAGCGGGCCGGGCGACATCAGTGTCTGCATTCTTACTTCCAGCGTCCCAAGATCTCGTTCGCACGGTTGGCCAATGCCATCTGGAAGAACGGACCGAAGCTCACACGTGCCACTCCGAGCGGACCGAAACTTGCCGGGTCGTCCTGATCCGGGATTCCGATCGCATTGATCGGAAGTGGGAGCTCGGACGTCAGGCGGCGCTGGGTCGCGTCGTCATGGCGCCCGACGGGGTAGAGAACGTCGGCGCCGGCGTCGGCCGCCAGCTTGAGGCGTGCGATGGCGCGATCGACGCGATCGGACTCGTCACCGACCTGCTTCACGAACAGGTCGGTGCGCGCGTTGACGACAACGTGAACTCCGGCTGCGTCGGCGGCCTGACGAAGCCCACCCACGAAGTCGGCGTGCTCCTGCGCCTCGCGCAAGCGTCCGCCTTCACTGTGAACGGTGTCCTCGATGTTGAGTCCGACAGCGCCGGCATCGATCAACCCGTCGATGAGAACTGCCGGCTCGAGCCCGTAACCACCCTCGATGTCCACCGAGATCGGGGCGTCGACCGCACCGGTGATCTGCTTGATCCGGTGCAGAAGTTCGTCGAAGGTGATGCCCTCGTTGTCCGGCTTGCCGATGGAATCGGAAACCGGATGACTGCCTACCGTCAGGGCTGCAAAACCGGCAGCCACCGCAAGATTCGCCGACCACGCGTCCCACACCGTCGGGAGAATGACCGGATTACCTGGCTGGTGCAACGCCAGTAGAGCAGTTGCCTTGTCGTTGATCGAAGTCATGCGGTGGCTCCTCGAGATCGTGGGGTGTACCTCTCACCTACCGACTCTAGTGAGCGACCGGGCAGCCTGTGCTCTTGTAATCGACCTGGAACTCCTTGATGCCGTTGATCCAACCCGAGCGCAGACGGCGCGGATCACCGATCTTGGTGATGTCCGGGACGTTGTCGGCGATCGCGTTGAACATCAAGTCGATCTCCATACGAGCGAGGTTGGCACCGATGCAGAAGTGCGCGCCCGTTCCGCCGAAGCCCAAGTGCGGATTGGGGTTACGAGTGATGTCGAACGTCATCGGGTTCTCGAACACGTCCTCGTCGAAGTTCGCGGAGCTGTACAGCATCACCACGCGCTGCCCCTTCTTGATCGACACTCCTGCCAATTCCGTGTCCTCGAGCGCGGTGCGCTGGAAGGCGGTGACGGGTGTCGCCCAACGGACGATCTCGTCGGCCGTCGTCTTGGGACGTTCCTTCTTGTACAGCTCCCACTGCTCGGGGTTGTCCAGGAACGCGATCATTCCGTGCGTGATGGCGTTGCGAGTGGTCTCGTTCCCTGCGACCGCCAAGATGAGCACGAAGAACCCGAACTCCTCCGGGCTCAAGGAGTCGCCGTCGATGTCGGCCTGGACCAGAGTGGTGACGATGTCGTCTGCCGGGCAGGTACGACGTGCGTCTGCCATTTGGTACGCGTATCCGAGGACCTCGGTGGACGCGACTGCCGGATCACCCTGGTATTCCGGGTCGTCGTAGCCCATCATCTCGTTGGACCACTTGAACAGCTTGTCCCGATCGTCCTGCGGTACACCGATCAGATCCGCGATCGCTTGGAGCGGCAGCTCGCTGGCAACCTGCTTCACGAAGTCGCCCGGGCCTTCGCTCACAGCGGTGTCGACGATGCTCCGTGCACGACGGTCCAATTCGTCGCGCATGCCGTTGATCGCGCGAGGCGTGAACAGCTTCGAAATCAGCTTGCGGAGCTTGGTGTGCTCCGGTGCATCCTTGTTGAGCAGAAGATGCCGGAGCATCTCGACGGCCTCACGTGGCATGTCGTCGGCGAAACGCGCGATCGCGGTGTTCTCCCAGCTCGAGAACACATCGCTGCGCTGGCTGACCTCTTTGACGTCAGCGTGACGCGAGACCACCCAGTAGCCCTCGTCCTGGAATCCACCGACCGTCGGCGGCTGCTCACACCACCACACGGGTGCGTTGCGACGCAGTTCGGCGAATTCCTCGAAAGGGATCCGCTCCCCGAGGACAGCAGGATCGGTGACGTCGAATCCGGCCGGCAGGTCAGGCGTGCGTGTTGTGTCCGAGATGGTCATGGCGTCCTCTGATCGGTCGAATGTGCGCTACACCACAGAGTAGCTTTCACTAACGGACTGTCAAGTGAAAGACGGAGAGTCTCGTGCAACTGACCCGTGAGAGCCCCCGCGGCACTAGGATCCTGGTAATGACAGATACCTCCGGCAGACTGACGCTGCGAGAGAAGCAGAAGCAGCGAACCCGCGCAGACCTCGTGGATGCCGCCGGCGCGCTCTTCACCGAACGCGGATACGCGGCTGTCACCGTCGAGGACATCGCCGGCCGGGTCGGTTGCAGCCGAGCCACCTTCTACCTGCACTTTCCCGGAAAGATCGACATCCTCAAGGCGCTCGGCTCGAACACCGTCGTATCCAGCACCCTCGCCATATTCCAGGATCTCGACCACGTACTCGATTCCGGTTCGCGCGAAGAATTCGCCGGCTGGATCAACCGCGCTCTCGACTGGTGCCGCGATCACCACCACATGATGCGGGCGTGGGACGAGGCCATGGTCCTCGAACCCGAGTTCCGCACACTGGCCCGCGAAGGCATCTCCGCACTGCCCAACGCGATGCCGTCGTACCTGGCACGCTGGCCGCAGAGCCGACACGACGAGGCGAAACTCCGGGTCGAACTCCTGCTGACACAAGTCGAGCGCTTCTTCATTCGCTGGGCGGAACAGGGCGCGATCACCGCGGGTGCGGACGTCGCAGCAGACGTTCTCACCGACATCTGGTTTCCGGCACTCACGCCGCCCACGACCGATGTCGCGGCGCCGCGATAGGTTGGCCCGATGCCACTCGATCTTCGAGCGATCCTCACCACCGTCGCTGCGCTCCTGTCCGGGATACTCGCTGCGCTGGCCCTGACCAATCCGGTTCTCCGTGACTGGGCCATCGTGGCCTCTCCGTCGGAAGTAGATCGCTGGATCAGCAGTGGACCCACCGCTGTCGGGCTCGGCGCCGTGGTTGCCGTGCTTGCCTGCGCACTCTCACAGCGTCGCGGCTCCCGTCGGGCAGCCTGGATCGCGATCACCGTCGGGGTCGCCGTCATCGCGATCATTCGGGCAGTCGTGCCCGAGGTTGCGTCACTGGACCTGCTGATCGCCGTGATCATCGTCAAAAGTGTTGCAGCCGGTGCGATTCTGGGTTGTGTGGTTGCCGTCAGTTGGGATCGCACCGCCACGAAGAACGCCACCCTCCTCGGCGTGCTTGCCGCCTTCCTCGCGGTTCGCACGTTCGCCGGCGGGACGGGCCGGATGAGTACGTCTTCGGTAGGTGAGCCGTCGTGGTGGCTGATCGGCGCCACGGCCGCAGCAGCAATCGCCTGTGCAGTGACCGCGCAATCTGGCTTCCGGATCCGCAAGCCCGACGCGGGTGAAATCCGCATCGCGCTCGTGGTGATCGCCGCGCTGGCGATCGGGCATCGAGTGCTCGGCGCCGTGATCGATCGCCAGCAGTACGCGTCCGAGGCAACTGCCTGGATCGTCATGGTCTTGGCAGCGGGCGCTGCGCTCGCGTTGACATGGATCGCCGCCTACCGTCTCGGCGACACCTCCGGTGCTGGTGGCAAGTTCCTCTGGGCCGCAACCGCTCTGGCCGCTGCGTCGGCTCCGCTGTTCGTCGACATCGCGAAGGGTTCCGGCCACTGGGGAGACCTGAAGTCCCCCTGGGTACTGGTGCTTTTCGCAGCCCTGCCGGTCGCCGTCGGATTGCGACTGCACAAGCAGGTGCCAAACCTCGTTCCCATCGCCGTTCTCGTTGCGGTACCGCTGTCAGAACTACTGCCCTTCGACTCCGCGCACGGTGTCTGGTCAATCGCACTGAAGATCGCCTCGCTGGGTCTCGCCGCCGGATTGCTGTTCGGTGCCCTGGCTCCCGGCAGCCTGGTCGACGCCACACTCGGACTCGCCATTCCCTTTGCCGCAATGACCTTCTCGTCGATCGCCATTCTCACCGATCAGCTCACCGCGCCGCCAGAGTTGACAGCGGCAGACATTCAGCGATTGATGGAACTTCCCATCCCGGCGCACGTCAGCGCCAACGGAGGACTATTCGGACGCGGAATAGGCATCACCATCGACTACGTCACCCCTCAGACCGTCGGCGCTGCAATCCTCTTCGCCTTGATCATCGGCTTCTGCGGTGCAGCGATCCTCCGACGATCCCATCCACCCGTCGACACCACGGAATCTCGGATCGAACCGGAGCCAGTCGACTGACACACCGTCACCGGACTGAGACCTGCTATTGCGGTGCAACTGGTACCGGATTGACTATTTTGGAGCAGTGCCCATCGCCCGCAGGACGCTGCTCGTCGCGCTGAGTGGTGTGACGGCATTCGTCGTCACCGTCGTCGCCTTGGCACCGTTCGTGAACAGCCAGTCGACGTCGATTTCGACGGGCGACCGATTCTGGTCCATCTCGACCATCGGCGCCGGCGTCTTGGCTGTCGTCGCGGTCGGGACAGCCGCGATGATGGCCCGCTGCCGGTTGCGGACCGCGGCCATGACGGTCTTCGGTGGACTCCTACTCGAACTGCCCGGGCTCTACGATCACAACTTCGAGGCACTCTCACCCGTCGGTGCGGGAGTCGCTGTCGGCGCGGTCACGGTTGCTGCCGCTCCCCGGGTCCGAGCCGCTTCCGTCGCGGGAACGATTGTTGCCGTGCATGTCTCGGATTCACTCCTCGACGAAGACGCTATTCCTCGGCGGTATGCGGACTACATCGCCGACAACACCAACCAGTTTCAACCACCAGTGTTGGGGGCAACACTGCTCGCGCTCGCTTTGGCCGCCGCCTGCGTCGCCGCGTTCTGGTTCCACGACTTCGACAAGGACCACCCCAAGGAACGGATGGCCGTTCGACCGGTGACTATCGCGGCGGTGCTCACTCTCTTCGGGGTCGCGGCGAATTGGTGGTTCGAGATCACCACCGTCACGGCGGCGGTGCCTCTACTACTCGTCGCGCTGGTGATCACGGTGATCTGCGCGCGGGTGCTGGGCGACGGCAGTCGAATCCTGCTGATGTGTACCGCTGCCGTCGCAACTCTGGCGGCGGTCTCGGCGAACCGTCCCGCAACCGAAGCCATGGAATGGTCGAAAACCCCCGCCTCCACCGCCGTCGTGATCGGACTCGTCATCGTCGCCGCGGCAGCGATCGGCGCGATCGCTCCCTCGCGAGTCGTCGGCTACGGATTGCTCCTGACGGTCACGGTCGCCGGGATCGTCAGCTACGCCACGTCGCCGTCGCCGAAGATCGGTGACGTTCTCACGATCAGCGATCTTCTTGTCGCCTTCACCGCTGCGGTCGTCACATACGCGATCGCCAGCGCGATGTACCGAGAGCCACCGCGGACCGGAGCGTCGCGAGCACTCGTCGGACTCGGTGTCATCTTCGGCCCGACGGCGCTGGCCCTGCTCGTCTATCCGCAGTTCGACTACGGATGGACGGCGTACACGCCGCTCGACGAGAACAAGCCCTTCAACGGCATCACGACGGTCGGCCCGTTCGAAATCTCGACCGACATTCTGATACTCGACGCCGTGGCGCTGATCATCGTGGCCGTCTGCGCCTACGTGAGTCTCCGATTGGGGCGGATCAATCGATCCGTTCCTCCGCCGATCAGTCGATCAGATCCATCGACGCCAGGCGATGGAACACTTTGAGCGATCCGGGCGCCACCTCGTCCATCGCTGCGTACTCGGCGAGCGTGAAGTAGCGGAACTCGGCGATCTCGCTGGTCGGGTGCGGGTCTCCGGCCATCTCCGCCAGATAACAACTCATGTGCAGGCCCGTGTCCGCGGAATGTCCGAAAGCGTGAGCCTCGAAGACGTCGAGGAACGTGACCGTCCCGTCGACCAGATCGACGTCGAGTTCCTCCCGAATTTCGCGGTGCAGTGCCTGCTCGGGCGTCTCCCCCGGGTCGATCTTTCCGCCGGCCATGTAGAACGCCGTCTTGCCCACGGAGCGGGTCTGGATCAGCTTGCGGTCACGAATGTGTGCAAGGGCAGCGGTACGGATGATCGTGGTGGGTGTCGACGAATTCACGTCGTCCAACCTACGTGTATCAGCGAGTGCCGATGATGTCCGAATCGACTCGCTGCACATCGAAACTGCCACGCCCGGTAATATGTACGCAAAGACAACCTCTCCGACAAGGTGAATTGTCTCGTTAATCCGATAGGTTCGATTTTGTTCGGACACCCCGCCGCCCGCTGACAACACGACGGAGTGCCTTTTGCTCGCTATCTTGCTTGCCCATGCCGTTGCCGCCCTCTTGGCTCCGCTTGTGGTGCGCAGGTTAGGGCGAAACGGCTTCTTCCCCCTCGCGATAGTCCCCCTCGCCGGCCTCGGCTGGGTCATCGACAAATGGGGCACCGTCGAGACGCTGCACATCACCTGGGTTCCAGGGCTGTCGATGGACATCGACTTCAGGTTCGACGCGCTTTCGGCCATCATGGCCGTGCTCGTCCTGGGTGTCGGCACGCTCATCCTGGTCTACTGCGCCCGCTATTTCACCGACGACGAACCTCGACTCGGTATCTTCGCCGCCGAGATGGTCGCCTTCGCGGGTGCCATGTTCGGGCTAGTGACCAGCGACAACATGCTGCTTCTCTACGTGTTCTGGGAACTGACAACGGTCCTGTCGTTCCTGCTCGTGGGTCACTACGCCGAACGCGCCACCAGCCGCCGCGCCGCGACCCAGGCACTGCTGGTCACCACCGCGGGTGGTCTGGCGATGTTGGTCGGCATGATCATCCTCGGCCAGGTCGGCGGCAGCTACAACCTGTCCGAACTGGTCGCGAACCCGCCGACGGGGTGGCTCCCGTCCGTCGCGATCGTCCTGATCCTGATCGGTGCGCTCTCCAAATCGGCAATCGTGCCCCTGCACTTCTGGCTTCCCGGTGCAATGGCCGCGCCAACCCCTGTCAGCGGTTATCTTCACGCTGCTGCAATGGTCAAGGCCGGTATCTACCTCGTCGCGCGCCTGGCTCCCGGGTACGCCGATTCGCCGCCGTGGCGCATCACCATCATCAGTTTGGGTCTGCTGTCGATGGTCCTCGCCGGTTGGCGAGCCATGCGCGCGTACGACCTCAAACTCGTCCTCGCCTTCGGAACCGTCAGCCAACTCGGCTTCATGATGGTCCTGGTCGGCATCGGCACGCGTGACGCCGCCCTGGCCGGCATGACGATGGTCGTGGCGCACGCGATGTTCAAGGCCGCACTCTTCATGGTCGTTGGCATCATCGATCACACGACCGGTACCCGTGACCTGCGCAAACTTGCTCACCTGGGTAAAGCGGCACCCGCTCTCGCGATCATCGCGAGCCTCGCTGCCGCCAGCATGGCCGGTCTGCCACCGCTACTCGGATTCGTCGGCAAGGAAGCCGCACTCGAATCGGTGCTCGAAACGAACGCGCTCGGCCACTGGTCGTCCATCGCCGTCGTCACGGTGATCGTGTTGGGCTCGATCCTCACCGTCGGCTACAGCGTCCGCTTCATCTGGGGCGCCTTCGGACGTAAGACCCTGAGCAAGCCCAGCCCAGCCGTGAGCAAGATGCACAAGCCGGGTTGGCTGTTCCTGTTCGCGCCCGGCCTGCTCGCTGTTCTCGGTCTGGCCGCCGGCATTCTCTCGCCCCAGCTCGAGAAGCTGCTGACCCCGTACTCCACCACACTGGCCCCCGGACCTCACGCCGACTACCACCTCGCGCTGTGGCACGGATTCAACACTCCGCTGCTGCTCACCTGCATCGTCATCGCCGGCGGCATCGCGCTCTACATCGCGCAGCGTCAGATCAGCCGACTGCACTTCGAGCACCCGCCGCTCGGCAACGCCGACCGTATCTACGACGCGACCCTGCGCGGCATGGACACCATCTCGATGCGCCTGACCGGTGCCACTCAGCGTGGTTCGCTCCCCCGCACACAGTCGACGATTCTCGCGACGCTGGTCGTTGTGCCGCTGTTCCTGCTGATCATCGACACCGATGGCGGCGGAGTCGACCTTCGGATGTGGGATTCACCCATCCAGTTCACTATCGCGCTGATGATGATCTCGGCCGCCATCGCCGCGACGCTGATGCGCAACCGACTCGCCAGCGTCATCCTCGTCGGACTCACCGGCTACGGCTGCGGCGTGTTGTTCGCGCTGCACGGCGCACCCGACCTCGCGCTGACCCAGTTCCTCGTCGAGACACTGACACTGGTGATCTTCGTGCTCGTGCTCCGGAAGTTCCCCGCCGAAGTCGACGAGAGCAAGGCGATCGGCTTCAAGTGGCCGCGTGCCGCACTCGCTGTCGCCGTCGGTATCACCGTCACCACCATCGCGGCCTTCGCGACCAATGCCCGAAACACTCGTCCGATCTACGAGCTGCTTCCCGACGCTGCCTACGACCTGGGCAACGGCAAGAACGTCGTCAACGTCCTACTCGTCGACATCCGCGCATGGGACACCCTCGGTGAGATCTCGGTGCTGCTGGTAGCTGCGACAGGCGTCGCCAGCCTCGTCTTCCGCAACCGCCGGTTCGGTATCGCGCCGCGCGTCGCGGACGCCCCCTCCGTCATCGTCGACAAGGCAGCTGCCAACTCGGACACGACGTGGTTGCGCGGCGGAGACCTCATCGATCCTCGACACCGTTCGCTGGTTCTCGAGGTCACCACGAGGTTGATCTTCCCGACCATCATGGTGTTGTCGATCTACTTCTTCTTCTCCGGTCACAATGCCCCCGGTGGCGGTTTCGCCGGAGGCCTGACGGCGGGCCTGGCGCTGGTACTTCGGTACCTCGCCGGCGGACGCTACGAACTCGGTGAAGCCGTACCCATCGACGCGGGCAAGATTCTCGGCCTCGGTTTGGCGCTGGCCGCGGGCACCGCCCTGGTGTCGCTGTTCCTCGGCGCCCCGGCGCTCTCGTCCGCCGTCTTCGAGTTCACACTCCCGCTCATCGGCCACGTCAAACTGGTCACCGCACTGTTCTTCGACCTGGGCGTCTACCTCATCGTGGTCGGCCTGGTCCTGGACGTACTCCGAAGTCTCGGCGCCCGCCTCGACGCAGAAATCGAGGTGAAAGCACCATGAGCGCAAACATCGGAATGCTGATCCTGATCGGCGTCCTCACGTCGGCCGGTGTCTACCTGCTGATCGAACGAAGCATCACTCGGATGCTGCTCGGTCTACTTCTATTCGGCAACGCCATCAACCTCTTGATCCTGACCGTCGGTGGATCGGACGGGAATCCGCCCATCGTCGGCCGAGATTCGGTCCACGAGGAAATAGCGGATCCGCTCGCCCAGGGCATGATCCTGACGGCGATCGTGATCACGATGGGTATCGCCGGCTTCGTTCTGGCACTGGCGTACCGGTCTTACAAGATCAACACCGCCGACGCCGTCGAGGACGATCCCGAGGACACCAAGGTTCTCAAGCGTCGCCTGCCTGCCGACGCTCCCGACCACGACCGCTCCGACGACCCGGTCACCGGTGCCCCGAGCATCGGCGGCGACGCATTCGACAAGGACGGCAACCCTATTCCCCTCGAACAACTGGTCAACCTCGAGGACATCGAATGCTACGACGACCTCCACGACGGCGACTTCGAGGACGAACCGGTACCCGACTGGGCCACCGACCTTGCTCGTAAGAAGGAATCCGAGAAGCGGCGCAAAGACGCTCGCCAGACCAAGATCGAGGGAGGTGGAGGCGCATGACCATCTCGGACAACCTGATGGGAGCCCTTGCGCCCCTGCCCGTCTTGATCCCGATGCTGGCCGCAGCTGCGACGCTGGTCGTCGGCCGACGTCCTCGTTTCCAGCGCGTGATCACACTGATCGCGCTCGTCGGAGTCGTCGCGGTGTCGGGCTTGCTGCTCTACCTCGCCGACCGCGACGGTACGACGGCCGTTCAGGTCGGCGGCTGGGACTCCCCCATCGGCATCACACTCGTGGTCGACCGTCTCTCGGCGATGATGCTCGTGGTCTCGTCGGTGGTGTTGCTCGCCGTCATGATCTACGCGATCGGTCAGGGTATTCGCGACGGCAGCGAGGCCCAGCCGGTCTCGATCTTCCTGCCGACCTATCTCGCATTGACCGCCGGTATCTCCAACGCGTTCCTCGCCGGTGACCTCTTCAACCTGTACGTCGGATTCGAGGTTCTGCTCGCTGCGAGTTTCGTGCTCCTGACGCTCGGTGCCAGCGCCGACCGCGTCCGGGCCGGTGTCTCGTACGTGATGGTCTCGATGGTGTCCTCGCTGATCTTCCTGGCGGGCATCGCCTTCGCCTACGCGGCGACCGGCACCCTCAACATGGCCGACATGGCCCTGCGCTTCGACAACATTCCGCCGGGCACACGAACCGCCATCTTCGCTGTCCTTCTCGTGGCGTTCGGCATCAAGGCTGCGGTCTTCCCGCTGTCCGCGTGGCTACCGGACTCGTATCCGACCGC
This sequence comes from Rhodococcus sp. MH15, assembly GCF_019266045.1. Taxonomy (NCBI): domain Bacteria; kingdom Bacillati; phylum Actinomycetota; class Actinomycetes; order Mycobacteriales; family Nocardiaceae; genus Rhodococcus; species Rhodococcus sp. MH15. The sequence continues at coordinate 39,395 of NZ_LPNP01000060.1, forward strand.
GCCCGCACCGATCACCGCCGTCTTCGCCGGGTTGCTCACCAAGGTCGGTGTGTACGCGATCATCCGCGCGCATTCACTGCTGTTCCCGCAAGGGGAACTCGACAACGTACTGATGGTGTGCGGCCTGCTCACGATGGTGGTCGGCATCATGGGTGCCATCGCGCAGAGCGACATCAAACGTCTGCTCTCGTTCACACTGGTCAGCCATATCGGTTACATGATCTTCGGTATCGCACTGTCCACGACGTCCGGGCTGTCCGGCGCGATCTACTACGTCGCCCACCACATCATCGTGCAGACGACGCTCTTCCTCGTCGTGGGTCTGATCGAACGACAAGCCGGGTCGTCGTCGCTGCGCCGTCTCGGCGGTCTGGCGGCGGCCAGCCCGATCCTCGCGATCGTCTTCCTGATCCCGGCGCTGAATCTCGGTGGTATCCCGCCGTTCTCGGGCTTCATCGGCAAGGTCGCGCTCCTTCAGGCCGGTGCGGCCGACGCCAGCGCGTTGGCTTGGATCCTCGTTGCCGGCGGCACGATCACCAGCTTGCTGACGCTCTACGCCGTCGCCCGCGTGTGGACCAAGGCTTTCTGGCGAGCCCGGGCCGACGCGCCCGAAGGTGACCTCGCCGACGTCAGCCCGTCAGCGTTGATCGACGAGTCCGAAGAGGACATCGCGTTCGTCGACCGCGAGGATGTCGGCAAGATTCCGCTCTTCATGCTGATTCCGACGGTCGGACTTGTCATCGTCGGTCTGGCACTGACGGTGTTCGCGGGCCGGATCATCGACATCAGCGACAGAGCGGCGAAGGACCTGCAGGACCGGTCCATCTACATCGACGCGGTTCTCGGCAACCACCGGCCCGTGCCGGTCGACGAAGCTCCCGTCGCTGCAGACGACCCTGCAGCCGTTCCGAATACCGAGGCCCCGAACACCGATGTCCCGAACACCGAGGAGGCTCCGCGATGAAACGCGAACAGGTACTCCGCGTCGGGATCCTGCTGTGGCTGATGGTCGTATGGATCCTGTTGTGGGGCAACATCAGTTTCGGCAACATCTTCGGCGGACTCGCCGTCGGCCTGATCATCATGGTCCTGCTTCCCCTCCCCCGCGTACCGGTCGAGGGTCGGGTACATCTGCTGTCGATTCTGCGTCTGTTGTGGATGATCGTGTACTACGCGATCCAGTCGAGTATCCAGGTCGCGTGGCTGGCGATCCGCCCGTCGCCGCCCCCGGTCACCGGAGTTCTGCGGTACCAACTCGGGATCAAGTCCGACCTGGTTCTCACGCTGTGCATCGACGTTCTCAACCTGATCCCCGGCACGATGGTTCTCGAGATCGACCAGAACCGACGCATCGTCTACGTCCACGTGCTCGACGTCGGCTCGCAGAAAGCCGTCAGCGCGTTCTACCGCTCGGTGGAGGACCTCGAGCGGTTGTTCATCGCGTCGTTCGAACGTGATTCGGACTGGCAACCCAGCCCATGGCACCAGCGCGACTACGAATTCGATGCACCCCGGCAGGAGGACCAACCATGAACGGGTTCATCACCACGATCTTGATCATTTCCGGAGTGATTCTGCTGATCGCCGCCGTACTGACCACGTTCCGATTGCTCGACGGTCCGAGCTCACTCGACCGCCTCGTCGCCCTGGACACGATCATCGCGGTCTCGATGTGTGGACTCGCGGTCTGGGCCGCGTACAGCAAAGACACGACCATCGTTCCCGCGATCGTCGCGCTGGCGCTGGTCGGCTTCATCGGTTCGGTGTCCGTCGCGCGCTTCCGGGTGAGTGACCAGTGATCGGCAACATCCTCGACACGATCGGGGCCATCTCCATCTTCCTCGGCGCGCTGCTCGCGCTGACCGCCGCGGTGGGAATCGTTCGCTTCCCCGACACTCTGCGTCGTATGCACGCGGCCACGAAACCTCAGGTGGTCGGACTGATCTTAGTCCTGATGGGCGCCGTGTTCCTGCTTCGTGGGAGCGTCGACATCTGGATGTTGGTCCTGGTGGGCATCTTCACGCTGCTGACGGCGCCCGTGATCGCGCACAGCGTCGGCCGAGTCGCCTACCGCGAACAGCGCGAAGAGGACGACCTCATGAAGATCAACGAGCTGGAAGACCCGGACTCTCTCCTGTGACGGCATCCCACTCGCCGTCGCGCTCGCCCCACACCGCAAGAGCAGTGCCGGGGCGGGCGAAGAAGGTGGCGAAGTACGCCACCGACATGAGAACCAGGACAGCCATCAGCAGCGGCCCGAAGATCGCCGGGTACTCGGCCATCTGCACCGCAGCGAACCGGTACGAGAGCAACAATCCCGCCAGGAGTGCCGAGCCACCGATCAACAGACGCACTCGGAACCAACCCCAGCCGCGCTCCGGATCCCGTAGCGCCGCATCGAGGGTCAAGCACAGGACGGCACCGGCAATGAGGTCGACGCCGTAGTGGAATCCGAAGCCGAGCGTCGCGGTCAGGGTCGCAACGAGCCAGAACGATCCCAGGCTGCGAATCCACCACGGCCCGCTGCGCGAGTGGATAAACAATGCGACCGCCCACGCGGTGTGCAGGCTCGGCATGCAGTTTCGCGGTGCGGCGTCGTCGAACGGCAGCGACGACGGTGATGCGAAGTCGAAGTTGGGCACGATGTTCGGCCAGTAGTCACCGATCTGGAATCCGAACCCACGCGGACCGAAGGCGAACACCGGGCCGACCACCGGGAACAGGACGTAGAAGATCGGGCCGATCAGCCCGATGAGCAGGAACGTGCGCAGCAGGTGATGCGACGGCCATCCCTTACGTACTTGATAGAGAGCAACCACGATCACCGCGACCGGCAGTTCGACGTAGATCCAGTCGAGGGCTGCTGCACCGACGGGGCCCATGGCGTCGACGATCTGGCCCATCACCCACGACGGATTCCCGAGAGCCTGGTCGGCGAGGAACACGTACTCGTCCCACACGTCGGTGCCGACGAGAATGGTGATCTCCAGCCACGTCTCGGCAACCTTGGCGGCGATGATGAGCAACGCGCCGAGAGCGACGCCGTGCAGAACGCTGAGTCGACGCTCGCCGGACAACTTCCACACCGCATACACCGCGATGGCCGTCAGCACCCAGGTGCCGCCGGTGCCCATCGTCAGCGGTCCACCCGAGAACCAGCGGATCGCGCCGACGACCACGTCGATCACGACGGCCGCGGATACCGCGTAGATGCGTTCTTTGTTGTTCAGTCCGACGAGCGCGAGAGCGAGGCCCACCCAAGGCATGGTCGCGGAGCGGGGAACGAGGAAGTAGTCACCAAACAGGCTTTCCACCGGACCGAGATAGCCCTTGTACGACGCGAACGCCTGCACACCCAGGACCAGCAGGGTCAATGCTGCTGTGCCGATCAGAAGGAGTCGGTGAGAACTCGACCACGAACGGTCCGACTGTCCGGGTGCGCCCCCTCGTTGGGACCAACTGTCTATCAACACCGGACAATAGTAAACGGCGTGTGAACTGAATATGGACACCCACTGGACAAACGGTTGGTATGCCCGGATTTCCAGTCCGCGAAACAGCCCTTCGCACTGTGAACCTGCTAGGTGCCCAACTCTGCGACCAAGGCGTCGACGACCGCAACCAGATCGCCGCCCGTCGCTTCCGCGACACGACGTTGCCGCTGGTAGGACGCGCCGCGACGGGGAATGTCCGCCACCGACGCCAACTCGTCCGCGCAGCCGAGCGAGACCGCGATCGGCGCCAAGTCGTCGAGTAGGCGATCCAGATCGTCAGTGACGAGGCACTCGTTTGCGTCGGAGTCGAGGATGATCTCGGCGTCCAGTCCGTATCTCGCTGCGCGCCACTTGTTTTCCTTGACGTGCCACGGCTGCATGTTCGGCAGAGTCTCACCGGCACTCAGTCTGCGGTCCAGATCGACGATGAGGCAGTGGACCAGAGCAACGAGAGCACCCAGTTCAGCGCGTGTCGAGACGCCGTCGAACACCCGGACCTCGATGGTTCCCCACTTCGGCGCGGGACGGATGTCCCAGTGCATGCCACCGATCTTGGTGATCACACCGGTCTTCATCTGGTCGTCGATGAACGACTCGTATTCGGCCCAGTTCTCGAACTGGTACGGAAGGCCCGCGGTGGGGAGCTGCTGGAACATCAACGCGCGATTGGACGCATAGCCGGTGTCCACACCGGCCCACATCGGCGAGGACGCCGACAGCGCCAACAGGTGCGGATAGCGCTGCAGCAGTGCGTTGATGATCGGGAAAACGCGATCCGCGGACGAGACACCCACATGAACGTGCACGCCCCAGATCAGCATCTGCCGACCCCACCACTGCGTGCGTTCGATGAGTTCGTCGTAGTCGGGTGTCCGGGTGACCAACTGAGTCGACCATTGCGCGAACGGGTGCGTGCCCGCGCTGATGAGGTCGACGCCGAGCGGATTCGCGGCGCGACGCAGCAGATCCAGTGACCTGTCGAGATCACTCATCGCCTCGCCGACCGTCGAATGAATACCAGTAACGAGTTCGACGGTATTTCGCAGTAGTTCCTTGGTGATGTGCGGGGTTTCGGAGCCGGCAAGCTCTTCGACCGCCGAAAACACCTCGGCTGCTGTGTTGGAGAGATCTCTGGTCTTGCGATCGACCAGCGCGATCTCCCACTCCACGCCCAGCGTCGGGCGCGGCGAACCTGGAAATGGAACTACCACGCAGAGAATCCAATCACAGTGTCGGTAAAAACACCGTGCTGGCTACTGCGTGGTAGTCGCCGGAAGTGATGCAAAACTCAGGTGAGTTTGTCAGCTCTTGGTGATGACACCGCAAGCAACGCGTCCGCCTGCGTCACCGGTGTCGAGGGTCTGCTGGTCCGGTGCCGGCGCGTAACGCGTCGGGATGTTGCCGAAGTTGTCCGCTCCGGCGTGGATCATGACGGATGTTCCACCGTTTGCGACCAGTTCGTCGACGGTGAATGCATCGGTGGTGGTGACCAGCGTGGCGGTGCCGTCTTCGAGGACCTGAACCGAAGTGAGGTCGCCGCTCGCCGGGTGGCCCGTGTGACCCTCGGCCTGGAAGTGTCCGCCTGCCGAGAGGAAGTTACCCGGCTCTCCGCCGCTGGGGGCAACGGAATTGGTCTCGCACTTGGCGACCTGGTGGACGTGGAATCCGTGGAAGCCGGGGGTGAGGCCCTTGGCGTCGAGGGTGACCTTGACGTCGCTACCTTCCTGCGCGAACGTGACCGTTCCGACCTTGGCGCCGTCGGTGCCGTTCAGCGTTGCGGTGACAGTCTCGGCAGAAGCGCCGGCGTGAGCCGTCTCGGAACCGTGGCCGCCCGCGCTTTCGTGCGCGCTGGGATCGGCTGCACCGGTCCACACCGGAGGAGTCGTGCCGGGGACGCTGCTGGGCTCTTCGCTGTTACTGCAAGCGGTCAAGCCGAAAGCGGCAATCGCGACTACAGGGGCAACGACGCGCCAGGACATACGCCGGGTGCTGCTGGGGGCCATCGAACCGCTCCTTTGAGGTGGCGAGAAAGTGCTTCTGATCATAACGGCGCGTGTAGTAGCTGGAACCGACGGGTCAGTTCCACCTTCACGACCGGTCAGTTGGAGGTCACGATCACGATCACGCCAGGTGACGCGTTCGCGATGCCGGCGAATCGAGGTTCTGCGGTGACTCCGAGTTCAGCTGCGATCTTCTGCGCCGCTGCCTTCTCCGCCGCGGACGATCCGTAGTACACCGTCGTCGTACTGACGGTGCCCTCGCTGTAGTTACCCGTCTCCTCGACGTTCCAACCTGCAGCCGTCAATTCCTCGGCAGTGCCTGCTGCCAGACCCGAGACGGTGCTGTTGTTGAGAACTCGAACGCTGATATTCGACGTGTCGACGCCGCTCGCGGAGCTGGAAGTCGTGGTCGTCGCAGTTCCCGAGGGACGCGACGTAGTGGTGGTATCGCCCGAAGCGGGTTGCGTCGTCGCTGCCGGCTTGGAAGTGGCAGATGCCGGTGCGGTGGCGCTCGTCGTGGCAGACGCCGAGGATTCGGTCTGCTCTGCTGCGGTGTTCTCGTCGCCCGATCCACCGTCGCTCGATCCACCCAGTGAGGCTGCTCCGAGACCGATGAACACGATCGCCAACGCGATCAACACCATGGCGATTGCGCGAAGCGGAGGTCCGGACGGCTGCTCTTTCGGGGTACTCACGATGTCGACCTTATCGCCAGTTCGTGGACAGCCCGATCATATGTACGCGTGATTCAGGTGACCTCGAAGCCGAGGCGACGCGCGGCCCTGGCCTTCTGACGGCTGGCACGCAGACGACGCAGGCGCTTGACCAGCATGGGATCAGCCGCCAAGGATTCGGGGCGATCGACCAAGGCGTTGAGAACCTGGTAGTAGCGGGTTGCCGACATGTCGAACAACTCCTTGATGGCTTCTTCCTTCGCACCGGCGTACTTCCACCACTGACGCTCGAAAGAGAGGATGTCGTGCTCCCGGCGGGTGAGGCCGTCTTCGCCCACCTCGTGCATGCCTGCTGTATCTACTACCGAATCGTCGGCGCCAGTGCCTTCGGACTGGTTCCGACTACGCGCGGTTGCGCCGTCCATGTCACTCCTCGACTGCTGTGCTCGGCGTCAGCGAGACTCGTATGCCCGGTGTTCTTTTCCGACCGATATTCTCGCGGCCGTGAGTTTCCCGGTCCCCTGGCCCGAAGGTAACTCACAATTTCCCCCGCGGCCCACGTTCCGACCGAGCAACGAATTACATCGCTGTTCTTCAGCAACCATTGAACCATGATCGAGTGTGCGGGCCGTGATAACTGCGCGGGCGCGCCGCACTATCCTTGTCCGCATGGCTATCCTCCCCATCCGAATCGTCGGCGACCCGGTACTGCACAAGGCGACAGAGCCGGTCACTCAGTCCCCGGCCGAGATCGCCGAACTGATCGCAGACATGTACGAGACGATGGACGCTGCCAACGGCGTCGGTCTGGCGGCCAATCAGGTCGGTGTTCCACTGCGAGTCTTCGTCTACGACTGCCCCGGTGACGACCGCAGCAGCGAGCGTCGACGCGGCGTCGTCGTGAACCCGGTACTCGAGACGTCCGAAATCCCCCAGACGATGCCCGACCCGGACGAAGACTTCGAGGGTTGCCTGTCCGTTCCCGGCGAGCAGTTCCCGACGGGTCGCGCCGATTGGGCGAAGGTCACCGGCACCGACGCCGACGGCAACCCGATCGAGGTCGAGGGCACCGGATTCTTCGCACGGATGCTCCAGCACGAGACCGGGCATCTCGACGGTTTCCTCTACACGGACGTACTGATCGGCCGCAACGCGCGCGCTGCCAAGAAGATCATCAAGCGTTCCGGTTGGGGCAAGCCCGGTCTGACCTGGACGCCGGGGACCGTCGACGATCCGTTCGGTCACGACGACGACGATTACGAAGACTGAGAATTCCGCTCTGAACGGCAACATTTCGATCGGTAGCCGGGTGGTTTTGCGATACAAGCTCCCACCCGGCTATTCGCATCCCATGACCGACGTCATCGGCATCCTCGAGGGCGCCGATCCCATCGCCGTCCGCGGCGGCGACGGTCGGCTGGTCCAGGTCTCCGCCGATCAGGTGATCGCGCTCAAGAGTCTCTCGGCCCGCCCGATTCGCATCGGCGAGATTCGAAACCTCGAAACGGCTGCTGCGGCGGCGTGGCCGGGGGTCGAGCAGGCGTGGATCGACGGTTGGTTGCTGCGCGCCGGTCACGGTGTCACCGGTCGCGCCAATTCCGCTTTGCCGCTCGGCGGTGCGGGGGCGGTTGCCGGCTTCGACGCGAGCACCATCGAGCGGATACGCCAGTGGTTCGGTGACCGCGGCCTGCCGACCGTGCTGCTCCTCCCCGATCGACTCGGCACCGCTCCGGACGGGTGGACCAGCAAGAAGGAAACCATCGTGATGGCCGCCGATCTGGACAATGTCACGCTGCCGCTCGGTCCTCCGGTCACCTCGTTCGCCGACCACCCCGACCACAACTGGCTGTCGATGTACGACGCCCACGGCGATCCGGCGTACGTCGAGGCGGTCCTCACGGCTGTCGTGGGCACTGCAACTTTCGGCGCGATCGGAAACACCGACACGACGCTTGCCATCGGGCGCGCTGCGCTCACCGAGGCACCCGACCACAAACGCTGGGTAGGACTGACCGGCATTCACGTCCCCCCTGAACACCGTCGTCACGGAATCGGGTCGCTGATCTGCGGAGATCTACTCTCCTGGGGTCGTGAGAACGGTGCGACGCACGCGTACCTCCAGGTTTCGGCGGACAACTTCGCGGCGATCGCGCTCTACGAGCAGCTCGGATTCGTCGAACACCACCGCTACCGATACGCCACCGATCCTGTCGGCGGCTGACGCTAGGCTTGCCCTCGTGCGCATCGCTACCTGGAACGTCAACTCCGTCCGTGCCCGTACCGACAGGATCATCGACTGGCTCGGTCGATCCGACGTCGACGTCCTGGCAATGCAGGAAACCAAGTGCAAGGACGAGCAGTTTCCGTACGAACGCTTCAAGGAGATCGGCTACGAGGTCGCCCACGTCGGGTTGAGCCAGTGGAACGGTGTCGCCATCGCTTCCCGCGTCGGCTTGGACGACGTGCAGATCGGATTCGAGGATCAGCCCGGATTCGACAAGGATCCCGAGGCAGACCCGGTCCGCGAGGCACGTGCGATCGGTGCCACCTGCGGCGGTGTGCGGGTGTGGAGCCTGTACGTCCCCAACGGCCGTGAGCTGGAAGACCCGCATTACGCCTACAAGCTGGATTGGCTGGCCAAGCTGCGCGACGACGCGGAGGGCTGGCTCAAGCAGGATCCCGACGCGCAGATCGCCCTGGTCGGCGACTGGAACGTCGCTCCCACGGACGACGACGTGTGGGATCCCGCTTTCTTCGAGGGCAAGACCCACACGTCGCAGCCGGAACGAGCTGCGTTCACCGCCTTCACCGAGTCCGGGTTCGCGGACGTAGTTCGCCCGTACACACCCGGTCCCGGCGTGTACACGTACTGGGATTACACGCAGCTTCGCTTCCCGAAGAAGCAGGGTATGCGAATCGACTTCATCCTCGGCTCACCGGCATTCGCAGCACGCGTCGAGGCGGCCGAGATCGATCGAAACGAGCGAAAAGGCAAGGGCGCCAGCGATCACGCTCCGGTGATCGTGAATCTCGGGTGATCGTGAATCTCGGAGCCTGATCGTCTGTTTGCACCCTCGGGCTTCTAGTCCTCGACGAGCAGTTCCAGATACTCGGGATGCTCGCCGAGGTACCGCTGAACATAGGTACACACGGGCCGTACCGACCAATCACGTTCACGGGCGCAGTCCATTGCGAACTGCACGAGTACGGCTGCCAGTCCCTGCCCGCCGTACTCCTCTTTGACGACGGTATGCATGTACGCAACCACGTCGCCCGCTTCGGCTCCGCTCCCCGAAATCTCGTCTTCGTCGCGGTATCCGAGGATGCCGACCAACTCGTCGTCGGAGAGCAGTTCGAATCGTTCGTGCGACGGATTGTCCACGAGCGTGACTTCCGGTGAGGTTCCGGTTTTCGAATTTTCGATGTCGTTCATTGCGGCGACCTCCACGGCACGATGTGCACCTGCGCGATCGGCGACAGCTGCGTTCGCACGCTCTCCATAACTGTGATCCATGCCACTCATAGAATCAGCTACCGACGACGCTGTCCCGGGTTCGACCAATTTTTGCACTGGGAACGACCGGATCGCAATCGCAGTTCGCGCCGTCGTTCCCGCGAGAGGTGGGACCGAGCTGCCGTTTCCCCAGGTCCGATCGGTAGGCTCGTCGTCGTGAAGCTGCTGCCCCTGACCCCCGCCGGACAGACCCCGATTCGGGCATTGACCATCGCCGGAACCGACTCCGGTGGCGGAGCCGGCATTCAAGCCGATTCCCGCACGATGGCGATGTGCGGAGTGCACGCCTGCGTGGCCGTCGCCGCAGTGACGGTCCAGAATTCGGTGGGAGTCAGCGGATTCCACGAGATTCCGCCGGAGATCGTCGCCGACCAGGTGCGCGTCGTGGTCTCGGACATCGGCGTCGGTGCGGCGAAGACGGGAATGCTCGCGTCGACGACGATCATCGAAGCGGTGGCCGCGGTTGCCGCCGAGGTTGGGATCGGCCGCGACCGTCCGATTCCGCTCGTGGTCGACCCGGTGTGCGCGTCGATGCACGGCGATCCGCTGCTGCACGAAGAAGCTCTCGACGCGGTCCGCAACACCTTGATTCCGGCAGCCACGGTGGTCACTCCGAACCTCGACGAGGTTCGGTTGATCACCGGTATCGAGGTCGTCGACGACAAGAGCGCCCGCCAAGCGGCAGAAGCGCTGCATGCGCTCGGCGCTCAATGGTCCATCGTCAAGGGTGGCCACCTTCGTACTTCGGAGTTGTCCACCGACCTGTTGTTCGACGGCGACCGTTTCCTCGAATTCAGCAGTGCCCGGATCGACACCGGCAACGATCACGGCGGCGGAGACACGCTGGCTGCTGCGATCACTTGCGCTCTCGCACACGGCTATTCCGTTCCGGACGCGGTGGCGTTCGGCAAGGAGTGGGTGACCAAGTGTCTCGAGGCGTCGTACGACCTCGGCGCGGGACACGGTCCGGTGTCCCCGCTCTGGCGGCTCCAGGTCTAGCGCTCGAGGTCCAGGGCGCTAGTTCCGGCGCACGCGCCAGATTCCCAGGTCGACGGGAACTCCGTTGGGCGTGGTCGCGAAAAACCCTCGCCGCCATGGCCGGATCGTGAGATCGAGATCCTCCAGGGTGCCGGCTTCGAGTTCCTCGAGAGTTGTCGCCGACATCATGACGTTGCCGTCGCCGCCCAAGCCCATCATCCGGGCGGCGATGGTCACGTCGACGCCGAGCCAGTCGTCACCGATCTGACGCGGGGTACCCGTGTGTAGGCCGACGCGCATGCGCGGGGTGTATCCGTCGAGATCGACTTCCGCGAGCGCGTCCTGCGCGGTGAACACCGCCTTCAAAGCCGCATCCGGGCGAATGAACACTGCCATCAGACCGTCGCCCATCCGTTTGACGACGTGTCCGCCGTTGTCGGTGATCGGAGTTTCCACGGCCTGCGCCACCGCACGCAGAAGGGTCAGCGTCGCGCCGTCACCGGCTGCGAGCGACCAGGTGGAGAAGCCCACCAGATCGGTGAAGACGATGGTCAGTTCTTGATCGCCACGTCCGCGGCCCATCTTTTCCAGCGCTGCCTGCCACACCTGCAGTGCTCCGAGGCTCACTTCGCGAGTGGCTGCCGGCTTCTGATCGAGCAATCTGTCAGCGACGCGCGCCACGGCGCGGGCACCGCCGGGGCCGGCGAGCGAGAGCGGATCCCCAAACCCTGGATCACCGGGTAGTGCCCGCCTGAGGCGTCGTAGCGCGTCGATGAGCTGCTGCCGACGGTTAAGTTCTGCCGCAGAGTTCAAGACGACGTCGACGACGCCTCGAACCGAGGAGGAAGAAGCACCTGCCGTGTCGGTGTTCTCCGGGGACAGATCAGCCATAACTCAAGCGTAACTCAGAGTTACAGACAGTGTGCTGCCGCCGTTCTCGCACAGTGGCCTCCTGGTCGCTCGCACAGTCGATCATTCGGTCAGTCGATCATTCGGTCAGTCGATCATTCGGTCAGTCGATCATTCGGTTCTGGCCTGTGTCCGGGCATCGCCGACGGGAACTCCGTTCGGCCCGCTCAAATCCTGGGCATACGTCGCAACTCCGAAGGCTACTGCAGAAGCGTTGGCAGCGAGCGCTTCGCGATCGATGTTCGCGAGGTTGTCCTGGGCACTGTGGTAGTTCGGGTCGAAGGTCTCCTCCGCTTCTCCGCCCCACTTCTCGGCCTGTGCCGGCGTCTTGCGCTCGTCCGCGCCGCTGAACACGCCACCCGCCGGGATCCCGATCTCGATGAACGGGCCGTAGTCGGAGCGCCCGTCGAAGTCCGTTCCGTCCGCCGCAATCCCTCGCCCGGCGAGAAAATCGACGAAGGTGCGCTCGATGCCCGCCGACCCCTCGGGCCCGGGCCCCTCCCCGACGGCATCCGAGTTGTCGCCGTCGTAAGCCAGGTATCCGGCGTTGGGCGAACCGAGCATGTCGAAATTCAGGTACAGGGCGATGTCGGCCCGTTCCTGATCGCTCAGACCCTCGACGTAGCGGGTGGAGCCGACCAATCCCACTTCTTCCGCTCCCCAGAAAGCAAAACGCACGGCATTTTCGATGCTCGGTGAGCTTCCCATCTGCAGCGCGGTTTCCAGTACGGCTGCGGTACCGCTTCCGTTGTCGTTGATTCCGGGACCTTCCGGCACACTGTCCAGGTGGGCGCCCACGACAACCACGTTGTCGGTCGCGCCGGTCTTGGTCTGCGCAATCACGTTGCGCGACTTCGTCGTTTCCGTCGACGTGTCGAGAATCAGCGTGAGGTCTCCGGGCGCTGCGGCAAGAGCCTCGCCCGACGCCTTACTCACCCCGCCGGTCGGAATGCGGGCGTCTTCGGGTTCACCCAAGGTAGCCCCGCCCAGCATTGCGTCCTCGTTGTTGGCAACCAGCAACGCCGCCGCGCCGCGATCAGCGGCGATCTTCTGCTTGTCGCCGAACGGGCACACTCCGCGGGTGACCAGCACGATTGCACCGTTCACGTCGCGGCCGTCGTAGTCGGTGGCCTCGCAACCGGGGGTCTCGTCGGCGGGAATCGCCACCAGACGCGCCGTGATTCCGGTCGGTCCCGTGGAGGTGGAATATGTCAGCGCCCGCACCGGAACATCGGAGCCGTCAGCGGCTTTCAGGGATTCGGTGCCGGGATCGAAGGAGCTGAAGTCGAATTCCGGGGTGCTGACCTCGAAACCCTTGTCTTCGAGCAGGTTTGCCACGTAGTCGACACTGGCGTCGTAGCCGGGGGTACCGGCCGATCGATTGCCCTCGTTGTTGGCGGCGATCTTCTCGAGTTGCTCCAGATGCCCGGTCACGGCGTCGACCGTGACGGTCTCGGAGAATGCAACCGGGTCTGTCGGGACGGCCGCTTCACTTCCCGACGCGCATCCACTCACCACGAGTGCTCCAGCCATTGCGACCACAACCACACCGAAGAGTCTCATCTTCGGAGGATATCGGCCGGAGCACAGGAAAGGGACCCAGTACGAATGGTTTTTCGTACTGGGTCCCTACTCTGCTGTCACTCCTTGTTCTCGGTAGGTCTCCCGACAACACCTACCGAGGGAGCGACAAGATCAGGCGTCGCGACGATTCACGATGACGATACTTGCTCCGAAAATCACCAGAACGAAGGCCGCGAAGTAAATCAGGCTGCCCCAGGGTCCCCAGTGGAAGTCGACGCCACCGCTGCTCGCACTGAGGAAGTGGTTTGCATTCGCGAACGGCAGGAACGGAGTGATCTTCTCGCCGAAGCTGCCGAACAGTCCGAACAGGCTCTCGATGAGCAGCGGCCAGAGCAGGAGCAACGCAATAGCGCCGGCCGACTGGCGAATGATCGATCCGACGCCGACAGCGAGAATCACGCACAGGAAGGCGTAGATCGGGATGCCGTAGATCGCGCGCCAGTCACTGCCGCTCGACAGAGTCAATCCGGCACTCGCCTCGGTACCGGCGATGGCCTTGGCCATGGCGTACGCGCCGAAGGCGAGAACAAATGTCAGTACAGCACCGAAAGCACCGATGAGGCCGGCTTTGGCGATCAGAACCGAGGCACGGTTCGGAACGGCCTGGAAGGTGGTGCGGATGGTCCCGAAGCGGTACTCACTGGTGACCGCGAGGGCCGCCATGATCATGAGAACCATGATTCCGAAACCCGAGATGCCGGCCGTGGCAACGGCGGTGTCGAGGTCCGGTGCTCCCTGGACGTCGGAGGACGTCAGAGCCGACTTGGCAACCGCGCCCATGATGGCCGCGAAGCCGAGCGCGAGCACGACGATGATGACCGAGCACCACAGCGGCGACTTGGTCGTGGTGATCTTGATACGTTCAGCACTGAGAACAGCCATTACAGTGCACCTCCCATAGCCTGCTGCGTGTTTGCCTGCTGTGTATTTGCGTGGTGTGCACCGACACCCGGATCGATACCGGATGCGTGGTACTGGACATCGTCCCCGGTCAACTTCATGAACGCATCCTCGAGCGACCCCTGCTGAGAAGCCAACTCGTACAACACGATTCCCTGCGAACCAGCTAAACCACCGATCACATCGGTGGTCGAATCCACGACCACCAATGCCGGGGCAACGCCGGAACCGTCTTCACGCACCGTCAGCCCCTGCGAGAGCAACACACTGCGCAACGCATCGAGCTGTGGGCTGCGCACGCGCACCGTCGACTCCGACGAACGATCCACGAACTCCGCGACCGTCGAATCCGAAATCAACCGACCCCGACCGATCACCACCAACTGCTCCGCCGTGAGCGCCATCTCCGACAGAAGGTGACTCGACACCAACACCGTGCGGCCCTCGGCCGCCAACCGCTGCATGAACTTACGAATCCAGACGATGCCCTCCGGATCGAGACCGTTGACCGGCTCGTCGAACAACAACACCTTCGGATCCCCCAACAACGCACCCGCCAACCCCAGACGCTGCGACATACCGAGCGAGAACCCGCCGGCCTTCTTGCCCGCCACCTCGGACAACCCGACCAACCCGAGCACCTCGTCGACGCGGGACTTCGGGATCCCGTTCGAAGCAGCCATCCACTGCAGATGTGCACGCGCACTGCGATTGGGGTGCACCCACTTCGCATCCAGCAACGCGCCGACAGTCCGCAACGGCGTCTTGAGCTCGCGGTACGGCTTGCCCTCGATCAACGCCGCACCCGACGTCGGCTGATCCAGACCCAGGATCATCCGCATCGTCGTCGACTTACCTGCACCGTTCGGGCCCAGGAAGCCCGTCACGATGCCCGGCTTGACCGTGAACGACAAATCGTCCACCGCTTTCGTCGGTCCGTAAACCTTGGTCAATCCCCTCAGTTCAATCATGAGGAGAACTTTGCCCTACCGGCAATGACCAGCACATCGGCCACAGGTCTAGTTCCGAGTGGTACTCAGGTAGGACACGAAGCCGGACAATCTGGGCATAACCCTGAGAAAACACCCGGAAATGGTCCGTCAGGACGATGCTTGGGCCCAGAACCGCTTGGGAATCCGGCCGGCGTGACGCGCTTCGAAACCTGCTACCACTGCGTGCCGCATCGCCGACGCCATCAACGCGGGATTCTTGGCCCGCGTCACCGCTGTCGCAAGTAGGACGGCGTCGCAGCCCAACTCCATGGCAAGGGTGGCGTCGCTGGCCGTTCCGATTCCGGCGTCGAGGATGACGGGCACGCCGGCGCGCTCGACGATCATCTCGATATTGTGCGGATTCGCGATACCCAGCCCTGTCCCGATGGGTGAACCGAGCGGCATGACTGCCGCGCAGCCGACCTCTTCGAGGCGAAGCGCCAGCACCGGATCGTCCGTCGTGTACGGCAGGACGGTGAATCCGTCGTCCACCAATTGTTCTGCGGCGGAGACGAGTTCGATTGCGTCGGGCAGCAGAGTCCGCTCGTCGGCGATGACTTCGAGTTTGACCCAGTTCGTCTCGAGCGCTTCGCGTGCCAACTGCGCCGTCAGGACCGCTTCGGCGGCGCCCCGACACCCGGCGGTGTTCGGCAACGGTTCGATTCCGAGGCGACGAAGCAGGTCCAGAACGCCGGTGCCGCCGGCCGCGTCGACTCGCCGCATCGCGACGGTGGTCAGTTCGGTACCGGAGGCGACAAGCGCTTCCTCGAGGACCGCAAGGTTGGCGGCGCCGCCTGTCCCCGTGATGAGCCGGGAACCGAAACTGCGGCCCGCGATAGTGAGAAGGTCCTGCTCAGCCACCCTGCACCGCCGTGAGGATCTCGATTTCCCAACCACGTCCGACGGATTCGTCCCAACGCCCGCGAGGAAAGAGCGCACCGTCGACGGCCACGGCGATGCCTTTGCTCGGCAACTCGAGGTGCGTCAGAAGTTCGGTCACCGTGACTGCTCGATCGAACTCGAGATCTTCGCCGTTGACGGTGATCCCGATCGGGACCTGCTCACTCATGAATTTTCCTTAGCTACTGCGAACCGCTCGGGTTCGGTTCCTTTTACCTCGACCAAAGATGTGCCGTTCAGCAACGCGACCGTCGCATCGGCGGTGACGGGCGTCAGCAGGACCCCGTTGCGGCCGTGCCCGGTGGAGACGACAACACGATCGGACACGCGCCCGATCAACGGCAGGTTGTCCGGCGTCATGGGACGCAGACCTGCCGCGCACTCGTACAGTTCGTATTCGCCGATCGCCGGCATCAGTGCCTCGGCGTCGTTGATCAGGTCCCGTACGCCGGCCATCGTGACCTGTGTATCCTCACCAGACTCGTATTGTGTTGCGCCGACGACGATTCCGTCACCGCGCGGGACGAGGTAGGCGGGCCGCCCGTGGACGCTTCCGCGGATGGTGCGGCTGGGCGCCGGGGTGACTCCAGGCCTACTGCGCAAGCGAAGGATTTCGCCCTTGACCGGGCGTACCGGTAGCCCGGGCCACAGCTTGGGTGACGCGATACCGGCGGTGAGCACTATCTGATCGGTATCGAGTTCGGCGAGGTCGTCGACGGCCCGCGCGATCAATTCGACGCCGGATTCCGCACAGGCCTTCTGCAACGCCGCCAGCAGAAGTCTGTTGTCGACGGCGGACTCACCAACAGCCATCAACCCCGACCGGATGCCCCGGCCCAGCATCGGTTCGAGTTCACGGATGCGCGCGCGACCGAGAACTTCGAGTTCGTGCCCCTGCGAGCTCACCCACTCGGCGATGGTCTGCAGGTCCTGCGCGTCGGCAGTGTCGAGTGCAACCGTCAGCGAGCTGTCCGCGGTGAAGACCGATTGCCCGAATTTTCCGAGCTCCTCACCGAACGTCGGCCACCGTTCCAGGGACGCTGCACCGATTGTCAACGCGGTTTCTTCACCCGGCCAGCCTTCGGAAAGCGGGGCAAGCATTCCGCCCGCCACCCACGAAGCACCTGATCCAATGGACGGGTCGTACAACCGAACGGCCCACCCGTCGCGGGCTGCTCGCCACGCGATAGCGAGACCGATGACACCGCCGCCGACAACCGACACCGTACGAGCGTGTGTACTCACGAAACTCCACCTCCACTTCCTGCGCCGGCATGATCCGGGTCAGGTCTGACGGTCGGGATCTGGTCGCGATCCCCTCTCAGCCCTACGAACCTCGCAGTCACGACAAAAAGTGACGACGACGTTTCAGGACTCCCGTGTCGAACCTTGCTCCCTAGAGGCTACCGTTTGCTCCGTGCACCCCACACATCCCAGTAACGACATCGACCGGCGCGAGCGCCTGGCAGCAGCACGGCTGTACCTGTGCACCGACGCGCGCCGCGAGAAAGGCGACCTCGCGCAGTTCGCCGAGGCAGCATTGTCCGGCGGAGTCGACATCATCCAATTGCGTGACAAAGGCTCTGCCGGTGAGCGCGAGTTCGGCCCGCTCGAGGCCAAGGACGAACTGGTGGCGCTGGGCATTCTCGCGACCGCAGCGCGACGCCACGGCGCATTGTTGGCCGTCAACGATCGCGCGGATCTCGCGATGGCTTCCGGCGCCGACATCCTCCACCTCGGCCAGAACGACATTCCCGTCCCCTACGCGCGAACCGTTGTCGGTGAAGACGTAGTCATCGGCCGTTCGACGAGCAGTCGCGCGCAGGCGAGTCTGGCCGCCATCGAAGAGGGCGTCGACTACTTCTGTACCGGGCCGGTCTGGGCGACACCGACCAAACCGAATCGAAGTGCGTCCGGTTTGGAACTGGTTCGATCGACCGCCGACGCCGCACCGCCGCGGCCCTGGTTCGCGATCGGCGGCATCGACGAGGAACGTCTGCCAGAGCTGCTCGATGCCGGCGCCACGCGCATCGTCGTCGTGCGTGCAATCACGCAAGCATCGGACCCCCAGGCGGCCGCGCAACGCCTCGCCGCAGCCGTCGCTGGGCGCTGAAAGCCGGTAACTGGCGTTCGTCAAGTGTTTGCCGGGCGATTTCCGCACAGTTACGGGTCAGCACGCCTGACTCGAATTGTGAACGGAAGTTGTCCGATCAGACAACAAACTCCCAGTTCCTAGGTGCGATTGGATGTCCGAAAAGTCGGATTAAGTGATCTTGCTCACAGTTGCTCCGATTGCGTGTCACATCCCATTCGGTTTGTTGTAGTTTACCTCCAGTTACTAACTGAACCTAGGAGCACTAAATGGGATCCCTCGACACCGGCTCGCTCAGCACCGAATCGCTCGAAGACCTGAACCTCGGCAAGATCAGCGAGCTGCTCAAGCTCGGCATCACCGCGGTCAGCTTCATCACGGCGCTGAACTCGCTCAGCTGAGCCTCGTTTCGGTCGACGACCGAAACACCGAAGGGCCGGACTCCCGCGGAGTCCGGCCCTTCTGCTGTGAATGAACTGTGAAGACTCGACTGCTACGACTGGGTACTGCTCGCCTCGGACAGGTTCTGGTCGCTGCCTGCCTGGTCGCTGCCTGCCTGGTCGCTGCCTGCCTGGTCACTGCCGTGGTGGGAACTACCCGACAACCATCCGAATCCGCCGTCCTCGAGCACGACGGTGTGCGGATCGCCGTCCACGGCCACAACAGGCTCGGTCCGGAGGTCGGGCCATGAGGAACCGAAGCCCGGATGCAGCGGCAGTGAGTCGACGTCGGCTTCGCGTACCCACCGCAACTCGGTGCTCTCACCATTGGCAACCGTCGACAGTGGATGCGCCGCGTCAGCCACGACGGTGGTGTAAGTCCACCCGCTCTCGGCGCGCATCGTCACTACTTCCCCGCGGACACGGACGGCGTCCTCGGCGATACCTGCTTCTTCGTGTGCCTCCCGGACGGCAGCGTGCGTCGTGCTCTCGTGTGAGTCCCGCGCTCCGCCGGGCAGTGCCCACGTTCCGCCCTGATGGCTCCACGCCGCACGATGCTGCAGCAAGACCATGGGTGATCCGTCCGAATCGGGGGCACGCAGTAGCAGTCCTGCGGCTCCGTGTTTACCCCAATGCCGAGTACCGTCCGATCCGATGGACCAACCGTCACCGTCACCACGCATCGACTACCTCGCTCCGCCTGCTCTCGCCGTTGTCCCACACTAACCGTTTCAATCTGCTCCAGGTGTAGGTGATGCTTATATGCTCGCGAAGATGCCCTGAATCATTTCTCGGCGGCATCATTTCTCGGTAGCCCGCCTACAGCGAAGTGAGGTGCTCGATGGTCGACCGTGTCGTCCCGTCCATCGAACCCCGGTCGCTGCCGCCCTCCGAGGCCACATCAGTGTCGGCGGAGGACGAGCAGGCACTTCTGCGGCGCGAACTGCAGGCCTTCATGTCCTCGACGCCTGGCCGGTTGACCGTCGTCGGACTGATCCTGATCGCGATCACTTTGATCGCCGGACTCCTCGCCACCGCAGCGATCGAGAATCGCCAGGCGAACCTCGACCTCCTCCTCGTCGAAACCGAGCCTCTCGCCAACTCGGCCCAGAATCTCTACAGTGCGTTGTCCTTGGCAGACGCCGCCGCGGCCACCGCCTTCATCTCCGGCGGCCTCGAACCCGCCGAAGTCCGCGACCGATACACGCAGTCGATCGGTGAGGCCTCTGCGGAGATCGTCCAGGCGTCGGCCGGTCTCGACTCGACTGATCTTGCCGGTCACAGCGCGTTGACCACTATCTCGACCGACCTCTCCGTCTACACCGGGCTGGTCGAAACTGCACGGGCGAACAATCGCGTCGGAAACCCGGTCGGGGCAGCATATTTGAGCGAGGCCTCCCAGTTGATGCAGACCTCGCTGCTGCCGATGGCCCAGCAACTGCACGCCTCGCAGGAGACGCTGGTCTCACAAGTACAGCGCGATTTCGAGACTCCACCGTGGTGGCCGATCGTGGCGTTCGTCTTCGTGCTGTGCGCGCTGGTGGCGACACAGATGTACTTCTCCCGCAAGAGTCGCCGACGCTTCAATCTCGGGTTGATCCTTGCCTCGCTGGCGGTCGCTGCAGCTCTGCTGTGGCTGCTCACGGTCGGACTGGTCTCCGCACTGGCCACCGGGCGCGCGCTCGACGCCGGGGCCGAGCCACTGCACGAACTGACCGAGGCACGAATCATGGCGCAGCAAGCACGCACCGTGGAAACCCTCACGCTGGCGAGGCGGGATTCGACCGCCGAGGACAACGTGACGTTCACCCGCAAGGTCGATGCTCTGCGGGACATCCTCGAGGGCCTGCAAAGCGACGAACGCGCCCGAGTGAACAGCGAAGTGCTGACCGCCGCACTCGACTCGCGCCAGCAGTGGGTGGCTGCGCACACGCGCATGTACGACCGTCTCGGAAACGGCGACTTCACGTCCGCCGCAGCCATCACCATCGGCGCCGGAGAACAGGATTCGGCCGCGGAGTACGGAAAGCTCGATCACGAACTCTGGCAGGGAATCGTGGATTCGCGCACGAATCTTCGGTCCGACGTCTCGTACGCCTCCCGGGTGTTGGCTGCCTCTGCACCGGGCATGTCTGTATTGGCAGTTCTCGGAGTTGCCGGAATCTTCATCGGATTCTGGCCTCGACTGCGGGAGTATCAGTGACGGGAGTACCGGTGATGCGGAGGAAGAGCCCGGCCGTATGTGTCGCGGTTCTGGCAGCGGCCATGCTGATGCTCGCCGGTTGCGGTGCGGATCGAGCCGAAGACTTGGACAACGCAGGCGCCACGTCGTACACGGAACCGCCGCTGCCGGCCGAGGCCACCATCGCTCCCAGCCCGACACCGACGACTACCGCGTCGTGCACCAACCTCACCGCGAGCCTGCGGCCCACCCCCGCAGACGCATCTCCGCAGCCACCCACGCCGAGCCTCGACGCCATCCGCGCCCGCGGGCGGCTGATCGTGGGCCTGGACACCGGTTCCAACCTCATGAGCTTTCGCGATCCGGCCACCGGGCGCCTCGAGGGTTTCGACGTGGACATCGCCCGCGAAATCGCCCGAGATCTGCTCGGTGACCCGGAGAAGATCGAGTACCGAATCCTGACGTCGGACGATCGGATCGCCGCACTCCAGGAATCGATGGTCGACGTGGTCGTCAAGACCATGACCATCACGTGCGAGCGGCGCGAGAAGGTCGACTTCTCGACGCAGTACTTCTCCGCTGAACAACGAATTCAGGTCTTGCAGGGGTCATCCGTCCGCGGCATCGACGACCTCGCAGGCAAGCGGGTCTGCGCTGCCCGGGGAACGACCTCGGCGACTCGAATCCAGCAACTCCAACCCGAAGCCACCGTCGTCACCGTCCCGATGTGGTCCGACTGCCTCGTCGTCCTCCAGCAGGGGCAGGTGGACGCGATCAGCACCGACGACACGATCCTCGCGGGCCTCGCCTCGCAAGACCCGTATCTGATGATGGTCGGTGGCTCACTGGGCGTCGAACCGTACGGAATCGGAGTGAACAAGGACAACCCCGACTTGGTCCGATTCGTCAACGGAACACTGGATCGGATCCGGAGCGACGGGACCTGGAACCGTATCTACGACCGCTGGCTCAGCGTCCTCGGTCCTTCGCCCGGTCCCCCGCCGGCCGTCTACCGGGATTGAGGCTGACATGACCGAAGAAACCGGCCCCGAGCCCGACGCCACGCAGGCTTCCCTGCGTCCCGAACCCGAAGCCACCGGCGCCTACGAGCGGCCCGAGCCCGAAGCCACGGGCGCCTACGAGCGTCTCGAACCGACCTCGGCCCAGATACGAGGAACCACGCCGTCCGCATCCTCCTCCCCGACCGGCCGCTCCACTCGATCCCGCCGCAGCCGGTCGGGACGAAAGCTGCGCCTCGGCGGCGGCCTGGTCGAGGTTCCCCCCGTCCCTCAGATCGACCCCGCATCTGCGGTGATGAGTGACCCGACCGTCCCCGAGCGGAAACGGTTCTGTTGGAAATGCAACGAACCAGTCGGTCGTAAGAGCGCAAGCACCAAGGCAACTCAGCACGGCACCTGCCCCAAGTGCGGTTCCACTTTCGACTTCCGTCCACTCCTCGAAGAGGGCGAATTGGTGTCCGGTCAGTACGAGGTTCAAGGGCCCATCGCGCACGGCGGCCTGGGATGGATCTACCTCGCGATCGATCGCAATGTCAGCGACAGGTGGGTAGTTCTCAAGGGGCTCTTGCATTTCGGTGATTCCGAAGCGCAAGCCGTTGCGGTGGCCGAGCGTCAGTTCCTCGCCGAGGTCGCCAACCCCAGCATCGTCAAGATCTTCAACTTCGTCGAGCATCCGCGCCCGGATGGCACACCCATGGGGTACATCGTCATGGAGTACGTGGGTGGGCGATCATTGCGCGAGGTGCTGGCCGAATTCCCGGACGGCAAGCACATGCCGATCGAGCAGGCAATCGGCTACGTACTGGAAATCCTTCCGGCGCTGAGCTATCTGCATTCCACCGGCCTGGCCTACAACGACCTCAAACCCGAGAACGTAATGGTCACCGAGGATCAGTTGAAGCTGATCGATCTCGGCGCCGTGTCCGGAATCGAAGACTACGGATACCTGTACGGTACCGCCGGCTATCAAGCACCCGAGATCATCGAGACCGGTCCGACCATCGCCTCCGACATCTTCACCGTCGGAAGAACACTCGCGGTTCTCACCCTCGACATGCCCTCGAAGCACGGACGGTACCTCGACGGCCTTCCCGAACCGGAGGACGAGCCACTACTGCGCGACCACGAGTTCTTTCACCGTCTACTGTTACGCGCCACCGACCCGGATCCGAAGAAGCGATTCCAGTCCGCCGAGGAAATCGCGGGACAACTCACCGGCGTTCTGCGAGAAATCCTCGCCGAGCAGACCGGGCAGGAGAATCCCGGACTCTCGCTCGTGTTCAGCAGGCAGCGAACGTCTTTCGGCACCGATGAATTGGTCGGGCAAACCGATGTGTACGTGGACGGTGTCAGCCACGACGCCGCTCTCGATCCGCGCGAAGTTGCGCACGCACTTCCCATTCCGTTGGTCGACCCCACCGATCCCAGCGCGCCGTTGCTGGCAGCGGCGGTGCACAGCGAACCGTCTCAGACTCTCGATGCTCTCAAGCATGCCCGCGAGAACGGAATCGACCGAACGTCAGGCACACCGGCGGCCGCCGTCTCGGGCGAAGTTCGACTGGCCGAGGCCAAAGCTCATCTCGATCTCGGTGATCCGGAAACCGCACTGACAGTTCTGGGCGAACTCCAGCAGAACATCGGGGACCACTGGAAGATCGAGTGGTATCGAGGACTTGCGGCGTTACAACTGGACCGATTCGAGCCCGCTTTCAGTCACTTCGAGGCAGTTCTCACCGCACTGCCCGGCGAGGCTGCCCCCAAGCTGGCGTTGGCAGCGACGGCAGAACTGATTCTCCAGCACTGGGAGAGCGACGACCCGGACCAATGGTGCCGATTCTCCGAGAAGTACTACCGCACCGTCTGGCGGACCGAACGAAACTACGTGAGCGCAGCATTCGGGCTCGCCCGACAACTCGCCGATCACGGCAACAAGAAGGCAGCCATCGCCGCCCTCGACGAAGTACCCACGTCTTCCCGGCACTACAACGTCGCACGGATGTCCAGCGCTCTGACGATGCTGTCCGGCGTTCCGATCGCCGAACTCGACGAATCGACTCTGCGGGAAGCCGCCCGTCGTGTTCGGGCGCTACCTGCTGAAGAGAGCCGAAGCCTGCAGATGCGAACCCTGGTGTTGGGCACGGCACTCGATTGGATTCGCTACGGCAATCGCTCGCACACCGAACTCGAACCCATCCTCGACCTGCCCTTCACCGAGCAAGGTCTGCGCACCGGAGCCGAAGCCTGCCTTCGCGCCCTCGCTCGCGCCACGACCTCCCGCACGCACCGCTACGCCCTCGTGGACCGGGCGAATGCGGTGCGTCCGCGCAGCAATTTCTGACGGACGCCCCGAGGTTTACAGTGCTGCAGAAACCTATAGTGCGGCCACCAAAGCCTTCGCCGCGCGGGCGATCGCCAACTCCTCGTTGGTGGGGACCACCAGCACCTCGACGGCCGACGAGGATGCGGAGATACGACGCTCGTCGCGACTCTTCGCCTCGTTGAGAGCCGGATCGACCTCGATACCGAGACGGGAAAGCCCGGCCAGGCTGTCGCGTCGTACGTCGACGTTGTTCTCCCCGACGCCGCCGGTGAAGGTGATGACGTCGACGCCACCGAGTTGAACGATGAAGGCGCCGATGTACTTACGGAGCATGTGCACGTAAACGTCGTACGCAAGTTGTGCGTCTTGGTCGCCGCCCTCGATCAGTGCGAGCAGGGCACGGAAATCGTTGACTCCCGACAGTCCCTTCAAACCGGAGCGCCGGTTGAGGAGGTCGTCGATCTCGTCGACCTTCATTCCCGAGTTGCGGTTGAGGTGCAAGATGATGCCTGGATCGATGTCGCCGCTGCGGGTGCCCATGACAAGACCCTCGAGCGGGGTGAGGCCCATCGTGGTGTCGATGGCCTTGCCGCCCTTGATTGCCGAGGCCGAAGCGCCGTTTCCGAGGTGCAGAACTATCTGATTCAGCTCGGCCGGATCCTTGCCGAGGAACTCCGCGACCCGTCCAGACACGTATTCGTGTGAGGTCCCGTGGAAGCCGTACCGGCGAATCTGGTTGGCCTTGGCCACATCCCGATCGATCGCATAGGTGGACGCCGCCGCGGGCAGTGTGTGAAAGAAGGCGGTGTCGAACACTGCGACGTGCGGAACGTCTGGCAGTTCTTCGCGCGCCACCTCGATACCGATCACGTTGGCTGGATTGTGCAGCGGCGCAAGGTTCGACAAATCCGCGATGGCTTTCACGACGCCGTCGTCGATGAGAGTCGGCGAATAGAAGATGTCACCACCGTGCACGACTCGGTGACCGACTGCGATGATTCCGGCCTCACTCAGCGGCCGCCCGACCTCGGCGACGATGTCGAGCACCATCTTCAGACCTGCGCGGTGATCGGCGATCGGAAGGCTCCGGTCTTCGACTCCGGTGCGGTGGTTGTAGACGATGTGGCCGTCGGGCTCACCGATGCGCTCGATGAGACCGTGCGCCACCGATTCCGCCGTATCCGGATGCACGAGTTGAAATTTGATGGATGACGAGCCGGAATTGATGACCAGTACGGTGCCGTCGCTCACGCTTGCGCTCCCTGTGCCTGTATTGCCGTGATAGCCACGGTGTTGACGATGTCCTGGACCAACGCTCCACGCGAGAGGTCGTTGACCGGCTTGTTCAGTCCCTGCAGAACCGGCCCGACGGCGATAGCACCGGCGCTACGCTGCACTGCCTTGTACGTGTTGTTGCCGGTGTTCAGGTCCGGGAACACGAACACCGTTGCTTTGCCCGCCACCAGCGAATCCGGCATCTTCTTGTCGGCGACACTCTGCTCGACGGCGGCGTCGTACTGAATGGGCCCTTCCACCAACAGATCCGGTCGACGCTCGCGCACCAAAGCGGTCGCGGTGCGAACCTTGTCGACGTCGGCTCCGCTGCCCGAATCCCCGGTGGAGTACGAGAGCATCGCGATGCGCGGATCGATCCCGAACTGCGACGCCGTCTGTGCGGACGAGATCGCGATGTCCGCCAACTGCTCCGACGTCGGGTCCGGAACCACGGCGCAGTCACCGTAGGAGAGAACGCGGTCGGCCAGGCACATCAGGAAGATGCTCGAGACCGTCGAGACACCGGGGGCGGTCTTGATGATCTCGAACGAGGGTCGAATCGTGTGAGCGGTGGTGTGTGCAGCGCCGGACACCATGCCGTCGGCAATTCCCAAGTGCACCATCATCGTTCCGAAGTACGAGATGTCGGCGATCACCTCGCGGGCCCGCTCGATGGTCATGCCCTTGTGAGCACGCAGCGCGGTGTATTCCTGTGCGAAGCGCTCGGTGTACTCGGACTGCGCGGGTGCGAGTACCTGCGCGCCACTGATGTCGACGCCGAGTTCCGCTGCGCGTCGACGCACACTGGGTTCGTCACCGAGGATCGTCAGGTCGGCAACCTGGCGCTGCAGCAACCGGCCGGCCGCGCGCAGGATCCGGTCGTCGTCACCCTCAGGCAGGACGATGTGCTTGCGATCGCGTCGAGCACGGTCGATCAGCTTGTACTCGAACATCTGTGGGGTCACGACGGACGGGATCGGCAGTGCCAGTCGGTCCATCAGGACGTCGGCGTCGACGCGCTGTTCCATCAAGCTCAACGCGGTGTCCACCTTGCGCTGCGAACCGACTGCCACGCGTCCGCGGGTTTGGGCTGCGGCGCTTGCGGTGTCGAAAGTGCCGAGGGTTGTCGTGAGAATCGGAAGACGCTGTTTGAGGCCGGCCATCAACGCCGCGATGGCCGGGTGCGGCGTGATCCCGCCATTCATGATGATGCCCGCGAGCGACGGAAATCCCTCCGCCTCATGCGCATTGAGCAACGCGAGCAGCACGTCCGAGCGGTCACCCGGTGCGATGACGACCATGCCCTCGACCAGACGCTCGAGGATGTGCTCGGCGGTCATGCCGCCCACCATCACCTTCAGCGCTTCGCGGTGCAGCAGTTCCGGGTCACCCGAATACAACTCGCCGCCGGTGGCCTCCATCAACTCGGCCATCGTGGGCGAGACGAGCAACGGAATCTCCGGCAGGCTCCACGTCGGAACACCGATGTCGGACAGCGCTGCGGTGACCTCGTCGAGCTTGTCGGGATCGCAACGATTGGCGACGACCGCGAGCAGATGAGCGTGGTTGGCGGCCAACTCGGCGGCGCATAGATGCGCGAGCTGGGCGACCTCCTCGACACTGCGCCGAGCGCCGCGTACCGCCAGCAGAACCGGCGCGCCGAGGTTCACGGCGATGCGGGCGTTGAAGCTCAGCTCGCTCGGGCTTGCTACGTCGGTGTAGTCACTTCCGATGATGACGACGGCGTCGCACTGCTCGGCCACGGTGTGGTACTTCGCGACGATGTCGGCCAGCGCGGCTTCAGGATCGGCGTGAACCTGCTCGTAGGTGACGCCGAGTGCGTCGGCGTAGGAGAGATCGGCGGTGGTGTGCTCGAGCAGCAGTTCGAGGATGTAGTCGGTTTCCTCGGTAGAGCGGGCGATCGGGCGGAAGACACCGACCCGGGCGACGGTCGCGCACAGCATCTGCAGCACGCCAAGCGCGATGGTGGATTTTCCGGTGTCACCTTCAGGAGAGGCAACGTAGACACTCGACACGGCAGCGGGCGCTTCTGGCATGCCCAACAGCCTAGTGTGGGCCGCCGCCCACCTTGCCACTGATCGTGGTCACGCTCACGCTCGTGCCGACAACCGGCGGCTACGAGAAAGACGAACGGTGCCTGCCACACGTCGAGTGGCAGACACCGTTCAGTTGATCTCGAGGATCAGCCCAGAGCACGCAAGCGAGGCGCGAGGTCACGCTCGAACAGTTCGAGGAACCGGCGCTGATCATGGCCCGGTGCGTGGAACACCAGGTGATTGAGACCGGCATCGACGTAGGCCTTGACCTGCTCGACGGCGTCGTCCGGATCGGAAGCGACGATCCAACGCTTGGCCACCTGCTCGATGGGCAGAGCGTCGGCAGCGGCTTCCATTTCGATCGGATCCTCGATGCTGTGCTTCTGCTCCGGCGTCAGGGACAGCGGAGCCCAGAAGCGGGTGTTCTCGAGTGCAGCCTCCGGATCGGTGTCGTAGCTGATCTTGATCTCGATCATCTTGTCGATGTCGGCGACGTCGCGCTCGGCCTTGGCTGCGCCCTCGGCAACGGCTGGAAGCAGCTTCTCGGTGTAGAGCTCCATGCCTTTTCCGGAGGTGCAGATGAAGCCGTCACCGGCACGTCCCGCGTACCGGGCGACAACGGGTCCGCCGGCCGCGATGTACACGGGAATGCCGCCCTCGGGAACGTCGTAGATCGACGCGCCCCGAGTGGTGAAGTACTCGCCTTCGAAGTCGACACGATCGCCCAGCCACAGCTCACGCATCAACCGCACGGACTCACGCAGCCGCGCGAAGCGTTCCTTGAACTCGGGCCACTCGCCCTGGAAGCCGGTGGCGATCTCGTTGAGAGCCTCACCGCTGCCGACGCCGAGCATGATGCGTCCCGGGTAGAGACATCCCATCGTCGCGAACGCCTGAGCGATGACTGCCGGGTTGTAGCGGAACGTCGGCGTCATCACGGACGTGCCGATCTGCACGCGCTCGGTGCGCTCACCGACGGCGGTCATCCAGGCGAGCGAGAACGGTGCGTGGCCACCGTTGTGGCGCCACGGCTGGAAATGATCGCTCACCGCAACGGAATCCATGCCGTGCTGCTCTGCCAGAACTGCCAGCTCTACCAGTTCGCGAGGGCCGAATTGCTCAGCCGATGCCTTGTATCCGAGCTTGAGTTCCTGCGCCACCGTGCACTCCCTTGTCGTCTGTTTCGTTTACTTCTCTGACATGCTTCACGTTCTTTGCAGACTATCCAGACACCGCTGGGACTTCTCTGCGTATCTCAGCGAGCGAGGCTGGTGACCACCGTTGCCACGCCGGCTGCGACGGCAACCCCGGCCAGTGCCAGTGCAAACAGCCACAATGCGTGCGGTTCCGGCATCGCCGCTCCGTCCTCGAGCGCCTTCTTCACCTGTAGCCAGCGTCGCATACCTACCAGTGCGGCTGCCGCCGCGAGTGCGATCAGGGTCAGACCGAGAGTCGTGCGAACCCACCCGGTACTCCATTCCGGTACCAATTGGACGACGGCGATGCCTCCGGCCAGCAGGGCGAGTGAGCTACGCATCCAGGCGAGGAAGGTGCGCTCGCTGGCAAGGGTGAAGCGCTCGTCCGGGCGGTTCGGTTCACTCATGCGTGCTCACCTCCGTGCGGTGCCACCAGATCCGGGTCCTGACGCCAGTCGTAGACGACCTCGGTGCGCAGAACGATGTCCTGCAACGAACGTCGTCGTCGATCGACCGCCGACCACAGCAATCCGAAGGCGAAGAGCACGCAGAGCACCGCACGGATGAAGGCCAACGGCCAGCGCACGAGGCGATGCCCGGACGTGATCACCCGCAGCCCCATCACGAGGGACCCGACGGTCCGACCGGTGGTCGCCCAGCAGGCGGTCAGATACGCCACCGAGACACCGAGAAATGCCGTCGTGGACAGGAAGATTCCCGGTTCCGAGAAAGTGAAGCTCTGTGGCGAGAAGAGCAGTCGGACGAAGGCGAAGCCCACGTACACGGAACCCATCAGGAGCAGGACGACGCCCAGGTCGATCAGTCCGGCGAGTCCACGGGTGACGATGCCGGCTGGGCCGGAACTCTCCTGGGCCACTAGCGTTCGCCTGCGTTCGTCTTCGGATCGGTCTCTGTCGACGGTTTTTCTGGTGACGGTTTATCTGATGACGGTGCGTTGTCGCGGCCGAAGAGTCGCCCGACGAAGCCGGCGACAGCGTCGTCCGCCTGCATGCCCTGCACTCGAGCTCCGTGCACGGCTTCCGTGGAGAGTGAACCGGTCGATTCACGAATCATCTGGGGCAGGTCGACGCCCTCGATGACCTGGTCGGCGATCTTGACGAGGTCGATGCGGTTGACCTGGCGTTCGAGGTCGACCGTGTCGACTATCCCGTCGAGATCGAGGCGATCGATCACCGCTTTGACGTCGAGGCGGCTTGCGATCTCGTCCACGTCGACCCGGTCGATGATCGGTTCGAGCGAGACCCGTTCGGCAATCTTGTCCACGTCGATGTTCTCGGCGATCTTGTCGATGTCCACGTGGTCGACGA
This sequence comes from Rhodococcus sp. MH15, assembly GCF_019266045.1. Taxonomy (NCBI): domain Bacteria; kingdom Bacillati; phylum Actinomycetota; class Actinomycetes; order Mycobacteriales; family Nocardiaceae; genus Rhodococcus; species Rhodococcus sp. MH15. The sequence continues at coordinate 69,249 of NZ_LPNP01000060.1, forward strand.
CGATCTTGGTGATGTCGACTTCGGACAGAGCAGCGTCGACGACAGCTTTGATCACCGTCCGCAAGGTCGAGTCGGCGAACTCCACGGTCGAGTGCATCGCTTCCGTGCCGCGAGTGGTGACCTGGGTGATCGCGCCGTCGAGTGCGTCACCGACGACAGGGATCCGCTGCACGGAATCAAGTGCGAGACCAGCGGTTCTGCGCGCCGCACCAGCCGTGATCGCGGCCAGCCCGAAGGCCAGCCGAATCACGTCGGATTCGGGGTGGTGCGACTGCGATCCCACGCAATTGTCTCCATCTTCTTATACGACTGTTACCCGGACATTCGTCACTCCTCTTCGCATTGTGCCACTGTTGGAAGGCACAAATACGCTGTCCGGCTTGCGCCTGGGGGGAAATATGAAGACACGTCGTTTCACGGTTCGGCTGACGATGGCGGTGGCCATGGCCGCCGGCTTTCTCGGCCTCAGCGCGCCGACCGCGAGCGCGGATTCCGTGGTCAGTCGCATCGACGTCTACTCCCCCTCGATGGACCGCTGGATCGCCAACGACGTGATTTCGCCGGCCGGAGGAGGCCCGGCCCCGACCTTCTATCTGTTGACCGGTGTCGGCGGCGGCGAGGACGGGATCTCGTGGTTCAACAACACCGGAGTTCGTGACTTCTTCGACGACAAACACGTCAACGTGGTCATGCCGGTCGGCGGCAAGTTCAGCATGTACACCGACTGGAACGCCGACGATCCGGTGCTGGGCCGTAACAAGTGGCAGACGTACCTCACCAAGGAACTACCGGCGGCGGTCAACGCTCGGTACAACACGACCGGTGTCAACGCACTCGGCGGTGTGTCGATGGCCGGCGGACCGGTTCTGGACCTCGCGATCCAGTCGCCGGGCACCTACCGCGCAGTCGGCTCGTACAGCGGCTGTCCGCGCGCCGGCGACCCGCTCGGCCAGGCAGCGGTGCGCTCGATGGTCGAGATACTCGGCGGCGGCAACGCGGCCAACATGTGGGGGCCGTGGGGTAGCCCGCAGTGGGCGGCGCACGACCCGTTGATCAACGCCGAGAAACTGCGTGGCACAGCGCTGTTCATCTCGACCGGCAACGGCCTCCCCGGCCCGGTGGACGGAATCAACTCGCTGGCTATGGCCGCCGGCGTCGTTCCCGGCGCGGTCCTCGAAGGCATCACCAACATGTGCACCGCTGCCCTGCAGGGGCGATTCGGTCAGCTCGGCATTCCCGCGACGTTCAGCTTCCGACCCGAAGGCACCCACACCTGGGGGCTCTTCGAAGCCGACATGCGCGCGTCGTGGCCGATGATCGCGGGCGCTATCGGGGCGTGAGCCTCACGGCCCTCCTTACAAGCCATGGCGTCAGGTGAGACTGCGCGCCCAGTCCCGCATCCCGGCGGGGCCAGTGCCGGTGGCGTATTCAGCGAACCACACCCGGGTCACACCGAGCGTGATCGCGGCACCCATACACATGAGACATGGTTCGAGATTGACCGCCAATGTCAATTCACCGGACGCTCGAGTAATTCCGAGAGCCTCGTCGGCCTGCAAGAGCGCTTGAAGGTCCGCATGGACTACCCGTCGGCCGAGTGCCCGTTCTTGCGTATACGCCCGCCCGAGCACACGGTCGTCGTCGAACACGACTGCGCCGATCGGCATCTCCCCGAGCTCCATGCCCTCACGCGCTACGTCAAGAGCAACCGCAAGGGCATCTCGAGGTGAAAACATCACTCGACACTAATGGACCAAGGCAAACTCACGCTGCCAGTAGTGCGGGTAGTCCCCATTCCTTGGCAAGCAGCTCGTACGAGCGCAGACGATCCTCGTGCCGATGGGTCACCCCGGTGATTACCAATTCGTCCGCTCCGGTGAGCTTCTGCAAACTGTCGAGCCTGTCGGCGACGGTAGACGGTGAACCGACGAACTGCGTGATCAGCCGATCCTCCACCACTGCTGTGTCGGCGTCGGAAAGTGGGAGCGCTGTGGCCGGATCGGGGTACGGGATGGCGCCGTGTCCGCTGCGAATGCTGTGCGTCCAGTGCGCGAAGGTCGACGCCAACTCTCTCGCCGTCGCATCGTCTTCCGCAGCAACAACATCCGCGGACACGACGACATACGGCTCCGACAGGACGTCCGACGGACGGAATGCTGTGCGGTATGCCTCGACGGCATCGAGCGTACTCGACGGCGCCACATGGTAATTCGCACCGAACGGCAATCCGAGTCGTCCGGCGAGCTCGGCACTGGGGCCCGCGCTGCTTCCGAACACCCACAGTTCGACGTCGGCATTCTCGCCGGGACTGGCGTGCAATTCGATGCCGTCGCGGGTTCTGTAGGTACCGTTCAGGAGCGAGCGTATGTCGTCGACCTGCTGCTCGAAATCGGGCGCCTGCGCGCCCGGAAACGCCAATGCCTCGAACGACGCCTGCAATCGCGGTGACGTGAGAAGACCGGTTGGATCGAAGGGCGCCGGGATCACGACGCCGTCGCGTACGACGTTCTCTCGCTTCGATTCTGCCGGCGCAGGCGTTCCGGCAGCGACCGCGCGAAGTGCCTCCACCCGACGCTGTCCGCTGCGCCCGATGCCGAGATCGATACGACCCGGATACAACGCTTCGACGGTACCGAAGGCCTCGACCACCTGAGCCGCCGTGTTGTTGCCCAGCAGCACGGCGGCCGAGCCGACGCGAATGGTGTTGGTGGCGGCCGCGATCAGCCCGACAAGCACTGCTGGCGACGAAGAGGCAACACCGACGAAGTGGTGTTCGGCGACCCAGTAACGCTTGTATCCCCACGCTTCGGCAGAACGAGCGAGGTCCAGCGAGTTCCGCAAAGCCTGGCGGGCCGTTCCGCCCTCACTGATCGGCGAGAGGTCGAGTACGGACAGCGGCGCGCTCACCTCGGTCCGCTTTCGGAGCGGGTGTCCGGTGTCTTCTCGCCGGCTTCCACCGCGAACGCCAGGCGGTTCTCGGCGGGGGCCACCGGGCACGTCGCGTAATCGGTGAACGCGCAGGGCAGGTTCGACGCCCGATTGAAATCGAGGACTACCGCGCCACCGGGTTCAGGTGCGCTCACGTGCAGCGAGCGGGCGGCCGGGTAGGTGGACACACCACTGGTCGCGTCGGTGAACAGGATGTGAAAGCCGTTGTCCCTGCCCGCGAACGCAATCAGCGTATGCGTTGCACCGTCGTGTTCGAAGCTGATGGTTCCGCGGGCGTCGTGATGATGCTCGAGGCGCTCGACGACCGCACCTGTCGTCACCGTGCGAGCCTCCTCGAAAGCTGTGAAGACACCCTCGATGCGCCACTGCGGGTTCGGCTCGAAGGTCGGGATACCACTGAACTGCGCCAAAGCCGGGGCCGACGAATCGTGGATCCGCAGAGCCACCTCGCCGGTGCGGCGGATGACCTCGACCAACCGCGCGCCCTGCTTGACGATCAGTCCCGGCGCCCCCTCGATCGGATTCAGAGTGGCCGAACCGTCTACTGCGACGCCGTCGATCGAGAGGTCGTCGGCCGGCGTCGCGGTGACGACAACGGCATTCGCGTCGGCGCGCCATGCACCGGGCAGGTCCGCGAAGGTGGAATCGGTATCCACCAGCCAATGCAACGCAGTCAGGCTCAGCCAGCCGAGGGGTTCGCCGAAGGTGGCGTCGCGTGAGGCGTGCCAGGCATTCCAATCGCCGGTGAAGGTGCTGGTGGAAGTGTCGGTAACGGTCATGATGCGCGGACTCCTTCAGCCTGCTCGTGCGGGTGGCGCAGCCCGAGATGGCTGCGCAGGGTGGTTCCTGAGTACTCGGTCCGGAAACTGCCGCGGTCCTGAAGTTCCGGTACGACGGTGTCGATGAACTCGTCGAGGCCCGCGGGGGTGATGTGGGGAACGAGGATGAATCCGTCGCTTGCGTCGCCCTGGACGTAGCTGTCGATCTCGGCAGCGACCTCGGCGGCGCTACCCACGAACTGTTGGCGGGCAGTCACTTCGATGATGAGTTCACGGATGCTGAGGTTTTCGGCCTCGGCCTTGGCACGCCACTGATCTGCGACCGCTCGCGGATCCTTGACGTGGCGGACGCGTCCACGGGTGATGTTGACGTCGTCCGACGGATCTTCCTTCGGCAACGGGCCGTCGGCGTCGTACTGGGAAAGGTCTCTGCCCCAAACCTGTTCGAGAAAAGCGATGGCAGTCTGGGGTCCGACCTGCTGCCGCCGGATGTGATACGCCTTCTCCTGTGCGTCCGCGGCGTTGTCACCGAGCACGAAGGTGGCGGCGGGGAGAATCTTGAGGTCTGCGTGCGTGCGTCCGTACTTGGCCAGGCGTCCCTTCACGTCGGCGTAGAACGCCTTGCCTGCTTCGAGCGTTCCGTGCCCGGTGAAGATGGCATCGGCCTTGGCCGCGCCGAACTCGCGTCCTTCGTCGGAGTCACCGGCCTGCAACAGAACTGGGTGCCCCTGCGGACTCCGTGGAACTTCGAAGCGTCCGGCGATGTCGAACTGCTTACCGGAGTGCTGGAACTGGCCGACCTGCTGGTTGGTGGCGAAAACACCGCGCTCACGGTCGACGATCGGACGGTCGACGCTCCAGCTGTCCCACAGCGTCCGTACTGCGTCGACCAACTCGTTGGCGCGTGCATACCGCTCGGAATGCTCCAGATAGCCACCGCGGCGGAAGTTCTCGCCGGTGAAGGCGTCCGAGGAGGTGACCAGGTTCCAGGCGGCGCGGCCGTCGGAGAGATGATCGAGCGTCGAGAACTGCTTGGCCAACTCGTACGGTTCGTTGAATGTGGTGTTGATCGTCCCGGCCAGGCCGAGATGCGTTGTCACACCGGCAACCGCATTGAGAATGCTGAAGGTGTCCGGGCGACCGACTACGTCGAGGTCGTGAATTTTGCCCTGATGCTCGCGTAGGCGCAAACCCTCTGCGAGGAAGAAGAAGTCGAACAATCCGCGTTCGGCACTGCGGGCGAGATGCTCGAACGAGCTGAACTCGATCTGACTCTTGGACGCCGGATCGGTCCACACCGTGGTGTTGTTCACGCCGGGAAAGTGAGCGCCCAGATGGACTTGCTTGCGAATCCTGTTCTGTGTCATCGGTGTTCCTGTTCTCTACTCGCGCTACGCGAACTGATTGACGGGCAACTGGAAGCCCAACCGCTCGCGCAGCGTCGGGGCGGTACTCGGTCGCGGATTGAGAGTTGGCACTACGTCCGTCGCGATCTTCTCCACGGCGGCGGCCAGCGCCAGTGGACGCAGAACCACACCGTCGATCCCGGCGAGCCCACCGATCTCACGCAGCAGCGCAGTCAAACCCGCGCTGTCACCGCGATAGAACAGCGAGTGCGGGGCATACGGCGCTCCCGCCCATTCCTCGAGTTCCGCCAAAGCGTCGTCGGCGGCACCGCGATCGGCGCCGAGGAGCACGTCGACGTCGAGGAGAACCCGCACGCTGCGCCCGAGGGCGGCGGCACTCGCGTGGACCAGCTTGGCCGTAGTTTTGGCCTCGGCGAGATCGGTTGCCGAGATCCGAATCAGATCTCCGCGCGCAACCGCGAGTTCGCGAGCCTCCGGCCTGCTCGCGTCGACGGCGATCAGCGGCTGCCCCTGCGGGGAGCGCGGCGTGATGGACGGGCCCTTGACGGAAAAGTTCTTTCCCTCGAAGTCGATGTAGTGCAGCTTGTCCCGATCGATGAATCGTCCGCTCGCAGCGTCACGTATCTCGGCGTCGTCCTCCCAGCTGTCCCACAGCCGACTGACCACCTCGACAGCCTCGGACGCTTCCTCCCACGCAGACTCAGGACCCTGCACTGTCTTTCGGCCGAACAACGCCGCCTGCTCGGCGGTGTCGGACACCGCGACCTGCCAACCGGCCCGCCCAGCAGACGAGTAGTCGATACTCGCGACGGCCTTGGAGATGTGGAACGGCTCGGTGTGCGTGACTGTCGCAGTGGGGATCAGACCGATGCGCGAGGTCACGGCACTCAGCCGCGCCGCAGTTGCCACCGCCTCCAATCTCCCGCGCACTGCGTGCCGGCCTTCGGATTGCAGTCCGAACGAGTCAGGGAGGAACGCCAGATCCACCCCACCCCGATCCGCGGTGGTCACCAGGTCCACCCAGTACGACGGTGTGAACAGATCTTCGGCGCGTGAGTCCTCGCGTCGCCAGGAGTACGGATGAGCTCCGGTGCCCTCGAATTCGAGACCGACCAGGAATGCTCCGGAACTACGCTCGGACATGTTCGGCCTTTCGTGTCGAATGATCCCGCCCGGGGATCGCCTCGAGAAGTGTGCGTGTGTACTCGTTTCGGGGATTGTCGAAAATCTCGGTGGTAGTGCCGATTTCGAGCAATCGCCCGGCCTGCATGACGCCGACGACGTCGCTGATCTGGCGAACAACCGCCAGATCGTGGGAAATGAAGAGATAGGTCAAGCCCAGTTCTCGCTGCAATTCGTCGAGTAGCGCCAGAATCTGCGCTTGCACCGAGACGTCGAGAGCGGACACAGGTTCGTCGAGAACGAGCAGGTCCGGCTTCAAAGCGAGCGCACGAGCGATCGCCACCCGTTGACGCTGGCCGCCCGAGAGTTCGTCCGGTTTGCGGCTCAGGAACTGCTCGGGAAGTGCAACCTGATCGAGCAACTCTGCTGCACGACTCTGCTGCTGGCTGCGTCCACCAACCTTGAAGGCCCGCAGCGGCTCCGCAACGATGTCCTGGACGGACAATTTCGGGTCGAGTGATGCATAGGGGTTCTGATACACGAGCTGGATCCTTCGGCGCAGCTCACGCAGGTCGCTGCCCTTGACCTTCGTGATGTCCTGGCCGTCGAAGGTGATGGTGCCGGCATCCGCCTGCTCCAATCGCACGACAATGCGTGCGGTGGTCGACTTGCCGGAGCCCGACTCCCCCACCAGCGACACCGTCTGACCCCTCGGAACAGTCAGCGACACTTCGTTCACCGCGGTGATCGAACTCCCGCGTCCGACGTTGAAGTGCTTGGTGATTCCCGTCAGGGTCAGCAGCGGGCTGGTGTCCTGGCGGACCGGGCGAACGACTGGTCCCGAGGACAGGCTCGGCGCAGAGCTCAGAAGTTTCTTCGTGTACTCGTCTCGCGGGTTGTCCAGAATATCCGCGGTGCGGCCGGATTCGACGATCCTGCCGCCCTGCATCACCAGGATCCGGTCCGCGCGGTCTGCGGCCACACCCAGGTCGTGCGTGATCAGGAGCACGGCGGCACCGGATTCGGCAATCCGCTCGTCGAGATGGTCGAGAATGCGCCGTTGAACCGTGACGTCCAGAGCACTGGTCGGCTCGTCGGCGATTACGAGGGCCGGGGTCGCGACAAGCGCGATACCGATCAGAACGCGTTGCCGCATACCGCCGGAGAGCTCGTGCGGGTACTGGCGTGCTCGGATTTCCGGCCGGTCGATACCCGCGCGCTCGAGCACCTCGACGGCGTCCAACCGGGCTTTGCGACGGTCTGCGAGGCCGTGGATCCGGAGGACTTCTGCAACCTGGTCGCCGATCCTCGTCACCGGGTTGAGCGAGGTCGTCGGATCCTGCGGCACCAAACCGATACGCGCGCCGCGGATTCGCTGCCACGCACGGTCGGAATACGAGTCGATCTGTTCACCCTCGAACTCGACGGTCCCGCCGGTGACGTGGCCACTGCCGGCGAGCAGACCCAATATCGCGTGGGCCGTGGTCGACTTACCGGAACCCGATTCCCCTACCACCGCAACTACTTCGCCCCGACCGACGGTGAAGCTCACGCCGGATACCGCGGGCTCGGCGCCGTAGGCGATCTGTAAGTCGGTGACGGAAAGCAACTGTTCCTCGGTCGTGCTCATCGCCGGTTGTTCCTTTCGATCTCGTGGCCGATACGGTGTGCCGAGATGACCACGGCGACAATCGCGAGACCGGGAAGTGTGGTCATCCACCAGGCATTGGCGAGGAAATTACGTCCCTCGGATACCAGCGATCCCCATTCCGGGGTAGGCGGAACGGCGCCGAATCCCAAGAAGCTCAGAGCCGACACCGCCAGTACTGCCTGCCCGAACTCGACAGCGGACAGCGCGACCACCGGCGCGTAGGAGTTGGGAAGCACGTGCCGACGCAGGACACCGAGCCACTGCACACCCGAACTGAACGCGGCCTCGACGTACTGAGCTCCGCGCACCCGCATCACTTCGGCACGCATCACTCGCGCGAAATTGGCGACCATACTGACGCCGACAGCAATGGCGACGTTGATGGTGCCGAAGCCGAGTGCGGTCACCAGTGCCAACGAGAGCAGCAGCGCCGGAATGGACAGCAGCACGTCGACGATGCGCATCAGCACGGCGTCGACGACGCCACCGACAAAGCCCGCGAGCAAACCGATTATCGATCCCGCCACCAATGCGATTCCGACCGCCACCAAGGTTGCGGTCAGGGACAGCGCGGCGCCGTGCACGAACCGTGTGTACAGGTCACGACCGAGATTGTCGGTTCCGAACCAGTGAGCCAGGCTCGGGCCCTGCAGTTTGTCCGCCGGGACACCGGACAACGGATCGCCGCTGGCAAAGAATCCGGGTGCGACGGCAAAGCCGATGGCAAGCAACACGATCAACACCGGAATCACCAAGCCGGGCTTTCGGATCCAGCCGATGGCCGTGGACTTTCGGCGCGAAACAACAGGTGCCTTCGCCTCGACGGTCGGATCGAGGAGTAGGGGTTCGATCAATGTGTCAGACATGAGCCGGCTCCAGATCGGTCGAGCTTTCGGTATTCGACTTTTCGGTGTGACTCTTCTTCGTCTGGATGATCCGTGGATCTATCAAGGGGTAGAAGAGGTCGACCGCGAGGTTGACGAGCACGAACACGAGAGAGGCGAACACAACGACTCCCTGCACCACCGGGATGTCCTGCGCCATCACCGACGTCTGTGTCAGACGGCCGACGCCCGCGCGGGAGAACACCGTTTCCACAACCACCGAGCCCGCCAGCAGCGTGCCGACCAGCACACCGGCAATGGTGAATGCCGGAATGCTCGCCAGTCGCAACGCGTGACGGGTCTGCACGCGCCAACGGCTTGCGCCCTTGGCGTACGCAGTCTCCACGTGCGGCGAACGTAGCGTCGACTGCAGGCTGGTCGTGAGCACCTGCGCGATCACCGCGCCGGTCGGGATCGCCAAGGTGATCGCCGGAAGAATCACCGTTGCGAATCCCTTGTCTCCGAAAGCGGGGAAGATGTGCAGACGGAACGAGAACAGCTGCAGAAGAATCAGGCCAACCCAGAAGGTAGGCACCGCCACACCCAGCGGCGGCAGCGAGAACAACAGATTCGCGAGCCACCGCTTGCGGGTGTAGGCAGCGAAGAACGCGATCGCCACTCCGAACAACACGGCCAGAACCAAAGCGGTGGTTGCCAAGACCAGAGTGCTCGGCAGCGCCGAGAAGATGGCATCCGTCACCGACTGACCGGTGGAGATGGACGTACCGAAATCGCCGCGAAGAGCATTCGTCAGCGACGTCCAGTACTGCACCCACACCGACTCGTCCAAGCCGTACCGTGCCCGAAGCTGATCGAGCGCAGCCTGATCCACTGCAACACCCTGACCGGACGAGTCGGCAGCCATGCTGACGGGATCACTCGGCAGGAGGAACAGAATCACGAACGAGATGGTGAAGGCGGCCCACAGAACCACTGCGGCCTGGCCCAGTCGGGTGAGTACGTATCGAGTCATGATTACTTACCCGACAACCATGCGTCGTAGAACTGCAGGCGCGAGGAGGCTTCGAAGTTCAGGTCCTGCACACTCGATCCGGCGCCGATGGCCTGCGAGAGCTCGATGGTGGGGATGGAGAGTCCACGGTCGAGGATCAATTCCTGTGCGGTGGATACCAGTTCGCCGCGTTGGCCGTTGTCCGTGGCTGCAAGCTGGTCTGTGAGTACCTTGTCGAGCTCCGGATCTGCGCCGCGACGGTTCAGGTTGCGGCCTTCGGTGCTGAACGATGCCCGCAAGATGTCGGCGTCCGCGCGAGTGCTGTTGTAATACAGCGAATCGTAATCACCCGATACTCCCTTCTCGGTCCATTCACCGTTCGAGACCAAGTTGAGCTGCAGGTCGACGCCGACCTTCTTGAGCTGCTGCTGCACGAGCTCGAGGATGGCCTGGTTACCCGAGAACACCGGACTGAAGGTGACGCTGAAAGTGAGCTTCTGCCCGTCCTTCTCGCGGATACCGTCGCTGCCGGTCTTCCAACCAGCCGCGTCGAGGAGTTTCGCCGACTTGTCGGCGTCGTACGTCACGACACTGGATTCGTCGCTGTAGAGCGGAGTGGTGTGAGCCAGCGGGCTCGTGGCCGGGAAGAACGACGGATCCAGAACGGTGTCGACGAGTTCTTGGCGGTTGATCGCGGGAATGATGGCCTGACGAACAGCCTGATCAGCGAGAACGCCGCGACTGACGTTGGGCTGGAAGAAGAAGCTCACACCCGGGTTCGGCCTTGTGAGGATTCGTCCACCCGCGCCCTCGATTTGCGGCGCATCCTGCGGAAGCGCATCGCTGACCGCATCGAGCTGGCCGGAGGCCACGCTGCCCGCCCGCACACCGGATTCGGGAACCACCGTGAAGTCGACGCCATCGAGGTACGCCTCGCCCTGATGCGCGACCGCATCCGAGGCCCAGTTGTATCCCGCACGCTTGGCGATCTTGACGCTCTTGTCCTGCTGCCAGTCGGTGTACACGAACGGTCCGGAGGCGATCACCGCTGCACCGGGGCAGCGCTGCTCGGATGCCAGCGCGGTGGTGGAATCGGCGAGGATTCCGAGCTGTGGCGTCGAAGTTGCTTGCAGGAACTGAACATTGGGTCCGGAGAAATTGATCTTCGCCGTGTGAGCATCTACGACGTCGGTACCGGTGTACGAGGACAGGTAACTCTTCGCCAACGACGCGTTCGGTCCCAGGTTCTTGACCGAGTCGAAGGTCTTCTTCACCGAATCCGCCGTCACCGGTGTGCCGTCACTGAAGGTGGCGTCGTCGCGAAGGACGAACGTGAAGCTAGCGGCGTCGGGGCTGATCTCCCAACTCTTGGCGAGCCACGGGGTGATCTCTCCGGTGTCGGGATTTTGATCGGTAAGCGAATCCACCACTGTCCGAGTGACATACACGGTCTGGTTACTGCCGGCCTGGGCCGGATCGGCGCACGTCGGCGCCTGCGACAGACCGTAGCGAAGGGTTCCGCCGGACTGGGCGGGGCCTGCGTCGGCAGCACTGTCACTCCCGCTGCTGCAGCCGGCGAGGACGGTGCCGAGAACCGAGACAGCACCGATACCGGCGATTACGGTCGCGCGTTTGCGGGCACCGAATGAGGGCGAAGACACCAAGAACTCCTAAAGAGGCATGCCGAAGAGCGCACCCGTCGCCTGAGACGAAAAAGGCGATCGAGCACGAATCACTTGTGAGAGAAGAGAAAACAGACTTGTCGACGACTCGCCTGAGTGTGAATGACTGACCGAGAGGTCAGTTGGTACAGAAAGATCCCGCGGTGCGGCACAGGTCTACGTGACGACGCGACCAGGCGGTATCGAAACCGCCTTCGACTGCCTTCATTTCGTGTTCCTCCATCGGTCCTGGCGGTAGCACCCGCACCCGATCACTCGGGGGGTTGCTGCGACGTCAATGAGCCAGGTCTCTCGGTCGCTCTGGATGGTCGTTCGCAAGTGTACGAGGTCAAACCCGGGTGTTGTCAACCCGGTCGGTAGGAATTGCTGCTCGAGTCACATTTTCGAGCACCCGAAGTTGTTTCTCGAACGGGTGGACGCCCACCTCTTCGGGCGAGAGTGAAGCGTCGTAAAGCGGTGTGTATCCACTGGACAGATACAGCGCGACGGCCTCCGGCTGCCGAGGACCCGTCGTGAGAAACACACGGTTGTATCCACGAAGTTCGATCTCTCGTTCCAACTCGCGAACGACGGCCTTGCCGAGGCCGCGCTTCCGATAGTCGACCGACGTCCAGATTCTCTTCAGTTCGGCAGTGGTGGAATCGAATTGACGAAACGCACCACCGGCGATCGGCAGACCGTCGTGGGTGAGCACCAGAAGCGCACCCTGCGGGTAGGCAAATTCTTCTGCCGGATACGTCGTGAGATCATCGAGCATCGCTTCGCGAGTCCCGCCGTAACGCGAACTGTATTCGAGTGCCAACTCCGCGATCAGTGGAGCTGCCAAGGGATCGTCCTGCGATACCGAATAGACCTCTACCGCTCCGACACCCTCGAGCTGTCGAGTTCCGAGCTCCAGTGCCACAACACTTTCCTCCATGAATCTGGTCAACGCTCCCCCAGCCTGAAAACTTCCGGAGCGAGGGTGGTTCCGTCGACGAGGTCCGCCACAAGTTCACCCAAGGCCGGACCGAACTTGAACCCGTGCCCCGAGAATCCCGCCGCCACCGTGACGGCGCCGACTCGGTCGATGACGAAGTTACTGTCCGGCGTGCTCGTGTACAGGCACGTGATCGACTCGACACGGGTGGAATCGACGCCGGGCAACCACGACTCGGCGTACTGGGCCAATCGCCGCTCTCCGTCGACGTCAGGGGTGTAGTCACGGGTCTGCGGAGTCACCACCGGCCCGGTCGCGTGTTCGCCGATCTTGATCCCGTCCTCGGAACCGAGCCCGTAGATCCCCGCGGTCTCCAATTCTGCGCCGGTGTGGTGAACGAAACTCGGCCACTCGACTCCGGGATCGAGCGGTGCGAAGTGTGCTGGTTGTTCCTGTGTCGTGCGCAGTGTCGGCAATACGATCTCGGAGCCGAGACCGCTGTCTGCGATCAGGTCCGCAGTCCACGCACCGGCCGCGATCACGACCTGACGAGCTGCGAGCGTTCCACTGTCCGTCACCACGTCCACGCCGTAGGACGCCCGCGCGAGTGCCAACACCCGAACATCGTGACGGACCTCGGCGCCCGCAAACACCGCTCCTGCCTTCAGAGCGGTCACTGCGCGGTCCGCGTGCAACCGGCCTGCGTCGGGATGATGGAGCACCGTGGTGTCGAATCGCAGCCCCGGCCAACGGGCGGACGCCTCGGCAGGAGTGAGGATCTCACCCTTGATGCCCGCCTCGCGAAGTATCTTCGCCTTGGACTGCACTGCCTGCGGCAGGCCGTGATCGACGGCACCGGTGAGTTCCAGGAACCCGATGTCCGTCGTGGTCTCCAACTCCCGCCACAGCGGCAGCGCGCCGGCCGCCAAACCTGTGTACAGGTGATTGTCGTACGCCTGCCGGTAGATACGCGAAGTACCGTGCGACGCACCGAGCTTGTGACTCGGCCCGAACTGTTCCAGCTGAACTACGCTACGTCCGCGTGCCGCGAGCCGCCATGCGGCGGAGGACCCGACGAGTCCTCCGCCGATGACGATCACATCGAGAATCTCACTCATGGACGAGAGCTCACTTGGTCTTCGGAAGGCCGGGCGGGTTGATCAGGGACGTGTCGACGGCTTCGCTGGTGATGTTCCAGCGCTCGAGGATCTGCTGGTACGTGCCGTTCTCGATCGTGTGGTTGATCGCGTCGTTGATCGCCTTGATCAGGCCGTTGTCCTTCTTCACCAGCACCGCGATCTGCCCCTGCAGGGTGTCGCCGGCCCCGGAGAACTCACCGACAACCTCGGTCTCCCCCGACTGCTTGGCGTGGAACTGCGACGACGGGTTCGGGCCGAAGTAGGCGTCGATCCGGCCGGACTGCAGCGGGAGGTAGTAGTCGGTGGTGTTCTGGTAGTAAGAGATGTCGGTAGGCGCCAGGCCGGCCGCGACGTTCTGCTCACTCCACTTGACCAGCAGCGCTTCCTGATTGGTGCCCGAGGAGACGGCGATCTTCTTGCCCGCGACGTCCTTGGGTTCCTTGATGGAGATTCCGGCACCCTTCTTGGCTTCGAAGGCGAGGGTGTCGAGACGGTAGGTCGCGAAGTCGTACTTCTCCTTACGCTCTTCTGTGACAGTCACATTGGAGAGGAAGGCGTCGGCCTCACCGGAGTCGATCCGGACGAAGTTCTGTGCCCAATCTGCTGTCTGCAGGTCGACCTTCAAGCCGAGAACGTCACCGATCAGATAGGCGAAGTCGGTCTCGGAACCGATGAGGGTGGTGTCGTCGTCGGCGTAGAAACGGAGCGGCGGAGCGGAACCGGCACTACCGGTGACGCGCAGCGTGCCACGATCGCGGATGTCCTGAGGTAGCTCGGCGGCGATGGAATCCACCTTGTCGGTGGTGATGCGGTTCTGATCGGCCGTGAGGTTGTAACCCGCAGCAGCGGTGACCTGGGCGCCGTCGGACTCGGCGTCCGCGCTGCTGCATGCGGCGCTGAGCAATCCGACGGTGGCAAGCGCCGAGATCAGAAAAGTCGCGCGACGGGATGTGGAGAACATCAATTTTTCCTTCCGGGAATGAGTCTGGGTCGCGTCAGAGGACGCGGGAGAGAAAGGCTTTGGTCCGTTCGTGGACCGGATTGTCGATCACCTGCGAAGGCGGGCCCTGTTCGACGATGACGCCGCCGTCCATGAAGACCGCAGTGTCCGCCACTTCCCGAGCAAATCCGACCTCGTGTGTGACGATCACCAAGGTGGCGCCGTCACGGGCCAGCTGAGCCAGGACTTCGAGAACCTCGCCCACCAGTTCCGGGTCGAGCGCCGACGTCGGCTCGTCGAAGAGAATGACCGCCGGCCGCAGTGCCAGCGCTCGCGCTATCGCGACGCGCTGTTGCTGTCCACCGGAGAGTTGGCGGGGATACTCGTCCGCCTTGTCCCCCACTCCCACTCGCTCGAGCAGTGCGCGGGCCTCGCGGTACACCTCGTCACGATCACGCTTCTGGGCCGAGAGCGGCGCTTCCACCACGTTTTCCAACGCGGTCAGGTGCGGAAACAGGTTGAAGTTCTGGAACACGAATCCGATGTGCGAACGCTGTTTCAGGATCTCGCGGTCACGCAGTTCGTGGAGTCGATTTCCCTTGCGCCGGTATCCGATCAGCTCTCCGTCGATCCGTACGGTTCCGCGGTCGACTTTTTCGAGGTGATTGAGGGTGCGCAGCAAGGTGGACTTACCGGAACCCGACGGACCGAGAATGACGGTCACTTCGCCCTTGCGAACCAGGAGATCAACGCCGGCAAGTACTTCCAAGGCACCGAAAGACTTGTGAATTCCGCGTGCTTCGACGGCGTACACCGTATCTTCGGCCAGTTCTGCGGTCATCGGGTCGCACCTCTCGGAATATCGAGACGCGCATCGCGAATCTCTTCGAACTTCTTGCGCGCCTTCTGTACCGGAGTCAACGGAAGCGCACGGGCGGATCCTCGTGCATAGTGGCGCTCCACGTAGTACTGACCGATCGAGAGCAATGTCGTGAGGATGATGTACCAGATCGTGGCGACCATCAGCAGGGGCACGACTCGTCCGTTGCGGCCGAAGATGACCTGCACCTGGTAGAACAGTTCGGCGATTGCCATGGTGGAGACGATCGACGTTCCCTTGAAGAGTCCGATGACCTCGTTGGCGGCGTTGGGGAGGATCGCCCGCATTGCCTGAGGGAGAACGATCTTGAAGAACTGGCGACTGCGCGGAATACCGAGCGAGTGAGCAGCTTCGATCTGACCGTGATCCACCGAGATGATTCCGGAGCGAATGATCTCGGCCGAGTATGCAGCCTGGTGCAGCGCCAAACCGATGACTGCTGCGGTGAATCCGCCGATCACACCGCTGACCTGGAAGGTGAAGAACTCGGGACCGAAAGGTATTCCGAGAGAAAGTGTCTGGTACAGGTAAGTGATGTTGAACCAGAAGAGCAGCTGCACGATGAGTGGAATCGAGCGGAAGGCCCAGATGTAGGTCCAGGCGATCACCTGCAGGACCGGATTCTTCGACAACCGACCGAGTGCCAGGAAGACACCGAGACCGAAACCGAGGATCGTCCCCCACAGGGTCAGTTTGATCGTCATCCACAACGCGGCGAGCACTGATTTCGCGGTGAAGTACTGCGCGAACGTCGGCCAGTCCCAGCCGGGGTTGACGACGAGTCCGTGGATGAACTGAGCAAGCAGAACCAGCACGACCGCACTGATCACCCAGCGCAGCGGGTGCCAGGTGCGAGCAACGACAAGCTCCGAGTCGGGAAGTTGCGGCTCGGACACCGACTTTTCGGGGCGGACATCGGTGGGCGCGCTCACGGCGCGCTACCTGACGGAGTGGACATCACGAATAGACCTTTCGGGGAAATGGGAACGCAGCTGTGTCCTCGAGTTGGTGTGCTCGAGTTGCGAAGACGACGAGAGTTCGGTCAGCGACAGTGACACGAAGCGGTGCGGCACAGATCGATGTGACGTCGCTTGTGCGCAGCGTGCGAAGTGGTACCCATGTGATGCCTTCCATCGGTCCTGGCGGTAGCACCCGCTCCCGATCACTCGGGGGGTTGCTGCGACGTCGACGAGCCAGGTCTCTCGGTCGCTCTGGATGGTGAGCAAAGACTAGACGCGAAATGTCGAGTCGTCAAATGTTGTATTTCCCTGCACTGCAAGGGAAATGAAGGGTCCACGATGTTGAAATCGCATTGATTCCAACGGTGTCCGCAGCCGCGTTCGGCGTGTTCAATGGAGCGTTCGAATGAAGACCGGGACCGCCGTCCGGACTGACTTTTCCTCTGCCGTACCGTCTGCGGAGTGAGTGGACTCGACGCTTTCTTCATCTTGTTGGCCGGTATCGGCGCGGGCGCGATCAACGCCGTGGTCGGCAGTGGAACGCTGATCACGTTCCCGACGCTGGTCGCCTTCGGCATGCCGCCCGTGACCGCAACCATGTCCAACGCGGTCGGGCTCGTCGCCGGCGGAGTTTCGGGTACCTGGGGCTACCGACGTGAGCTGTCCGGACAGTGGGATCGACTGAAGTGGCAGATTCCGGCGTCACTCGCCGGGGCACTACTCGGTTCGTGGTTGCTCATGCATCTACCCGAGAAACTGTTCGAGACCATCGTTCCGGTGCTGCTGGTCCTCGCTCTCGCGCTCGTCCTCCTCCAACCACGCATCCAGGCGTGGGCCAAGAAGCGTTCCACCGAAGAAACGACGCTGTCCACCAAGAGGCTGATGCTCCTGACCGCCGGCACTTTTGCAGTCGGCATCTACGGCGGGTACTTCACTGCCGCGCAGGGCATCCTTCTCATCGGTGTGATGGGTGCCATCCTCCCGGAAACCCTCCAGCGCATGAACGGCGCGAAGAACCTGCTGTCGCTGCTCGTCAACATCGTTGCAGCAGGGATGTACATCACTCTGGCATTCGATCAGATCAATTGGGCAGCAGCCGGTTTGATCGCTGTCGGGTCACTCGGTGGTGGCGTTCTCGGCGCCCGCTACGGACGGCGCCTGTCCCCCACTGCATTGCGATACACGATTGTCGTCGTCGGCCTGATCGGACTGTGGCGCCTTCTCGCTTGACCGCCCACATCGGGCGCCACCCGCACATACTGGAGTAATGACCAGTACAGAAGATCAGACCGGTTGGACCTACCTCATGGACATGGACGGGGTTCTCGTCCACGAGGAGCACTTGATACCTGGAGCGGACACGTTCCTGGCAGAGCTGGCGTCGAACGACATCCCGTACATGGTGCTCACCAACAACTCCATCCGCACCCCGCGTGACCTGCGAGCACGCCTGCTCAATTCGGGACTCGACATCCCGGAGAAGTCGATCTGGACGTCAGCGCTCGCAACCGCGACGTTCCTGGCCAACCAGCGGCCGGGCGGCAGCGCCTACGTGGTCGGCGAATCGGGCCTGACCACTGCCCTGCACGACATCGGTTACGTCCTGACGGACAGCGACCCCGACTACGTCGTCCTCGGCGAGACGCGAACGTACTCCTTCGAGGCAATCACCACCGCCATTCGCCTGGTCGAGCGTGGATCGCGGTTCATCGCCACCAACCCGGACGCCACCGGACCGTCGCGAGACGGCTCGCTGCCGGCCACCGGCTCTGTCGCGGCACTCATCACCAAAGCGACCGGTCGCGATCCCTACTACGTCGGCAAGCCCAACGCCTTGATGATGCGCTCAGCCCTGCGGTCCATCGGCGCTCATTCCGCCAATACGTTGATGATCGGCGACCGCATGGACACCGACATCGTCTGTGGCCTCGAAGCCGGACTGCAGACGATTCTGGTGATGACCGGGATCTCGACCCGCGCGTCGGTAGAGCTCTATCCCTACCGCCCGACCATCGTCCTCGAGTCGGTCGCCGATCTTGTGGGAACAACAACCGATCCATTCCGTAGCAACACAAACAATTGATTCAAATTGCAAAACAAAACCGAAACTCGGTAATTAACTGGTAAAAAACAGCAGATTTGCCAAGTTCCGACTCGTCCGCTTTGTCCAACTGAACAAACCAACGGTTTTATTCGCACCAAACTTACAAACGAGTAGTTAGACGCAGGTCAAAGATCATTTCGACACCGAGTGACAGTTGGACTCCAGTCGTAAAATTGATTTTTCGAAAAGTGGTAACGAATCGTTTGCCGTGTCTGATACTCATGTCTGAATGGCCCCATTTCGGGTCCCAGACATGAAATGAGATTTTCATGAAGAAGCAGACCAAGGGTGCGATCGCTGCTGCGGCGGCCGGTGCCCTCCTCCTCGGCGGTGCCGGCTCGCTCGCAGTCTGGAGCGATTCGGCCGACGTCAGTGGCGGCGGGCCCGTCACGTCCGGCGCCCTCGACCTGAGCTCTTGCGCACCGGTCGGCGGGGGTTGGAACTCCCTCAACCCGACGAAGACCGCGATCACCAACATTTCGGCCTACCGCATCGTCACGACCGAAAGCATCGAATACACCTGCGACGTCACTGTGACCGCAGTGGGCGATCGTCTCGCGGCTGTTCTGACCGCTGATACGGCCGGAATCGTTCCGGGTGCGAACAGCGCCGAGCTTGCCGCTGCTGTCGTGCCCGTGACGACAATCAAGGACACTGGTGGCAACCCGATTTCGCAGATCACCAAAGCCCAGAACGGAACGATCGTCCACGTCGGAGTCCGGCTGAACTTCAACGAGGTGGCCAATCAGGTCGCGCAGAACCAGTCGCTGAACTTGTCGGCGATGAAGTTGGTCGTCACTCAGACAGCACTGACACCGGCCCCGTAATTTCATGAGGAAAAAGGTCTGGGGAGCGATCGCAGTCGCGGTGGCTGCTGTAGCGGTGTTTGCATCGTCACAGCAGTCGCTCGCGCTGTGGTCCGATTCGGCGAGCGCGAATGGCGGTACGGCGACAGCCGCCAGCGTCAACCTCACGGTTGGTACAACTGCCGGAACCAGTGCGGCGTACACCCTGGCGAACTTGACGACGGCCGCGACGCCCGTTGTCCCGGGAAACACGGTGCAAGCACCGCTCACCGTCAAGAATTCGGGGACTGATCCTCTGCAATGGCGAATGCAGTCGACGACCGCACTTACGGGATTCACGTTGACCACGTACGGAGTCGCCAACGAAGGCGCCTGCCCGACCGGCGTGAACACGGCAGCTCCTGCCGTTCCATCCCTGATGTCAGCACCGATGACCGCGTCGCTGCAGCACCCGGTTTCACCGGCGTACATGCCGGATCCGCTCGTGCCTGGCGGCACCTACGTCTTGTGTCTGCGGCTCGCGGTGGACTCTGGTGCGGTCTCCGGTCAAACGAACAAGGCCACCTTCACGTTCCAGGCAGGTCCGGTATGACAAAACACTCGACCAAACGCGGTGAACGTACCGGCCCTCTGTGGTGGGTCACCTCGATTGTCAGCTGGACACTGCTGCTGGCAATTTCGGCAGTCATCGTCGCAACCATTGTCGTTCCCTTCTTTGCCGGAGCGCAGCGCTTCACGATTCTGACCGGTTCGATGCGCCCGACGTACAACCCTGGATCACTGGTAGTGGTCAAACCTGTCGATCCGTCCGAACTGGGGATCGGTACACCTATTACGTACCAGCTGGAATCGGGTCAGCCGACCGTCGTCACGCACCGGATCATCGCCACAAGTGAAAACCAGAAGGGTGAAAGAACTTTCATCACCCAGGGCGATGCGAACGGTGAGCCTGACGAGAAGGAAGTACGGCCGGTGCAGATCCGGGGAAAGGTCTGGTACAGCCTGCCTTATCTCGGTTACGTGAACACCTGGCTGACGGGAGAGCAGCGCACCGTGATCGTGGTGATAGTCGTGACCGCTCTACTGCTGTACGCGTCGTACATGATGATCAGCGGCATCCGTGACGGCCGGAAGGAGCGAGCTCGAGCCCGATTGGCTCCTGACCCTGCAACTTTCGCGCCCGCAGACTCCGCCCAGATCGAGAAAGGCCAGCACGATGCCCTCGCGCCCTGACCGTCCGGCCCATCGGATTCGTCACCTGTTGACCAGCACGCGTTTTCGCGCGCTGCTCGCGCTGGGGATGGTGCTTGGTGTCGGCGGAGTGACCACGCTCGCGGCCTGGACGTCTTCCGCCACGGCAACCTCGGGCAACATCACGACGGGTTCTATCAATCTGCAGTTGAACAGCACCGCCCAGCCCACCCTGACCAAGTCCCTGAATTTCAGTGAGCTTGGCAAGTCCGGAATGATTCCCGGTGATTCGAACACCGCTCTGATCAAGGTCAACAACCTGGGCACAGCGTCAACTGTCCCACTGAAGTACACGATCACGTCTACGAGTGATGGTGCGTTGACGACTTCTCTACGAATGACGGTTTCCTCCAACGGAACTGTTGCCAACAAGTGCACTGACGGCACCAACGTGGTGTCCTCGCTCGCGCTGACACTCACCGCGAATCAAGCCATCGGTAGCCCCGACCGCCCACTGGCGGTAGGGGCTACCGAGAATTTATGTGTCTCGGTGCAGCTTCCGACGACACCGACACCGCCGACGAACAGCACGTCGAACATCGTCCTGACCTTCACGGCAAAGGTGTGATGGCAATGGCTCGACACACGAAAAAACATGCAAAGGCCTCGATGCCGAACCGGGTACGGGAAGTCCTGCTCAGTCTGGGAGCCCTCGCAGGCTTGGTATCCATCATCATTTTCATCGCCGGTCTGGCTTTCGGTATCACCCCGCTGATCTTTCGGAGTGGATCGATGTCACCCACGATCGATACCGGTGCTCTCGCGTTCGCGCGCACCGTGCCTGCTTCGGAAGTGCTGGTCGGTGACATCGTCAGCGTCTCCGACAGCCAAGGCACGCGCATCACCCATCGTGTGGAATCAATAGATCAGCAGGGCAACAACCTTGCCGTCGCACAACTGCGTGGTGATGCAAATCCGATCGCCGATCCCGATCCCTACGTCATCACCGAAGCCGATCGCGTCTTCTTCAGCATCAACCGCCTCGGATACGTGGCAGTCTGGCTGTCCGGACCGAGTGGGCTTGTGCTTGGTGCGATTACCGTCGGAGGACTGCTGTACATCGCATTTCGCCCACGAAAAAGACCGGATGAAGGGGAACCCAGCCTGGATCGTCAGGACGCGCACGGCGATTCCCACGCCTTCAAGGCAATCGTCGCATTGGCAACGGTCGGCCTCACTGTTGTCGGTGCGTCCCAGATCGGTGGCACCAAGGCGGGGTACACCGACACGGCCACGGCAACAAGCATTCAGTTCGGCACTGCTGCAACCTTTCCCACGTCTCCAAGCACAGCCAGTTGCGCGGTGAATTTTGCGCTCGTTGTTCCGGTCGCGGTGACAATCACCTGGCCCGCGACTGTCGGAAGCTCATACCGTCTCATTGCCCGCGATAGCAACGGATCCTGGTTGGGATCGAATGACTACACCGCAACGTCTACTACAGGCTCCATGAGATACGGCTCGGGCGGTACAACAGTCGCGTTCCCGCTCATCGTCGGCACCTACAACATCGAAATCCATGGACTGAGCGGCACGTCGGTCACGCCGTCGTACTCCGGCTACCAATTCAGCATTCTCGTCGGCCTGCTCTACTCGTGTGGCGGTCCGATCAGCGGGACATCTGCTCTCAGTCGATCGGCAGCGCCGGCACTGGCGGCAGACGCTCCGAGCACTCCTACCACGGCCGTCACTTCCACGGCCGTCACTTCCACGACCGCCTCATCCACCACGCCCACCACGACATTGGCGCCGGCTGTGACAACCACCAGCACAACTGCACCGTCGACAACCACCAGCACAACTGCACCGTCGACAACCACCTCGTCACCGGCTACAACTACGGCGCCCCAGACGACGACCGCTACAACGACAACGACAACGGTGCCACCAACTACGACCACCCCGAGCGAGGTTCCCGTCGACGCCCCGGTGACCACTACCGGTCACAGTGCACAGAAGCTCTCGACTTCCACTGGAACCGTTGTGTCCGTGTCGAATTCATCAGGTACTGAAGTCTATCGAGGTACCGTCGACAGCGACGCTGTCCTGCATTGGCTCACCGGTACCGATCAGCTATACGTAATCACCCCTTCCGGAGTCGCCGTCATCGACACGTCAACGGGAGTCTGGGCCGAATCTCCTACCCCGAGCGAACTGCCGGACGAGATCAAGGCGCTGGTGCCGTGATGAGAAAGACAACGAAAGCTGCCATGGCAGTTGCCGCGGCCGGAGCCGTATTGCTCGGCGGTTCGGGCACATTGGCGAAGTGGACCGACAGTGCGACCCTGACAAGCGCCGCTGTCCAGTCCGGGACCCTGGATCTGGGAGCATGCGTGACCACGAGCGGCGGGGGCTGGTATTCGCAGGTCTACGTCAACGCGCCCACCAATCCGAATCCACTCGTATATATCCCGGACATCACTACCTACCGGCTCAAGCCCGGATTCAACTACACGTATTTCTGCGATTCGAAGGTGATGGCCACCGGCCCACGTCTGAAAGCGAACGTGACAGTCGACAAGACCAAGTTGAGCGGCGGGCTCGCGGCCGCCAACATCGACCTTCGCACGTACGTCACGGATCAGAGCAACAATCTGCTGTACGACAGCACAGCACCGACGCCGAACCTCATCGCGGTCACGTCGGCCCTGAACAACACCAATCTGACGGCGCAGGTGTTGTTCACGATCTACCCCACCGACACGACAAGCTCAGGTCTCACACTGAATACGACGGCGTTGACGATCGACGTCAAACAACTGGGTCTCACGCCCGCACCGTAGAACGCCTTGCCGCCGGAAGTTCGAGGCAAGGCGCTCCAGCGATTCAGCCGAGTGCTCGCTTCAGATCAGCCAACAGATCAGCCGTGTCTTCGAGCCCGACGGACAGTCGGACAACGCCGTCTGTAAGACCCACTGCTGCACGGCCTTCCGGACCCATGGCCCGGTGCGTCGTCGTGGCGGGGTGAGTGATCAACGACTTGGAATCTCCCAAGTTGTTGGAGATGTCGATGACGCGCAGACCGTTGAGAACCTCGAACGCCCGCTTCTTGCCCTCTCCGTCAGGCGCATCGAGCTCGAACGTGACAACCGTTCCGCCACCGCTCATCTGAGACTTCGCGAGCTCGTGCTGCGGATGCGACGTCAGGTACGGATACTTGACCCACTTGACGCCGGAGTGTCCTTCGAGGAATTCGGCGATCTCGAGTGCCGAAGCCACGGAGTGCCGAATACGGACCGGCATCGTCTCCAGGCCCTTGAGCAGAGTCCACGCATTGAATGGACTGAGCGCAGGACCGGTGTGCCGCATCAGTTCTCGAACGGGACCGCTGATGTATTCCTCGGTACCGAGGATCGCGCCACCAAGCACGCGGCCCTGACCGTCGATGTGCTTGGTGCCGGAGTACACCACGACGTCGGCACCCAGATCGAGGCTGCGCTGCAGAAGCGGCGTCGCGAAGACGTTGTCCAGCACTACCTTTGCACCGGCTGCATGAGCAAGCTCCGACACCCGTCGAACGTCGACGAGAGATTGCATCGGGTTGGACGGCGTCTCGAAGAACACTGCCGTGGTAGGCACGGACAGCGCCTCTTCCCACTGCGCGTTGTCCTCACCGTCGACGAAGACGACCTCGACTCCCCAGCGCGGAAGAATCTCGTTGCACACGACGAAGCAGGATCCGAAGAGGCTGCGCGCAGCCACCAATCGGTCGCCGTTGGCCAACAGTGCGCCCAACGCCGTGAAGACTGCCGACATTCCGCTGGCAGTCGCAAAGCAGGCTTCCGCGCCTTCGATGAGACGCAGACGCTCTTCGAACATCTTGACGGTCGGGTTGCCGTAGCGGGAGTAGACAAAATGATCCACCTCGCCGGTGAAGGCTTGTTCGGCGGCTTCTGCACTCTCGTAGACGAATCCGGAGTTGAGGAACAGCGCTTCGGAAGTCTCCTCGAACCCGGTACGCATCAGTCCGCCGCGAACACCGAGGGTGCCGAGACCGACGTCGTCCGGCAGCGCTCGTTGAAATGCGCCACCCTGGGGAATTCCGCTCACTGCTGCCTCCATGGCAAGCCGATGGCCCGCCAACCTACAAGTCCGCGATGTCCGTCGGCACCCAATGCGCCTTCGAACCCGTCGAGCACGTTGTACGACGGGCCGATGCCCGCCGCAGTCGCAGCTTCCGCCGCACCGATGGAACGCTGTCCGGATCGACACAGGAAAATCACCGGACGCTCCGACCCGGAGGAATCAGCAGTGATGCCGGCTTCCTTCAACTGGTCGACGAAGTTGTCATTGCGCGCGCCGGTCGGGTGGCTCACCCATTCGATCAGTGCGGCCTGCTTGCCGAGGGAGGACACATCGGGGACGCCGACGTACTTCCACTCCGCATCGGTCCGCACGTCGACCAGCACGGCGTCGGGGTTTTCGCGGAGCAGCTCCCAGGCTTGCTCCGGCGTCAGATCGCCTGCGTAACTCACGTAGTCCATGTTTTCACAAGACTGCCGTGAGCGCCTGAGCGGGCCGTCAGTTGCAGACGACCCAACGGTTGCCGTCACGGGTCAGGGCCCAGGTCGAGACTCGCTCGCCCGCTCCGCCACCGGTGATCGTCACGTCGGCCCGGGCGCGATCGCCGTTGACCGCGACCCCGTCCACACCCTTCAACTCGACCGTCCCGTCGACGCCGGCCATAGGACCGTTGCTCGAATTGAAGCTCGCGCAGGTCAGGGTCTTGATCGTCTCCGCGTCATTCCGATTCTCGGCATCGACGTAGTCGGTGACGGAGCGGCTCACGCGGTCCGACTCGGTGACGTTCTCCTCGGCCGGCGAGATCCACGAGGCGACGAAGATTCCACCCAGGATCAAGGCGACGATGGCGACAGCCAAGAGGAACGGCCCCGCAGACGCCTTCTTGCCATCGATGTTGTCGGATTCGCGCAGCTCGTCACTCATAACGCCAATAGTCCCCCACAACTTGAAATTGTGGCCCGTCAAGGATCAGGCCCCTACCCCGGATACCCGAGACAACATGAGAATGGGAGGAAAGAATAGGTTTACCCACAACCGATCGAGTGAGAGTGTGGATCCGTTCGGCCGCAACCGAGGCACTGTGCTTAGGTTCGGCTAAATTGGATACTTGTCGATATGTTGTCCGAACTTCGAAGAAGGTAGCTGTCCTCACGATGACTGACTCCAACCGCCCACTCCGGGTCGCGATCGTCGGCGCCGGCCCCGCCGGCATCTACGCCGCCGACGCCCTCATGAAATCCGACACCGCAGTTTCCGGCCGCGGCGTCAGCATCGACCTCTTCGAGCGCATGCCCGCGCCCTTCGGCCTGATTCGTTACGGCGTCGCGCCCGATCATCCGCGCATCAAGGGCATCATCACCGCCCTGCACAAGGTGCTCGACAAGCCTCAGGTACGCCTGCTCGGCAACATCGACTACGGCACCGACATCACCCTCGACGACCTGCAGTCGTTCTACGACGCGGTCATCTTCTCCACCGGCGCCAACGCCGACCGTGCGCTCGGCGTCCCGGGCATCGAACTCGACGGCAGCTACGGCGCGGCCGACTTCGTCTCCTGGTACGACGGCCACCCCGACGTACCGCGTACGTGGCCGCTCGAAGCCGAGAAGGTCGCCGTCCTCGGCGTCGGCAACGTTGCCCTCGACATCGCCCGCGTTCTCGCCAAGACCGGCGACGAACTGCTGCCGACCGAGATCCCCGCCAACGTCTACGAGGGCCTCAAGAACAACAAGGCCGTCGAGGTTCACGTCTTCGGACGCCGCGGCCCGGCCCAGGCCAAGTTCACCCCTCTCGAACTGCGCGAACTCGACCACTCGCCGACCATCGAGGTCATCGTCGACCCCGAGGACATCGACTACGACGAGGGTTCCGAGCAGGCTCGCCGCAACTCCAAGCAGGTCGACATGGTTGCGAATACGCTGCAGGACTGGGCAATTCGCGACGTCGGAGCCCGTCCTCACAAGCTGTTCCTGCACTTCTTCGAATCTCCCACGGAGATCCTCGGTGAAGACGGCAAAGTCGTCGGCCTGCGCACCGAGCGCACTCAGCTCGACGGCACCGGCAACGTCAAGGGCACCGGCACGTACAAGGACTGGGATGTCCAGGCCGTGTACCGCGCCGTCGGTTACCTCTCGCAGAACATCACGCAGTTGCCGTTCGACGACCAGGCCGGCACCGTCCCCAACGACGCCGGACGCGTCGTCGCCGACGACAACGCCGAGGGCGCAGCCCGGTTCATGCCGGCCACCTACGTCACCGGCTGGATCAAGCGCGGCCCCGTCGGCCTCATCGGCCACACCAAGGGTGACGCCAACGAAACCGTCGCGAATCTTCTCGAGGATTCCGTCGACTTCGCGGGCGCCGCGAACCCCGACGAGAACGCCGTCATCGAGTTCCTCGAAGGCAAGCAGGTTCCGTACACGACCTGGCAGGGCTGGTACCGCCTCGACGCGCACGAGCGCAGCCTGGGCGAGCCCGAGGGCCGTGAGCGCATCAAGGTCGTCGAGCGTCACGACATGCTGAAGGCATCCGAGCCCGACCGCGCGAACTGAGTGCGCGGAAGTAACTGAACAGAAGCCCTCCACCGGCCCGACGCGACCCAGGTCACATCGGGCCGGTGGTGTGTGCAGGGACCCAAGGCAACAGGGCAAAATAGACCCCGTGTTTGACGCCCATGTGCATATCATCGACCCGCGCTTCCCGCTGGTCGAGAATCACGGGTACCTGCCTGAGCCCTTCACCGTGGCCGATTACCGGGCCCGGATTGCCTCGCTGAAGGGCCTCAGCGTTGACGGCGGCGCGGTGGTGACCGCGTCGTACCAGGGCAATGACCAGGAATACCTGAAAGCTGCCTTGTCCGAACTCGGCGAAGGCTGGGTGGGCGTCACTGCTTTGCCGCTCGATGCGACGGATGAAGACATCGTTGCCCTGGACGCACTGGGAGTGCGTGCCGTCCGGTTCAACCTGCGCCGCGGCGCCACCGACCTGCGTCTGCTTGCCGATCTTGCCAACCGCGCTTTCGATCTGGTCGGCTGGCACGCCGAGTTCTACGTCGATGCCACGCTGTTGCTGTCGTTGGAACCGGTCTTCGCCAAATTGCCCGCGGTGAGCATCGACCATTTGGGAATGTCCACCCGCGGACTGCCGTATCTCCTCAACCTCGTCGACCGCGGAGTGCGCGTCAAAGCCACCGGGTTCGGCCGCACCACCATCTCCGACGTCAGCGATGTG
The DNA here is from genome assembly GCF_019266045.1 of Rhodococcus sp. MH15. Lineage (NCBI taxonomy): Bacteria > Bacillati > Actinomycetota > Actinomycetes > Mycobacteriales > Nocardiaceae > Rhodococcus > Rhodococcus sp. MH15. Next base: position 96,884 of record NZ_LPNP01000060.1, read on the forward strand.
CTGCGCCAGATCCACGCGGTCAATCCCGCTGCGCTGATGTTCGGCACCGATCTACCCGGCACACGGGCACGTCGAGCGTTCGAGGTCCACGACCTGGACGTGATCGCCGACGCTGTCGGCGACGACCTGCCCGCGGTCATGTGCGACAACGCCCGCTCCTGGTACCGCTGCGCTCAGGTGAACGCAACGGCTCCCAGCCACAGCCCCGCCGCGATCAGCGCTCCGAACAGTTCCACCAGCATGGACAATCCGACTGCCTTCACCGCGTGAAGCGTCGACGACCAAGCGATGTCGTAACGGCGCAGCCGCGCTAGTTCCGCGAAATACGTTCCGACGATGAATCCCAGGAACAAGCCCACGACCGGAATCACGAAGAACCCGATGATGCCGACGACGCCGCCGACCACAACCGACAGGTTGGGCACTCCCCCGGACTTCATCCGCTTGCCCGGCCACGTGTACTTCACGATCCCGGTGACCACCAGTGCCAGCGCGGACAGCGCGAACACCGTCCACGCCGTGGCACCACCGGTCATGATCGCCCACACCAGAATTGCACCGAAAACGAGAAGCGTCCCCGGGAGAATCGGAACGACGACACCGATCAGACCGACCAGGATGACCAGCCCGACGAGGACCTCGGCCGCTGGACTCATCCGACGGGACGCACCTTCGACGCAGCCTCGCGAGCACGGTCGCGTGCAGTAGGCACATCGGCGGCCGTCGACACTGCAACACCCATGCGACGACGCGTGAAGCTCTCCGGCTTGCCGAAGAGCCGCAGGTCCGTCTCGGGAACCGCGAGCGCCTCGGCGACGCCGTCGAATCCGATCCCCTTTGCCTCCACTCCGCCGTAGATCACTGCCGATGCTCCCGGAGACGTGAGCGTCGTGTCGACCGGCAAGCCCAGGATCGCGCGGGCATGCAGTTCGAACTCCGAAAGTCGCTGCGTCCGCAGAGTCACCAATCCGGTGTCGTGCGGCCGTGGGCTCACTTCGGAGAAGAAGACGTCGTCGCCCTTCACGAATAGCTCGACGCCGAAGATGCCTCGCCCGCCCAGAGCCGTGGTCACCTTCTCGGCGACGTCTCGGGCCGAGGCGAGGGCAACCGCGGACATCTGCTGCGGCTGCCACGATTCGATGTAGTCTCCGGCCTCCTGCAGGTGCCCGATCGGTTCGCAGAACGACGTCTCGACCTGACCGCTCTCACCGACGGCTCGAACTGTCAATTGCGTTATCTCGTAATCGAAATCGACAAAGCCTTCGACGATCACCCGGCCGTGATTCACACGACCTCCGGCCATCGCGTAATCCCATGCGGCGTCGAGATCTTCGGCGGATCGAACCGTCGACTGTCCCTTCCCCGACGAGGACATGACTGGCTTGATGACGCACGGGAAACCGATTCGGTCTGTCGCTGCCTGCACTTCGGCAAGCGAGTCCGCGAAAGCGTACGGCGAAGTGGGCAGGCCCAACTCCTCGGCCGCGAGCCGACGGATTCCCTCACGGTTCATCGTGAGCTGGGTGGCTCGGGCGGTCGGAATGACCACCGCACCCCCGCGTTCTTCGACGAGTGCAAGCGCATCCGTCGCGATGGCCTCGATCTCGGGAACCACGAAGTGAGGCTTTTCCAACTCGATGACGGCAAGCAGTGCTTCCGGATCGGTCATGTCGACGGTATGAGCACGATGAGCCACCTGGTGCCCAGGGGCATCGGGATACCGATCCACCGCAATCACTTCGACGCCCAGACGCTGCAGCGCGATGACAACTTCCTTGCCCAACTCGCCTGATCCCAACATCATCACGCGGATGGAGTTCTCGGTCAGTGGGGTTCCGAATCGGAGCGGAAGCGTCGGCAGGGGCGAAGGCGTCGAATCAAGCTGCATGGGTGCGACTATATGCCAATCCCGATGCAGGTCAGCGCGGTTATCGGCCGTCCACCACACCTTCGCGGCCAAATCCTCGCCGGATCGTTCGGGGTAGCGCAGGTTTGCGATAGGTGCGGGTGGCAGTGTCCGGCTCGGAATTCCGTTGCGGCACGGTGTCGTTGCCGACGCGGTGCACTTTCACGAGGTTGCGCCCAGCACGCTTGGCGTCGTACAGAGCCTCGTCTGCGACGCTCATGAGGGTCGACAGCGCCGGCGTCGCATGATCGACCCACGCGACGCCGACGCTGACGGTGCTCGTCACATCTGATTCGGCCGAGTACTCGACTTGCGCGCCGCGGACCGCCTCGGCGACATCGATTGCTCGCGCGTAGCTGCAGTCCGGAAGCAGAACGGCGAACTCCTCGCCGCCGAGCCTTCCGATCAGATCGCCGTCCGACAATCGGTCAGCGGCCCGCTCGGCGAAGTTCGCGAGAACGCTGTCACCGGTCATATGTCCATGCGTGTCGTTGATGCTCTTGAAGTGGTCCAGGTCGAGCATCAGCAGGCCGACCGGAGATTGTGTGCGAGCCGCGTCGGCAAGTTCCGCTTCCGCGTGGCCGAGGAACGCACCACGCGAGAGGACCCCGGTCAGATGGTCGAATTCGACGGCAAGGAAGAGCTCACGCTCGGCAGCACGGCGTTCCTCGGTCGCACAGGCAACCGCTATCGGCCCCAACGCGATCAGTGTGACCGCTATGGATGTGATGACGTCCTCGTTCCACGTCGAGGCGGCTTGATCTCCGATGTCGAGTCGACCGCTACCCGCCATCATGAGTGACCACACCGACCAGACCACTGAAACGAAGGCAGTGCTCGGAACCGAGATGCGAGTGGCACACCAGAGGAGAGCTGGAATCGGCAAGACCAGCGCAATCGGCCCTTCGATACTGAGGGCGATCGGCACGCAGGCTGCAGTGGCGAGTAGCGGAACGCTCAGAGCGGCGACAGTTCTGGCGGTCAGTTTCCTGCGGAACTCGGCAAGGCTCGACGGGATGGTGAGAGTGAGAATGAGAGGAAGGACCAGCAGGTACGCCATGACCTCGGTGGCACCCCAGTGGAAAAACGTGTCGGCAAAGGACTGACCGCGTAAGAGCCGGTCCAAGGCGCCGGCCGTGGCCGCGGTACCAGTCGCCGCCACGAACGAGACGAAGACCATCCATACCAGCGACTGCGAATCGACCAATCGGAACGGTGTGCGCTTCAAGTAGTACAGAACGAGAACACCGAGCGTCACTCCGGCGAGGTTGGCCCCGTTCAGCTGCAGGGCAAGCGACAGCGAGTTGCCCGTAATCAGGTCAGCGCAGACGTATCCGACGGCCGCGGCGATCCACGTCCGCCATTCGATCAGGACCGGCCATCTGACCATCATTCCCAGCAGAATGGCGTTGGCGCACCAGAATGTCGCGAGCAAACCTGGTGGGCGCGTGAGGATGCCGATCAACGATGCCGCAAGTACGACGGCCAGCACTAGGAGAAGGCGCAGAAAGCGACTCGTCCCTATCATGCGTCACCTCGCGGTCGGCTACCTCTGAATTCGGGAGCACCGGACGTCGCGGTGACCGTATGCCGATGTCGTCGAACCATCGTACGCAGGTGCTGCCACTCGCAGTTCTGTGTTCACATGCCAAAACGGCAGCTGCGACCATCTCCGCAAACGCGAGTGCCCTCCGGCCACGACAGTGGACAGAGGGCACCTGCATGCAATCCGATCGGCAGAGCCGAATGGACCTGCCGGAAGGGATGACTACTCGGCGGATCCGCTGGACAGACCCGAGAGTGAACCGGTGGACGAGCCCTCGCCCTTGCCGGACAGCGATTCGGTGGGAACGGACTTGAGGAAAGCTCCGAGCGCGGTGAGCAGGGGTCCGAGGGTGCTGAGTGATCCGAACATAGGAGGTTCTCCTGTATGTGAGGTGGTGTGATGTTCCAGCGCCATTCCGGCCGCAGGCGGTGGCCGAGATGGTTCGGGAACTTCTGCCGCACGGATGGCTGAACCGCCCCCCGAACAACATCCCGAGCTGTGATGTAGCGCACTTACTTGGCGCTGCCTGCATTTATAGACCGGCTTTCCACACTTGTCTAGCTACCTAATAGCTATCAATGCGGACTTTCGGTCACACCTTTACGGATAATTGCAGTTCAAAGCGCAAATTCACCCTCTAGAATGTCCCATAATGTGATTTAGCTCACAGCGAAAAGCCGAAAAGTGTGACCCGCAGACAACTGCGAGCCACACTTTCGGACAAACTGGACTTACTTATCGGCCGCCGATCCCGTCCCAGGGGTGAGAGAGCCACCACCGAGTGCCGTGAACAGGTCCTTGAGCACCGGAATGAACGTCTTGACGACGCCGCTGAAGTCTTCGAATGAACCCATGTCGGGCCTCCTTTTGTCGGAATGCAGTTGAGTTGAAGTGAGGACCGAGAACTACTCGGCGGCCGAACCGGCCGAACCCGAGCCGTCTGCCGATCCTGCGTTCAACTTGGTCACGAATGCAAGAACGCTCTTGAGGAAGGCGTCGAGATTCTGAATCGAGGTCATGCGACTACTCCTGTGTTGTTTCGGAAGATTTCTCGAGGTCGAACGTCAGGAGTTCGAGCTCGCGGTGTCCAGCCCCTGAAGGGTTTTGAGCATGTTGACCAGGGGAAGAAGCTGGAGAATGCCCCAGCCCATGCCGTTGGCCTTGAGAAGGTTTCCGAGGGATCCCATATGTGACTCCTTGCATGAATATCTATGACGCGGCGCACGTTTTGTTCGCTCCACGTCTTTGTAGCCAAGCTAAATACGTACGTCCAGTTTGTTTCTGTCCAAGCGAAAACGTGACACATTGGATGAATATGTAAACCTGCAGTTCAGGTGCTGTGACCTGAATCCAATCTCGAATTCGAGTGTGTTCGAGATCACAGCCAATTAGGACAAAAGGATGCAATCGTCAGAGTCGGTGCCAACCTCGACCGCGATCTGTCATACCGTGTGCGTGTGATCAATCGCGAACGAGCGGCAACCGAGGCAACTCACCGGGAACCGTCGTGCTAGCAAAACTCCTCAAGACGTACCTGCCGCCGTACCGCTGGTTGCTTGCCGGGGTCCTCGCACTGCAACTCTTCGGGGCCATCGCGTCGTTGGTCCTCCCCACACTCAACGCGCGGATCATCGACGACGGCGTCGCCCGAGGCGACACCGGATTCATCATGTCCACCGGCGGGATCATGCTCCTGGTCTCGCTTGCGTCGATCATCGCGTCGGTCGCATCGACCTATCTGGCTGCAAAATCGTCGATGGGCTTCGGCCACGACGTTCGAGGCGCCTTTTACAAGGCAGTCGGCAGTTTCTCGGATCGCGAATTCAACAGTTTCGGTGCGCCGACGCTGATCACACGCAACACCAACGACGTCCTGCAGATCCAGGCCCTGGTCATGCTGACGTCCTCGATGCTCGTCAGCGCCCCACTTATGTGCATCGGCGGCATCATCATGGCTCTGCGCGAGAACCTGCAGATGTCCTGGCTCCTGACGATTTCGGTACCACTGCTCGGCATCACCGTCTCGGTCGTGGTGGCCAAGCTGATCCCGCATTTCCGGACGATGCAGACGCGGATCGACAACATCAATCGATCACTGCGCGAACAGCTCACCGGTATGCGTGTCATTCGCGCCTTCGTTCGCGAACCCGACGAAACGATCCGCTTCGACAAGGCCAACAAGGAACTGACCGACACTTCGCTCCTCATCGGCCGGTACCAGGCGGTTCTGCTGCCCACCGTCATGTTGATCGCCAACCTGTCGAGCGTCGCGGTGCTGTGGTTCGGCGCGCATCTGGTCGATACCGGAGACATGCAGATCGGACAGATCAGCGCCTTCCTCGCCTACGTCATGCAGATCCTGATGTCGGTGGTCATGGCGACCATGTTGGCCGTCGTGATCCCCCGCGCCGCCGTGTGCGCCGACCGCATCACCGAAGTACTCGACACCGAGGCGACCGTGCCCGCGCCGGCCCAGCCCCTTCGCCCGACCAGCCCATACGGCGTGGTCGAGTTCGGTGGAGCCGGATTCACGTATCCAGGAGCAGAAACGCCGGTTCTGTCGAATGTTTCGATGCGATGCATGCCAGGCACGGTCACCGCGATCGTGGGCAGTACGGGCAGTGGCAAATCGACCCTCGTCTCACTCATCCCCCGGCTCTTCGACGTCACAGCCGGCGCCGTCCTGGTCGACGGCTTGGACGTCCGTGGCTGGGATCAGGACGAACTCTTCGCCAACTTCGGATACGTGCCCCAGAAGGCCTATCTGTTCGCCGGCACGATCGCGAGCAATATCCGCTACGGAAACCCGACCGCCACCGACGACGACATCTGGGCAGCCCTCACCATCGCCCAGGCAGACGACTTCGTCCGGGAGCTGTCCGACGGTCTCGAGTCACCGATCGCCCAGGGCGGCGGCAATCTCTCGGGCGGACAAAAACAACGTCTCGCCATCGCCAGAGCGGTGGTCCGCAGACCCCGGATCTTCGTCTTCGACGATTCGTTCTCCGCTCTCGACATGCATACGGACGCCGCGGTCCGACGCGAACTCCGGACGGTTTCGACTCATTCGACGGTCATCATCGTGGCTCAGCGCGTCGCATCCATCATCGATGCCGACCAGATCATGGTCCTCGAAGACGGTGCGCCGGTCGGCCTCGGCGACCATCAGTTCCTTCTGGCCAACTGTCCGACGTACCAAGAGATCGTGGCTTCCCAGATTCCCGCGGAGATGAGCGCATGACCAGCCCGCAGGACCCGACATGGGGCGGCCCCAACAGCCAGTACTTCGACGATGCCCCGACGGTGGTGTTCGCCAAGATCCCGAGCGAACCTGAATCCGCGGACGGGGATGCGAAGTCGAGTAACCCCGAGACCCCCGACAAAGAGCCGAAGCCCGCGCTGACCGCGACTGACACCAAACCTCGCCACTTCAAGGCGACGATGAAGCGGCTTCTCTCGCTTCTGCAGCCGCACAAGTTTGCGGTCTTCTGTGTCGTCGTTGCGACGATCGCCAGCATCGCGCTGTCGGTCGCAGTGCCGAAAATCCTCGGTCACGCGACAGACCTCATCTTCGCCGGGTTCATCGGCAAGAGCCTGCCCGCCGGACTGACCCGCGAGCAGGCCGCAGACGCCATCCGGGCATCAGGGAATTCGACGTTCGCCGATCTTGTCGCCAACTCGACCGACGTCGTTCCCGGTGTGGGTCTGAACTTCGACGCCATCGGCAAGGTCGTCATGCTCGCGATCGGCGTGTACTTGCTCTCGTCGCTGCTTGCCTGGTTGGAAGCATTCCTCCTCAACATCATCGTCCAGAAGACCATCTACAACCTGCGTGCCTCGGTGGAGGCGAAGCTTCACCGTCTCCCCCTTCCGTATTTCGACAAGACACCGCGCGGCGAGATCCTCAGCCGCGTCACCAACGACATCGACAACATCTCGTCGACGCTGTCGTCGACGTTGACCTCGCTCCTGACGTCGGTGCTCACCGTCCTCGGCGTCCTGACGATGATGTTCGTCATCTCTCCGATGCTCGCCCTGATCGCACTGATCGCGGTGCCGGTATCGGTGCTCCTCGTTGCCAGGGTCGCCAAGCGAGCACAGGTGTTGTACAAGGCTCAGTGGACCGAGACGGGCAAGATCAACGCGCAGATCGAGGAGAACTACAGCGGTCGCGACCTGGTACGCGTGTACGGGCATCAGGCCGAAGCCGAGCGTGAATTCGCCGAGCAGAACAAGAAGCTCCTCGACGCGTCCTTCGGCGCACAGTTCCTCTCCAGCCTGATCATGCCGGTCATGAACTTCGTCGGAAACATCACCTACGTGCTGCTCGCTGTGGTCGGCGCTCTCAAGGTCGCCAGCGGCAACATGTCACTCGGTGACGTTCAGGCCTTCATCGTCTATTCGCGCCAGTTCAGCCAGCCACTGACGCAGATCGCGTCCATGTCGACCAGCCTGCAGTCCGGAGCCGCGTCGGCGGAGCGGGTCTTCGAGCTTCTCGACGAACCCGAGCAGTCGCCCGACATCGACGTGCCGCTCCTCCCCGAGCCCGCCGGACGTCATCGCAACGTCGGTCACATCGAGTTCGAGAACGTCTCGTTCCGGTACGAGCCGGACAAGCCGTTGATCGAGAACGTGTACCTCACGGCCCGGCCCGGGCAGATGGTCGCCATCGTCGGGCCCACCGGTGCCGGCAAGACCACCTTGGTCAACCTGCTCATGCGCTTCTACGAAGTCGACTCCGGCCGAATCACTCTCGACGACGTCGACATCTCGCAGATGCGCCGCTCCGACTTGCGCAAGCACGTCGGCATGGTTCTGCAGGACACCTGGCTCTTCGGCGGCACGATCCGCGACAACATCGCATACGGCCGACTCGACGCCAGCGAATACGAGATTCACGAAGCCGCACGCGCTGCCTTCGTCGACCGCTTCATCCACACCCTCCCGGACGGGTACGACACCGTGCTGGACGAGGAGGCGTCGAACATCAGCTCCGGCGAGAAGCAGCTCATCACGATCGCTCGTGCATTCCTGTCGGAGCCGTCGCTGCTGATTCTCGACGAGGCGACGAGCTCGGTCGACACACGTACGGAACAGCTTGTGCAGCAAGCAATGTCCGCGTTGCGCGTCGGGCGGACCAGCTTCATCATCGCGCACCGGCTCTCCACCATCCGTAACGCCGATCTGATCGTCGTGATGGAGGCGGGCAAGATCGTCGAGCAGGGCACACACGACGAACTCATCGCAGCGGCGGGCGCGTACTTCCGTCTCTACAACGCTCAGTTCGAGGGTGCCGCCGTCTAGTGATCGGCGCCTCCCTCGGCGGACACAGTGCCCCGGAGCACACCTGATCGATTCGACACGTTACCGTCGGGTCAGAAGTGTTGTCACCGTCTGAATTGGGAGTGCGTGTGTCTGCAGAAGCTGTGGAGAAGAAGGGCCCGCTCGCGGGCATTCGGATCGTGGAATTCGCTGGATTGGGACCGGGCCCGCACGCCGCGACACTGTTGGCGGACATGGGCGCCGACATCGTCATCGTGCAGCGCGCAGGGCAGATTCCGCAGGACTCGAACGCAACCGACCAGATCAAGCGCGGCCGCCGCATCGTCGAGGCCAACCTGAAGGACCCGGCCGACGTCGCGAAAGTGCTCGATCTCCTGGGCCGCGCCGACGTCCTCATCGAGGGTTTCCGCCCCGGCGTCATGGAACGCATGGGACTCGGACCCGACGTGGTCTCGGAGCGCAATCCGCGCCTCGTCTACGCCCGTATGACGGGCTGGGGACAGGAAGGACCGCTCGCCAACGCCGCCGGTCACGACATCAACTACATCTCACTGACCGGTGTCCTCAACGCCATCGGACGCAAGGGTGAACGTCCCGTCCCGCCGCTCAACATGGTCGGCGATTTCGGCGGCGGTTCCATGTTCCTGATCTTCGGCATTCTGTCGGCTCTCGTCGAGCGCTCGACGTCCGGTAAGGGCCAGGTCGTCGACGCGGCAATGGTTGACGGAACCCTCGCGCTCTCCCACATGATGTGGGCATTCCGCGGTCGCGGCGTCTGGTCCGACGAGCGCGGCGTCAATCTCCTCGACACCGGCGCTCCGTTCTACGACACCTACGAGACCTCCGACGGCAAGTACATGGCCGTCGGATCCATCGAACCCCAGTTCTACGCATTGCTGCTCGAGGGCCTCGAACTCGATCCCGCGACGCTCCCTCACCAGATGGACACGTCCAAGTGGGACGACATGACGAAGCTCTTCACCGAAAAGTTCCTGTCCAAGACTCGCGACGAGTGGGCCAAGATCTTCCTCGGCACCGACGCCTGCGTCTCCCCTGTCCTGACTTTCGCCGAGGCTCCGTCCAACGAACACATCGCGGCTCGCGGTTCGCTCATCGAACTGGACGGCGTCACCCAGCATGCTCCCGCACCGCGCTTCTCGCGCACGCCCACCACGACGCCTGCTGCGCCGGCGCGTGAGGCGACGGATATCGATACGGTCTGGACCTAGGGCCTTCGGCCCCTGTGCGCCTTTTTGGTAGTTACTGCAACCAAAAAGGCGCACGGGGTGTCAGCCCAACCTGTAGAACCTGAACATCTCGTGCTCGATCGGCAGCACGTCCACCCGCTCGAAACCTGCCGCCTTGGCATAGCTTTCGAGTGTCGAGTGCCTCATCACCGTCCCGGTGGCAATGCTTCCCGGATGCGAAAGACTGTCCGGTAAGCAGCAGGTCAGCGAAAATCCGTACAGCAATTGCTCGATCGGACCCGCCTCGGGATCGAACTCATCCGCCGTTCGTTCGTCCATCACGATCACCGGAGCGCCCGGCTGGGCAATCGCCCGAGCCGTGGAAAGAAAACCCACCGGATCCGGAACGTCGTGAAGGCACTCGAAAGCGAAGACGGCGTCGTAGGTCCCGGCATCGGCTCGCCCGGCCTCAGGAGCCTGTCCGGCGACGTCGACCAACGAGAAATGCACGCGGTCGTCCACCCCCCGATCATGAGCGTTACGACGGGCAGCGTTCACCGACGCCGCGTCGACGTCGAAGCCGTGCACTTCGATCTTCGGGTATCCGAGGGCGAGCGCGATCGACGACCAGCCCTCCCCCATCCCGAGATCAGCGACCTGCCCGCCGTCCGAAAGTGTGGCGTGCAGGTCGGTGACTACCGGCAGAAACTGCTGACAGAGCTGATGGAGATACATCGGCCGATTCAGTAGCGCCTGACCCTCGCGAGCATCGGGGCCCATCGATTCCCACGTGACTCCCCCACCGTGACGATAAGCGTCGAGTAGACGTGGCATCGACGACGTCGTCGCGACGAACAGCCTCGCCAGCGGCGCCAGGAAAAGTAGGTTCTCGTCGTCGACCAGAACATCGGCGTGGGCCTGCGGCAGGCTGTACCGGCGATCGGCATCCGAATTGACGTCCACATAACCGGCGACGGCCTGCTGCTCGAGCCACTCCCGCGCATATCTTTCGACGGTCCCTGTCCGGTCCGCCAGCTCCGTCGACGTGAGCGGGCCGTGATCGCTCAGCGCGCGGTACCAGCCCAACCGGTCGCCCAGATACACGGACTGCAGCTCCGATGCCCCGAGCGTGGCCGCGAACAATCGTTCTGCGAGCGCTTCCGCCGCACTGGTTCCCGCTGCGCCTGTACCGTCTACCGCCGTCATGCCCTACCTCCTGGTTTCACACCACTTTCAGGGTGTGTACCCAGTTCTCAGACGACGACCATTCGTTGGTCTGCCGTGTCGCGATCCGTCGCGAGAGTGTCGTACGCAGCGGCGATGGACGCAACGCCGCGAATGAGGTCCTCGGGAGAACGTGCGTACGGCACGCGGATGAATCGTTCGAACGCACCTTCTACGCCGAAACGGGGGCCGGCGGCAAGGAGTACGCCGAAGTTGGGTGCCACCGCCGCCAACGCCGTCGAGACGGGCGCGGACATTCGCATCCAGACCGACATTCCGCCGGAACCGATGGTGGGACGCCAGTCCGGCAGATGCTCGGCCACCGCACCGAGGAGTACCGCACGCTGTTCTCGCAGAACTTCGCGACGCTGTTCGAGCAACGAGCGGTCGTCGGCGAGCAAGTAGGCGGCTGCCAACTGATCCATGACGGGAGTACCGAGGTCGACCGCGGCACGCGCCCCCACCAACTGGGTGATGAGCGCGGCATCGGCGCGAATCCAACCGACACGTAGCCCGCCCCACAGCGACTTCGCGGTCGAACCGAGCGTCACCACTTCGGTTTTCGCTGCGCCTCGCCCATGTGAGGCGACCGGCGCCGGCGGTGGTGCGTCGAGCCACAGATCCACCATCGTCTCGTCGACGACCAGAGTCATTCGCGTTTCGTGCGCAATCTTCGCAAGCTCGGCGCGGCCGGAAGAGTCCATGCAGAGGCCGGTCGGGTTGTGAAAGTCGGGGATCAGGTATGCCATTCTGGCAGCGGTTTGCCTTGCTGCACTACGAATCCCGTCGAGATCCCAGGCTCCGGCTGCTGCGAACTCCGGTCGGACCGGAACCGGTACGGGCCGAGCGCCGTTTCGCCGAATCGCTTCCAGCGCATTGGGGTACGTCGGATGATCGACCAGCACTCGCTCGCCGGGTGAGGTGAGCACCGACAGCAACAATCGAAGCGCGTGCTGCGCACCCGAGGTCACCATGATCTGTTCGGCGGTGGTGGGAAGACCCCGCGCCGTGTAGCGCTGCGCGATCACGTCACGCAAGTCGGCGATCCCGACCGGTTCCATCCCGTGCGTGGGCAGGAAGTTCGGAAGTTCCTGCAGCGCAGACGCATACGCCAGTTCGACCTGAGCGGCGGGAGCTGCCATCGCCGCGTAACTGAGGTCGACGACGGGTCCACTCGGCCCGGGTTGATGGGAGCGGAACATCAACCCGTTCGGCCGCGCGCCGGCAGGCAATGCCACGGTGCTTCGCGAACCCTGCCTGCTGATCAGGTACCCCTCGTCGCGCAGCACCGAGTACGACGACGTGATCGTGGTCCGACTGAGTTCGAGTACCGCCGCAAGTTCACGCTCACTCGGCAGTGCGACCCCCAGCGGAACGCGACCGTCGTGCACAAGCAGGCGGATACCGTCGGCGAGCGCACGGTACGCGGGCCTGCGTCCGGACTCTTCCTGCCAGGATCCCAGATCGCGCGCAAGCGAACGGGCACCGAGAACTCGAGTCATCATGCAGTCCAGTATCGACAACTTGGCTATGTAACTCAATACCAGTCAAGTTGATCATATGTCCATGACTACCTTCGCAACCCTGATCGGCATCGGACTCTTCGTGGCACTCGTCTACTTCTTCGCGCCCGCCGAAGGTGAAGGTACATACATTCGTTTGGAGCAGTTTCGCCTGGCAGCACCCCTCGGCGGCATCTTCCACGACAAGACTTCAGACCGCGAGAACGACGCTGTCAGACCCCCGTGCGATTGTGATCAGGGGGAAGAATTCACTGATCTCAGTCCAGTTGCGTAAAACTGGACTCTTTCGCACTCAGAAAGTCTCCAGAGAGGGTTCCCATGCCGGCTTCCAAAAAGATTCTCTACGTCGATCTCGACAACACCTTGGTCAACTTCCAGTCGGGCATCGATCGCCTGACCGACGGCGTCCGAGAGAAGTACAAGAACGACCTCGACGAAGCGCCGCACATCTTCTCTCGCATGGATCCTCTCGACGGCGCTATCGACGCCTACCACCAACTGGCACAGCAGTTCGACACCTACATCCTCTCGACAGCGCCGTGGAAGAACGCCACAGCCTGGCACGACAAGGTTCTGTGGGTACAAGAGCACCTCGGAATGGAGGAAGGCAGCGTCGCGTACAAACGTCTGATCCTCTCGCACCACAAACACCTCAATCGGGGCGACTACCTCGTCGACGACCGCGGAGCAAACGGAGCAGATCGATTCGAGGGCGAGTGGATCAAGTTCGGCAGCACCAAGTTTCCCGACTGGAAGACCGTCACCGCACACTTGTCGAAGCTGGCTTGAAACACGAAATCCCCGCTCATGCTTGCATGAGCGGGGATTTCGAGGGAACGAACTAGCGGACGATCTCGCGCCGGACGATCGTTTCGTCGCGGCCGGGGCCGACACCGATGCAGGAGATGAACGCACCCGAAAGCTCTTCGAGACGAAGCACGTAGTTCTGCGCATTCTGCGGCAGTTCCTCGAAGGTGCGAGCCTCCGAGATGTCTTCCCACCAGCCGGGCATCTCTTCGTAGATGGGCTTGGCGTGGTGAATGTCGCTCTGTGACATCGGCATTTCGTCGTGGCGGACACCGTCCACCTCGTACGCGACACAGATCGGCACGGTGTCGAGGCTGCTCAGCACGTCCAGCTTGGTGAGGAAGTAGTCGGTGATGCCGTTGACGCGCGTCGCGTAGCGCGCGATGACAGCGTCGAACCATCCCGTACGACGAGCGCGTCCGGTGGTGACACCGACCTCGCCGCCCTGCTTCGCTAGGTATGCGCCGTGATCGTCGAACAGCTCCGTCGGGAACGGACCGGAACCGACACGCGTCGTGTACGCCTTCAGGATGCCGAGCACGGTGGTGATCTTGGTGGGGCCGATTCCCGAACCGACCGCCGCACCACCCGAAGTGGGGTTGGACGAGGTCACGTACGGGTACGTGCCGTGGTCGACGTCCAGCAGAGTGCCCTGCGAACCTTCGAGCAGAACGGTCTCGCCGCGCTCGAGGGCGAGGTTGAGTTCCAGGCGCGTGTCCGAGATGCGGTGCTTGAAACCCTCGGCCTGCGTCAGTACTTCTTCGACGACCTGCTGCGGGTCGAGTGCCTTGCGGTTGTAGATCTTGACCAGCACCTGGTTCTTGAATTCGAGTGCTGCTTCGACCTTCTGGGTCAGGATCTTCTCGTCAAGGACGTCCGCGGCACGGACACCGACACGGGCGATCTTGTCCTGGTAGCACGGGCCGATACCGCGGCCGGTCGTGCCGATCTTCTTCGCTCCCAGGAAGCGTTCGGTGACCTTGTCGATGGCCACGTGGTACGGCATGATCAGGTGCGCATCAGCAGAAAGCAGCAGGCGGGACGTGTCCACGCCGCGCTCTTCCAGGCCTGCCAATTCGGTCAACAACACACCCGGGTCGACGACGACACCGTTACCGATGACGTTGTTGACGGCGGGGGTGAGGATTCCGGACGGGATGAGGTGCAGTGCGAACTTGTCACCGTTCGGCAGAACCACGGTGTGTCCGGCGTTGTTACCGCCCTGGTATCGCACGACCCACTGAAGCTGCTCGCCCAGTAGATCTGTAGCTTTGCCCTTACCTTCGTCGCCCCACTGGGCGCCGATCAGGACGATTGCCGGCATGACGTTGTCTCCTACGGTCGACGTGCAGCAGTTGTCCCGCCGCATTGGTACTGCCTGGCTTCCGCGCACATGATGCAGCGCCGAACTGTTGCAGTGACCGAAGGAGCAGTCTAGCCCAGAGCACCAGACCAGACCTGACGGTCCAGAATTTGGCCGGTGACCATCACGATTGCGAGTCGACACAGAGACTCGCACTAAGATCGTCGGCAGTGATTCGGACGGCCATTTCGGGGAAGGGTGGCGAGGTCCCACTACCCGAAAAGAAGTCTGATCGAGCTAGGAGTGGCTTTGACCCCTGTGGTGCTCAAATGTGGCGATTCGCCGGTTCCACTCCCCCTGGGTGAACTCACGTCGTTCACTGTCCCTGAACTTCCGGAGAAGCAAGACTTCGACGAGGCACTGTCCCAACTGCAGGTCGTGGCGGAGCCGCGCTTGATCGTCGTGGGCAACGACGGCGCGTTTGCCGCGGCATTGACGCGGTTGATGCGATTGGAGCGACTCAACGTCGAACTCGCCTACGTCACCGAGAACAGGTCCGACGCAACCGACGCGTACAAACTCGCGACCGGTGCACGAGCTGCGCGCACGGCCTTGAAAGGCACAGTTCACACCGTGCCGCTCATTCGCGACGACGCCGGAATCGCGCTGGTAGGTGCAGCAACTGTCACGGGTCCGGCGGATGCAGACGAACTTATCGGCGAGGCCTACGTCGACGACAACAAGCTGTTCTCCGGCACAGTCCCCGGCATCCGGATAGTGCCGAGCCCCAAGCTCCCCGGGATCAAGGCATCAGTCGACCGCAAGAGCCGCTGGAGCGGGCGACGCTGGCTGGAAGGCCGAGCCATTCAACTGGGCTCGCCGGCAGCGCGACTGGTTCGCGACGGGGTGGCCAACCCACGCGATCTCAAGCGTTCGACCTTCTACCGGCACGACAAGACTTGGTTGTTGGTCAGGTGAGAACCGGAGCAGCACGGTCGGCGGTTCGGCCGAGCCCTGTCTTCCTCGGCGTCGTTGCGATCACTGTCATCGCCGGAATCGTCGCTTGGAACTCGACGTGGGGTTCCATCGCGGGCCGCGCGGGTGTTTTTGTCCTCGTGGTTGCCGGCTGGGTGGTCACGCTCTGCTTGCACGAATTCGCGCATGCCTATCTGGCGTGGCGTCATGGAGACACCGACGTCGGGGCTCGTGGCTACCTGACGCTCAACCCGCTCAAGTACAGCCATCCGATGCTCTCGATCGGTCTGCCGGTGCTGTTCATCGCATTGGGCGGCATCGGGCTTCCCGGCGGCGCCGTGTACCTGCGCACCGGGATGTTCCCGCCCAAGGTGCAGGCCCGAATATCGCTCGCCGGTCCGTTCACGAATGCCGTCGCCGCCGTGATCCTCCTCGTCGTCATACGTACGTACGGCTCATCGGCCGAGCATCTGACGTTCTGGGCCGGCCTCAGTTTCCTGGCTTTCTTGCAGGTCATGGCAACAGTTTTGAACCTGCTCCCAGTCCCGGGTCTGGACGGTTACAACGCGCTGGAGCCCTACCTCGCACCCAATACACGGCACCAACTCGACCAGTTCAAGCCGTACGGACTGCTCCTGCTGGTTGCGCTCCTGTTCGTCCCACAGATCAATGTCGTCTTCTTCGACGCGATCTACTGGATCTTCGAATTGAGCGGTGTGTCCGACTACTACGCCATGCTCGGTAACGCCCTCATGCGTTTTTGGACGTGATCGAGTGCGCTGGAGGAGACTCGTGAGAGTCTGACATTTCAGACATTCATTCTTCTTCAGGGGAGCATCGATGATTGCGACGTCATTTCAGTCCGGCGGAGTGGAGTACACCCTCACGCGGGCCGAGATTCGACACGTGGAGGCACTGATCGACTTGCTCGCCGACGACCCGATCGGCAGCACCCGGGAGACGACCAACCCCGAAGCCCGAACGATCTACGAGGACGCGTTCAAGCGAATCGACGAGGATCCGGCTCAACTTCTCGTCACCGTTCTGGTCGGCGACGCGGTAATCGGCACAATGCAATTGACCTTCATTCCGGGTATGAGCCGGATGGGTGCCACGCGACTGCAGATCGAAGCTGTTCGCGTCCACGAGGACTACCGAAGTAAAGGCATCGGCAGTTCGATGATCCGATGGGCCTGCGAAGAAGGTGCCCGGCGCGGCGCGTTCCTGGCGCAGCTCACCTCGGATCAAACTCGCAAGGAAGCTCACGACTTCTACGAGCGACTCGGATTTGTGGCCTCCCATATCGGGTTCAAGAAGTCACTGAGCTGACGCCCTGCCACAAAACTCCCAAGCGCGGGGACTCCCAAACGCGAGCTCGAGCACCGGGGCGTAGAGGTGCCCCGGTGCTCACGTCTTCAGTTGTCGCGGTTCACGCCGCGGTGGGTGGGCTGTTCCCGCCGATCGGCTGTTGATACGGATCGATCGACATCGGTGGATAGAACACCGATTTCCGATCCGGTCCGATCTCCACCCGCCACTCCGTGTGGTGCAGCGTCCGATGGTGATGACCGCACAACAGAATCAGATTATCGAGATCCGTTGGGCCACCATCGTTCCAGTGAACAATATGATGGGCATCGCACCACCCCGACGTAGTCCCGCACCCCGGAAACGCACACCCACCATCACGAACCGCCAACGCCCGCCTCTGCGGCACCGTCGCCGTTCGCGCTTCCTTACCGCACTCGAGCGGAACACCACTCTCGTCCAACAAGATCCGGGTGACCGTGCAGTCGCACGCCAACATCCGGGCCGTGTCGATACTGATCGGGCCCACCCAATCCGTCCACGCGAACCCCAACTCCTCCGTGGACGGCAGGAGGTCCTTCAACGCCTTGAGGTCCGTCATGTCTTTCGCAGACACAGTCACCGTGACGTGCGGTTTCACCCCGCCCTCGATCGGACCCAACCCCGCCCGCTCATACCGCCGCAACAACTCGCAGAACCCGTCCGCCCGCCGCAGTGCCGGCGTGCGGGTGTCCTTGACCCCGTCCTTCTCCGGCGTCGGCGCAGACAGGCTCGACAGCAACGTGATCAGACGGGCCCCGTTCACAGCATCCAAGTCACCCTTCACAGTGACCCGCCCGTACAAGCCTTTCGACGCGTAGAACTCGTTACGCTCCGAATCCTCGCCGACCGGAACGCCGTCCTCACGCTTGCCGTACTGCTTCTCGATCCGCCGAATCGCCGCCCGCACCGCATCACAATCGGCAATGTTCTGCGACGCCAAACCCAACAGAATCCCGCGAGCCTTGTCCACATCCGCCAGGGTCATGTTCTTGGGTGGATGCTGACAAAACGACGCCACCTGACGGGCTTTCAACGCATCCACGTCACCACGATGAAACGCATCCGCGACAACAGGTTCGAGCATCAACAACCGCGCCAACCCGACCAGCAGACTGCACTCACCGATCTCCAAATTCGTCGAACCGTGCAACCACTGCGCGATCGCCCGAAAACCCTTCCCACCGAGAACGTCCCGGGAAAACATCTCCACGATCAGCAACACCATCCGCGACTGCAACTCGTGCCGGGCGCGCACCAGATCCAGAACCTCACCCTTGAGGTCCTCGCCATCCAGCTGCCACGCATCCCGACTGTCCATGCCCAAAGTTTAATCGAACATACTTTCGATAACCAGAGACAAACCGGACAACTTCAAGAAGACCTACACTCGAGAGCTGTTGAGATGCATCGCTATTCGCGCAACCGCCGACGCGATTCGTTGACAGAGACTCGCAACTCCCCCAAAGGCACTTCACGACCCGACTCACTGCGCACCTCGACGCGAACGCGCTCACCAGTAGCGTCGTCGGCCACCTCCAACGGTCCACCTTTTCCGCCGTGCAGATACTTGTCGCCCCACTGCATCAGCGCGAGAACCGCCGGCAGCAGGTCACGGCCCTTCTCGGTGAGCACATACTCGTGCCGCGTCCGCTTTCCAGGCTCCTTGTACGGCACACGCTCGAACAGTCCCGCCTCAGTGAGTTCTCTCAGCCTCGCCGACGCAACCGCCTCGGTGATGCCGACTCGCGACGCGAAGTCGTCGAAACGCGTTGTGCCGTAATAGGCCTCTCGCAGAATGAGCATCGCGGATCGAGTGCCGACCACTCCCATGGCCCGCCCGATCGAACAGTGCGTGGCCCGCCAGGCGTCGCGATCTTCGAGCACTCCGGTCAGTCGTACAGCGTCCATGCAATTCACCATACCCCCTGGCTTGCCATAACCATAGCCAGAGTCTAGATTGCTGACTATGGAACTTCATAGCCAGCCGGTGCGGATCGGACCCCTGCTCGCGATACTGTCGGGGGCGCCGTTTGTCGCCAGCCTCGATCTTTTTGTGGTCAACGTGGCCTTCGGCGACATCGCCAAGAGCTACCCGGGTCACTCGCTCGGCGAGTTCAGTTGGATCCTCAACAGCTACGCGATCGTCTACGCCGCACTGTTGATACCCCTCGGACGCTGGGCGGACAGGATCGGGCACAAGCGCGCCTTCATCGCCGGCCTCGCACTGTTCACCCTCGCCAGCGCCGCCTGTGCCTTCAGCCCGTCCTTGTGGGCACTGGTGGTCTTCCGTATCGTCCAGGCAGTCGGCGCCGCAGCGCTCACCCCGGCCAGCCTCGGGCTTCTGATCAATGCGCTTCCCGCCGCGAAACGTCAATCCGGCGTTCGCATCTGGGCAGCCGCCGGCGCTGCAGCAGCTGCATTCGGCCCTGTCGTGGGCGGCATCCTCGTAGAGGCCTCGTGGCGCTGGGTCTTCCTGATCAATGTTCCAGTGGGCATCGTGTTGCTCTACTTCGCAGTCCGACTCGTACCGGATACAACACACAAGGATCCCGATGCCGGTATCGACTTCGTCGGCGCTGCCCTCCTCACCGTCGGAATCGGCTCTCTCGCCCTGGCACTCGTCCAGGGTCCGGACTGGGGATGGACCGACAATCGCGTTCTGATCGCCTTCGCCGTGGCTGCCGTGACACTACTCTCGTTCTGGTGGAGCAACTCTCGTCACCGGACTCCGTTGATTGCTCCGGATCTTCTGAAGATCCGCTCGTTTGCCTGGTCCAACGTCACCGCCATCCTGTTCAGCGCAGCATTCGCCGCGGGTCTTCTCTCGAACATCCTGTGGCTCCAGGAAGCCTGGGGATACTCCGCTCTGCGAACCGGTTTCGCCGTCTCACCGGGTCCGCTTCTCGTTCCGCTGTTCGCCATCGCCGGCGGATCGCTGACGCGCAGGTACTCGGCGGGACGCGTCGCCGCACTCGGCAGCCTTCTGTGGGCAGTCGGAACCGTACTCGTTCTCGTCTCGGTTGATACGACGCCCAACTACGCGACCGGACTCCTACCAGGCTGGATCATCGCCGGGATCGGTGTCGGCCTTGCCCTGCCGACCATCCTGTCGCAGGCCACGGCGGATCTGGCACCTGCCAGATCGGCCACCGGTAGCGCAATCGTCAGCATGAGCCGACAGATCGGAACCGTTCTCGGCGTGAGCGTTCTGATCGCGGTTCTCGGCTCTGCTGTCGACTACGACACCTTCCGCCAGGCCTGGTGGGTGATCTTTGGCGTCGCGCTTGTGTCTGCCCTGGCATCACTGGGAATGACGCCTGCGACCACACCCACCCCGGTTGTCCCTGCTGAATCCGCCATCCCTGAAAGGAATTTGTCATGAGAGACGCAGTTATCGTCGAAGCCGTTCGCACTCCGATCGGCAAGGGAAAGGCGAACGGCGCCCTGCACGGCATCAACGCCGTCGACCTCCTCGCCCACAGCCTCAAGGCGGTAGTCGAACGCACTGGAATCGATGCAGCATTGATCGACGACGTCATCGGTGGAGCGGTAAGCCAAGTCGGTGAACAGAGCCAGAATGTCACTCGCACTGCCCTTCTCGCCGCAGGCTACCCTGAGTCGGTACCGGGAACCACCGTCGACCGACAGTGTGGAAGTAGCCAACAAGCAGTTCATTTTGCCGCTCAGGGCGTCATTGCCGGTGCGTACGACATCGTTGTCGCTGCCGGAGTCGAGTCGATGAGCCGAGTCCCTATGGGCTCGAGCAGCATCGGGCGCGAATCACTCGGCGTGGATTTCGAAGAGCGCTATCCGGACGGTCTGGTACCGCAGGGCATCAGCGCCGAATTGATCGCTGCCAAGTGGGGACTGAGCCGCACCCAACTCGACGAGTTCTCGGCGTCGAGCCATCGGAAAGCCGCGCTGGCAACCGAGAGTGGTTACTTCACCAAGGAACTCGCCACGCTCCCGCAGCTGTCGGTCGACGAGGCAATCCGCCCCGGCACCACGGTCGAGACCCTGGCCGGCCTACGGACCGCCTTCGAATCCGACTACTACGCACAGCGATTCCCACAGATCGACTGGTCCATCACCGCGGGCAACAGCAGCCCGCTTTCGGACGGCAGTTCGGCGGTGATGATCACGACCAGTGAGATCGCCGCGAAACTCGGCCTCACCCCGAAGGCACGATTGCACAGCTTCGCAGTTGCCGGCGACGATCCGCTCTACATGCTCACCGCGGTCATCCCGGCTACGCAGAAGGTCCTGGCCCGTGCGGGATTGACGGTCTCGGACATAGATCTGTTCGAGGTCAACGAGGCCTTTGCCCCAGTGGTCCTCTCGTGGGCAGCGGACACCGGCGTCGACCTGTCCAAGGTCAACGTCCACGGCGGCGCCATCGCGCTCGGCCACCCACTGGGCGGCAGCGGAACGCGGATCATGACCACCCTGGTCAACGCGATGGAGCAGCGCGGCGCGCGCTACGGACTCCAGACCATGTGTGAGGCAGGTGGGTTGGCCAACGCGACCATCCTGGAGCGCCTGGGCTGAGCAATCCCCGATGGACGGCATTCCGACATCAGTGACCGAGTGCCGTCCATTCGGGATCCGGCTTGCGCGCAACGACCCGAAACACGATTCCGCCCCGGCCGCTGCGCTGCACCTCGTCGATCAGGAAACCGGCGTTTTCGAGGTATTCAACCGGTTCACGGGTGAGATGATCGGCACCGAACCGAACAAAAAGCGGTTCGACGACCTTCATCAACGTACGAGCAACAACGTTCTTGCTCGGTCCGTGCTCGGCGAGGACGAATCGACCACCGGGTACCAGGACTCGAAATGCTTCGCTCGCAACTCGGTCCGGATCGGGGATCGTGCAAAAGGCGTAGGTCGAGACCAACGTGTCCACGCACTCGTCGGGAACATCGAGTGCTTGCACGTCTCCGAGTCGTAGGTCGACTTCGGTCTTCACTCCTTCGGAGACCTTGAGCCTGGCCTGATCGAGCATCGCAGTCGAGATGTCCACGCCGATGACGTAATCGACGTCGTCTCCGTAGAGAGGCAGGTTCAGTCCGGTACCCACGGCGATCTCGACCACGCGGCCATGCGCCTGGTCCACGGCCCATTTCCGGGCGTCACCGAGCACAAAGCGTTCGAAGCGCCCGATCTGTCGGTCGTAGTGCGCCGCCATTGCGTCGAAAGTCTTGGCGACCTGTGCAGTGTCTGGTTCACGCATAGTGCCCCGTTTCGATCGATCTTCTGTGCAGTCTTACACGCGAGCACCGGGTCGGGAAGACCTTTCGTGACGAAGGGCAACCGACCTCGCGAGGTCGTCCCTGACGGATGCCCCCGGTATCGTTCCAGGTGACCTGACCTCACCTACGACGATCATGGATAGAGACCTCGTGCGATCAAGTAACTGCGTCACCGGTTCGGTCCGGCCACCTTTTTCCACTGATTCCACTGGAGGTCTGTGATGGCCGGCGGACTCTTCGCCCTGCTCGACGACGTCGCAGCCCTGGCTCGCATGGCTGCCGCCTCGATCGACGACGTTGCCGCCGCAACCGGTAAGGCGACCGCCAAAGCGGCCGGCGTGGTGATCGACGACGCAGCCGTCACGCCGCAGTACGTCCGTGGGCTCGCAGCCGAACGCGAGTTGCCCATCATCAAGCGCATCGCCATCGGATCGCTGCGCAACAAGCTGCTGATCATCCTTCCGATCGCTCTGCTGCTGAGTCAGTTCCTCCCCTGGCTGCTGACGCCACTGTTGATGGTCGGCGGCTGTTACCTCAGCTACGAAGCGGTTCACAAGATCTGGGGTGCAATCTTCGGCCACGGTGACCACCACGAGGCCGCTGACGAGCATCCTCGCGACGAAGAAGCAGTGGTTTCGGGCGCCGTCCGCACCGACCTGATCCTGTCCGCCGAGATCATGGTGATCGCACTCAACACCATCGCAGGCGAAGGCTTCTGGAGCCGATTGGTGATCCTTGCCGTCGTGGCGGTCGTCATCACCGTGGTCGTCTACGGCGTCGTCGGACTGATCGTGAAGATGGACGACATCGGATTGAAGATCGCCGAGACGTCGTCTGGCTTCACCCACAAGGTCGGCCGAGGCCTCGTTCGCGGCATGCCTCACGTGATGTCAGTGCTCTCGGTCGTGGGTACCGCCGCGATGCTGTGGGTCGGTGGCCACATCCTGTTGGTCGGCATCGACGAACTGGGCTTCCACCCGCTCTACGACGCCGTTCATCACGGCGAAGAAGCAGTCAGTGACATCGCCGGAGTCGGTGGCGTGCTGGCGTGGATCGTCAACACACTTGCCTCGGCAGCACTGGGCCTGGTGGTTGGCGCCGTTATCGTCGCCGCTCAACTGGGTATCACCCGCATGCTCGCAAAGCGTTCTGCGACGGCTTAGCTGTCGTGCCCGTGGCGGAGCACCATCTGCTCCGCCACGGTGCGTATCCCTTCACGCAAAGACGAGGGTTCGAGCACCTCGACGTCGGCTCCCAGCCCGATCAGCTGCGAGAGCGCGACAGCTTCGCTCTCGAGTTTCAGCTCGGCACTGACCCATCCGTCGTTGTCCTCTGGCCCCACTTCGACTGCAGCGGCAAGCTCGCCCACCACATCGGGGAGCCGGCGCCTGCCCTCTGGTGTCAATCGCACGCGACACTCGAAGCGAAGCAGCGACCGGTCGAACTCGGCCATCGACGCCGCCCACCACGACGGCAGGTCGAAATCCACCGGCCGAGTGAACGAATCATCTTCTACCACGGCATTTTTGATGCGGCCGACTCGAAACGACAGCGTTCGACCGTTCATCCCCGCCACCAGATACCAAACACCGGCTTTGATGACCAGACCCAGCGGTTCGACCGTCCGCTCGCGATCGCGATAGACGAAGCGCAGTCGACGCGAGTCCAGCACAGCGGATGTGACGATCGGAAGCGCAGAGATGTCGTCGACGCCGCCGAACCAACCCGGAACGTCCACGAGAATGCGGTCCTGCCACAGTCGTGCACTCTCGCGCAGGGGACCGGGCAGGGAGCGGAGCAGTTTGGCCCCCGCCGAACCGACGGCGTCGGATCGCCCGAGATCTGCAGCGATGGACGGCACACCCAACAGCATGAGTGCGGACGTCTCGTCGTCCGTCATGCCGGACAACTTGGACTGCCATCCGTCGAGCAGACGGATGCCACCACCAGGGCCGCTCTCGGTCCAGATCGGCACACCGGCAGCCGACAACGAGGCCACGTCGCGGTAGATCGTCCGCACTGACACACCGAACTCGTCGGCCAACTGCTCGGCGACGACGCCGCGACTCCCCTGCAAACGCAGCATGAGTTGGAGTAACCGCGCGGATCTCATGGACCGAACATTACCGAGAATCACTGACAGAAGTTGTCAGGAATAGGGGTGCACAATGACCGTCATGGTCACCTGGAAGCAGTTCTCCGAAGAAGTACCCGCTCTTGCCGACGCGGTCCAAGCACGATTCAAAGCCCACAAGCATCACGTCCTCGCAACGCTGCGCAAGGACGGTTCACCACGGGTCAGCGGCACCGAAGTCGAAATCCTCGACGGGCGTCTGGTGCTCGGTTCGATGTTCGGCGCACTCAAGGCGAAGGACCTCATCCGTGACGGGCGCTACGCCCTCCACAGCAATCCCGGTGAGCACACCATGGAGGGCGGTGACGCGAAGATCGCCGGAATCGCACGCGAGGTGACCGGCGACGAGTTCGAAGCCGTGCTCGCAAGCTACACCTACGAGGTTCCGAAGCCTCTGCACCTCTTTGTCCTCGACATCGATGAGGTGGTGCACACGACTGTCGACGACGAACACATGTATGTCGACCTCTGGAAGCCGGGCAAAGATATCACCCGCTTCACCAAGTGACGTTCTTCTCGCAGTGCTCTCCGTTGGCACACGATTCCACCTGGACGGTGGCGTGAGAAAGACCGTGACTCTCGAGGACGGTGCGCGCGGATTCCAGAACGTTCGACGAATTCGCGTCACTGGTCAGGTGGACCGTCGCGACATCCATGCCGGTGGTGAGCGTCCAGACGTGTAGGTCGTGAACACCCATCACGCTCGGCAGCGCCGCCAGGTCGGCCTCGACTGCTTCGACGTCGACGTCGGCCGGCGACGCCTGCGTCAGAATGCGCAGCGATGCTGCGGCCAGTTTGATCGCGCGCGGCACCACCCAGAGCGAGATGAGAACACCGACGACGACGTCTGCCCACGTCCAGTTGAACAGCAGGACAAGGCCACCGGCGATCAGAACGCCGACGCTACCGACGGCGTCGGCAAGCACTTCGAGGTAGGCGCCACGCACGGCCAGGCTGTCCTTGGAATCGCCGCGCAGCATCAGCATCACGACGATGTTCGCGGCCAGGCCGGCGGCCGCCGTGATGATCAGGGCGCCGCCCGGGATCTCGGGTTCGTTACCGATGCGGCCGATTGCCTCGTAGAAGACCCAGGCGGCGACGGCCAGCAGCATCACCGCATTGGCCATGGCGGTCAGCACTTCGGCGCGGTGCCAACCGAAGGTCCTGGCCGCGGTGGTGCTGCCCCTCTTCGCGAGCAGCAGCGCCGTCAGTCCCATGGCCATACCCACCACGTCTGTGAGCATGTGACCGGCGTCGGCAAGCAGAGCCAACGAGTTGATCAGGATGCCGACCGTGGCCTCGAGCACGAGGAACGCAACGAGGATCGCAAGCGCGATCGCCATTTTTCTGATGCGTTGCGGTGACGGTCCTACGCCGACCGAATCTGCTGCCGAGTGGCCATGTGAATGACCGTGCCCTGCTCCCATTTGTCCTGTTCCCTCCCAAGTCCTTCTCAGAGCATATGCATACATTCGCATACATACAACGAGTTGCTCAGTGAGCGGGAAACGGCAGAGGTCAGTGATCCGGCTCGTAGGCGGGATGAGGCACGGTGGGCGGCAGAGTGGCGATCGACGAGATTCGCTTCATGCCCGCGACCTGCAACAGGTCGACGACCAGCGATCGAATCTGGGCGAACACCACCGTCGAGGACAAGCCCGCGTTCTCCACTATCGCCGGTTTCAGTTCCTTCGCGACCGAGCGCAGGACGCGCGCTGCTTCGGCCTGATCAGGCTGCTCCCCCGGCTCCGCCAGGATCATGTCCTTGAGAACTTCGACGGCTTTCGACAAGCGCTCGACCTGAGCCACCAGACGCGGATCGAGGATCTCGTCGTCCCTGACCAACGTCAACGAACGACGCGCGAGCACTCGAATGTTGCGCATCGCGTTGTCGATGGGATCGGCTGTCGCCATGAGCCTTTCGAGGCGAGGCCGACTGTTCCAGTACAGCGGGGAGATTCGGCTGATCTCGCGACCGCCGAGAAGGTTACTGCGCAACCCGTCGATGGCACCCTGAGTTGCGCGCGCCTTCTGCAGTGCCTTGACGATCGGGTCCGGGTCATTCGCGACGAGGCCGTCTGCCACCAATTGCAGTACCTCGGAAGCTGTTCCGAGGATCGATGCAGCATCCTTGCGCGCGCGTCGTACCGGGTGGGTGGGGATGATCGCGACCACCGCGATACCCACCAGACCACCGACAAGGGCATCGATCATGCGATCGGGACCGCCGCTGCCGCCCGGCGGGATCAGCGTCGCCACCAGCACAGCCGAGTTTCCCGCCTGCATGGAGAAGATCGGCCCGCTGTTGAGAAGCACCGCGACGGACATCGCCAGCACGACAACCAAACTGATCTGCCACGGTCCGCTCCCGATACCGGAGATGATCAGATCACCGATTCCGATACCGACCGTGACTCCCGCAACCAACTCGAACGAGCGTCGTAGTCGTGCACCCAACGACAGACCGAGCGAGACCACAGCGGCAATCGGCGCGAAGAACGGCGCGTGGTGCCCGATCACCGTGGTGGCAACCCACCACGCCAATCCGGCCGCCAAGGCACATTGAATGATCGGTAGCGCCGACGTCTGAAGCCGACGCACCGATTTGCGAGCCCGGTCCTTGATGCCGGCCCGGCTCGGACGGAAACTGCTAACCGAGGCCAAGCGCTTCGGCGGCGTTGGGATCGCAGTCTTCGAGCAGATCGAGGCAACGCGCGTACTCGTCGGCTTCACCGATCGTCTTCGCGGCCTTGGCCAGGACTGCGACGCAACGCAGGAAACCACGGTTCGGTTCATGGCTGTAGGGCACGGGACCGAAACCCTTCCAACCGTTGCGACGCAGTTGGTCGAGTCCGCGGTGGTATCCGGTACGCGCGTAGGCGTAGGCCGTGATGGTTTCGCCCTTGTCCAGGGCAGCCTCGGCCAGGTAGGCCCACGCAATGGAGGCAGTGGGGTGGTCGGCCGCTACCTGGGCCGGTTCAGCGTGGTTGAGCAGTGCCGATTCCGCGTCGTCGTCGCCGGGAAGCAGAGTGGGCTTGGGTCCGAGCAGGTCACCGAATTGGGTCATGCGCTCATTGTGCCCGCTACGCCTTTCTGCCACAGGACCGCCTCGCCGACGGTCGGAGTTATGCAGGCTACATACCGGTCGTTACCCTGACATGGTCATTGCTGCATAAGACCGAAGGGTTACCCGTGCCGGACTCGAAAGACGACAACTCGAAAAAGAGCGCAGCACCGAAGGGTGCGCCCGAGAAGTCGGCCCCGACCGAACCTGCGACTGTGGCGATCCAGAAGACAGACAAGGCCTCGAAAGCGGACGGCGACGCCAAAACTGCCAGCGCACCAACCGTCGCGATCCCCAAGGCAACTCAGGCAACCACAGCAGCACCGACACCCCGGCCCAAGCCGGAGCCTGCCACCGTCGCGATTCCGAAAGCCACGCAGCCGACACCACCACCCCGGCAGGCTCCGACCCCACCACCACCGCAGCGCGCCGCGCCTCAACCACCGCAGCGCGCCGCGCCTCAACGTGTGGGTGTCGCAGCGACCCCACCGCCGGCTCAGCCGATGCCGACTCGCATCGAGCCCGCCGCGCCGGAGAAGACCAAGCGCAGCGGCAAGGGCTGGTACATCGCGGCAGCAGCGGCCGGCGTCGCCGTCCTCGCGGCGATCGGCGTCGCCGTATTCGTCTCGTCCAACAGCGGTAGCGGTGAAAGCTCACCCGAAGCTCAGGTCCAGACCGCCATCTCGACGTATGTCGACGCTCTGCAGACCGGCGATCTGGCAACGCTGCGAACGTCGACCTGTGGGGCGTTGGGCGAGTACTACCGCACCATTCCCGACGCAGCGTTCGCTCAGGTCCACGACAATGCCGTCGCTCAGAAGACGATCCCGCAGGTCGGAGCCGTCGACGCGGTGCGCATCACCGACGACACCGCGATCGCTCAGGTCCAGGCGAGTTTGCCGAGCACGGGCGAGCAGTCGTGGCGCACGTTCGACCTCGAGCGCCAGGACGGCACGTGGAAGGTCTGCGATCCCAGCAAGTAGGTACCTGAACAGAAAATGCGCGCCGGCGAGAATTTCGCCGGCGCGCATTTTGTTCTGTGAAGCGCAGTTGTGAAACCGATCAGCCTGCCGACACCGAGCGTCCGGCCGACTTCAGGTCGTTGCACGCCTCGACGACGCGAGCCGTCATGCCGGCTTCGGCCTTCTTGAGGTAGCTGCGCGGGTCGTATGCCTTCTTGTTTCCGACCTCGCCGTCGACCTTGAGGACGCCGTCGTAGTTGGTGAAGAAGTGTCCGGCGATCGGACGGGAGAACGCGTACTGGGTGTCGGTGTCGACGTTCATCTTGACGACGCCGAAGTTCAGCGAGTCCTCGATCTCCGACTTCAACGATCCCGATCCACCGTGGAAGACGAAGTCGAAGGGCTGCGAACCGGAAGCCAGGCCGAGCTTGGCGGCGGCGACCTTCTGGCCCTCTTCGAGAACCTCGGGCTTGAGCTTGACGTTGCCCGGCTTGTAGACGCCGTGGACGTTGCCGAAGGTGGCGGCAAGGAGGTACTTGCCCTGTTCGCCGATGCCCAGAGCATCGACCGTCTTCTCGAAGTCTTCGCTCGAGGTGTAGAGCTTGTCGTTGATCTCGGCTTCGACGCCGTCTTCTTCGCCGCCGACGACACCGATCTCGACCTCGAGGATGATGCGTGCAGCCTTCGAGAGGGCGAGCAGTTCCTTGGCGATGGCCAGGTTCTCGTCGATCGGGATAGCCGAGCCGTCCCACATGTGCGACTGGAACAGCGGGTTGCGACCGGCGTCGACGCGCTCCTGCGAGATCGCGAGCAGCGGACGCACGTAGGTGTCCAGCTTGTCCTTCGGGCAGTGATCGGTGTGCAGCGCGATGGTGACGTCGTACTTTGCCGCGATCACGTGTGCGAACTCGGCGAGCGCAACAGCGCCGGTGACCATGTCCTTGACGCCCAAACCGGAACCGAACTCGGCGCCGCCCGTCGAGAACTGGATGATGCCGTCACTGCCGGCGTCCGCGAAGCCCTTGATGGCTGCGTTGATGGATTCGGAGCCGACACAGTTGATGGCGGGGAAGGCAAAGGAATGCTCCTTGGCCCGACCAAGCATCTCGGCATAGACCTCGGGAGTTGCGATAGGCACGGCGGGAGTCCTCCATATACGTGTCGTTCGGAGCGCTCGGCGATGTGAAAGCGCTTCGTGTGGTCCTAGCAGTATGGCAAGTCCGACTCGTCACGTCTCTTTGCGGTCTCGGCCCGCCGCCACCGACGCGATGACCTGCGGTGGTGGGAAACACTCAGATTCGGCCGGTACTCTGGCCACCGTGAATGTGCAGGCAGCAACTGAATCCGTGACGAACCTGGCCTTGCTGCCCGGCTTCCTCGATCCCGTGAACCTCTTGAATTCCTTCGGAACGTGGGTTCTGGTGGGATTGCTTCTGGTGGTCTTCATCGAATCAGGCCTGCTGTTTCCGCTCTTGCCCGGCGATTCGCTCCTCTTCACCGCAGGGCTGATCGCGGCGTCCAAGTCCACCGAGATCGAACCGTTCGCGCCGCTGTGGGTGCTCCTGGTGACCATTCCGATCGCCGCGATTCTGGGTGACCAAGTCGGGTTCTACATCGGCGCCAAGGGCGGAACTGCCCTGTTCAAGACGGACGACGCGCGGTTCTTCAAGAAGAAGTACATCGACGAGTCACACGCCTTCTTCGAAAAGCACGGCCCGATCACCATTATCCTGGCTCGGTTCGTGCCGATCGTGCGTACTTTTGCTCCGGTTGTCGCCGGCGCTTCGAAGATGAAGTACTCACTGTTCCTGACGTACAACATCGTCGGCGGCATCCTGTGGGGTGCCGGCGTGACTTTGCTCGGCTACCTCCTGGGGCAGATCGAATTCATCCGCGACAATGTCGACTACATCTTCATCTTGATCGTCCTGGTGTCGGTTCTGCCGATCGTCTTCGAAATCGGGAAACGAATTCTGGCGTCGAGACGTGGTGAAACGGCGAATACTTCCACTACGGACAATTCGACGGTGACAGTCCCCGAAGACCCCACCCCCTGATTGCAGAACGAGGCGAAGAACTGACGACGATGACGCTCGCATCCGGCAGTTTCTCCCCGCTCGAGACTGCCGGGCCTCTGTTGGTCTGGATCATCGTCGTCACGTTCGTCTTCATCGAGTGCGCGATCATCCTCGGGTTGTTTCTCCCCGGTGATTCGCTTCTGATCACAGCCGGAATCGTTCTTGCCGGCCACGAATCCGGCGCGGGCCACGTGTGGGCGTTGTCTGTCGGTGCGATGATCGCGGCCATTGCCGGCAACCAGGTCGGGTACGTCATCGGCCACCGGACCGGCAATCACATCAAAGCCCGTAAGGGCGGCAAGTACTTCACCGAGAAGAACCTGCACCGCGTGAACATCCTGTTGGAAAAACACGGGTTCTGGGCGGTCCTGATTGCTCGCTGGGTTCCGTGGGTGCGCACCCTGTGCCCGATGGTCGCGGGCGCAGCCAAGATGAACCACACGCGCTACACCATCGCGAGCACCATCGGCGCGATCATCTGGGCGCCCGTGCTCCTGCTACTCGGTTTCTACGGTGGCTCGTTCCTCGATCGCGTGCCGTGGTTGCTGCCCGCCGTGCTGATCGTGATGATGGTCAGCTTGGTCATCGGTACTGCGCTGGGAATCTGGCAGTACCGCAAGGAGATGGCCCGACCGGCCGAAGACGTCGAGGTCGAAGAAGTCCTCGACTAGAAGCTGACTGCTCAGTGCAGGTGGCTCTGGTCCCACGCCGGCAGCGGGTCTTCGTAGCGAGTCCATGCCCGCGGTCCTTCACGTAGTTCGTCATCGGTCAGCAGAGCCGGATCGAGGATTCGTGACGGCTCCGCCGGGTCCAGTTTCACTCCGATGAACACGATCTCCTGCCCTGGCACCTCCGCCGCCGACGCCCACAGTTGAGCCGGTTCGATGACGAGGTTGGGGCCTGCCTGCGACCAGATCGCGGCGAACTCGGGCCGACTGGCGATCCAGCAGAATCCCTTGCTCCGCAGGAGTCCGGCGAACTGACCGAGCGCGGCCTCGAGTCGCGCCGGATGAAAGGGTCGCGAGGCGCGGTATGTGACGCTGCGTATTCCGTATTCCTCGGTTTCCGGGGTGTGCCCACCGGCCAGTTCCTCGTCCCAACCGGGTACCTGCGCAGCAAGTTCCGGGTTGTAGAGACCGGTTTCGAGGACACGGTCGAGGGTGACGTTGCCGTGATCTGTTCGAATCAGTTGAGCGGTGGGGTTGAGCCTACGAAGCGTCGCCTCGACGGTTCCTGCCGCCCGCGGGCTCACCAGGTCGGTTTTGTTCAGCAAGATGACGTCGGCGAACTCCACCTGATCGACCAGGAGATCGGAGATGCTGCGTCCGTCCCCCTCCCCGGCTTCGAGGTTGCGCTCGTCCAGTCGTTCGCCTTTTGCCAGCTCGCCGAGGAAGGTCGACGCGTCCACCACGGTCACCATGGTGTCGAGCTTCGCGAGCGAGCCGAGGCTGAAACCGTCCTCGAATTCCCAGTCGAAGGTGGCCGCCACCGGCATCGGTTCGGAGATGCCGGTGGACTCGATCACCAACTGATCGAATCGCCCCTCTCGGGCCAGGGCGCCGACGGCGTCGATCAGATCCTCACGCAGCGTGCAGCAGATGCATCCGTTGGTCAGCTCGACCAACTTCTCTTCCGTGCGGTCGAGATGACCCTGGCCCGCGACGAGGGCCGCGTCGATGTTGATCTCGCTCATGTCGTTGACGATGACGGCGACCCTACGGCCATCGCGATTGGCGAGAATGTGGTTGAGGAGTGTGGTCTTGCCTGCGCCCAGAAATCCGGACAGCACGGTTACCGGTAGCTGCTTCATTCCTTAATGGTAACCATTGTCATTATCGACAACAGCAGGCGGGCCTACTGCGCTGCAGAGGCACTACCCGAGAACTGGCTCTCGGGCCTCGGCAAACCGAAATGATCACGAAGGGTCGTACCCGTGTATTCAGTCCGGAAAAGACCGCGATCCTGCAGGATCGGGACCACACGCTCGGTGAAGATCTCGAGCCCACCCGGGTAGTACGGCGGCATGACGTTGAAGCCGTCAGCAGCACCGCTGGTGAACCATTCCTCGATCGTGTCAGCCACCTGCTCGGCGGTTCCGGCAAACACCCGGTGTCCGCGCGCACCCGCCAAACGATGAAGCAGTCCCCGAACCGTCGGACGCTCACGCTCGACGATGCCGGCGATCACCTGCAATCTACTTTGCTTGTTGTCGGTGACATCACCTGCCGCCGCGAACAATTCGACGGGAACCGGTGCATCCAGTTCCAGATTCCGAACATCGGTCCCGGTGAGTGCACCGAGTTGCGCGAGCCCGTACTCCGGCGAGGTCAACTCGTTGAATTCTCGCTCGAGCGCCTTGGCTTGTTCCTCGGTGTCACCGATGAACGGGCTGATTCCCGGCAGAATCTTGACATGATCGGGGTTGCGCCCGAACTGCGCAGCCCTCGACTTGATGTCGGTGTAGAACGCCTGCGCATCGGAAAGTCTCTGGTGCGCTGTGAAAATCGCCTCCGCATACTGACCGGCAAACGCGCGACCGTCGTTGGACGCACCGGCCTGCACCAGCACCGGGTATCCCTGCGGCGTTCGCGGTGCGTTGAACGGTCCCCGCACCCGAAGATGCCGCCCGACGTAGTTGATCTCGTGAATCTTGTTTCTGTCCGCGTAGATTCCGTTCTCCCGGTCCAGACTGATCGCGTCGTCCTCCCAGCTGTCCCACAACCGCACCACCGCGTCGACGAATTCCCTTGCACGCGAATACCGGTCCCCGTGATCCGGGTGCTTGGCCAGCCCGAAGTTGGCTGCCGCCAGATCCGTACCCGTGGTGACGATGTTCCACCCCGCGCGTCCGTTCGAGATGTGGTCGAGCGAGGCGAACAGCCGAGCCAGGTTGTACGGCTCGTAGTACGTGGTCGACGCCGTCGCGATCAATCCGATTCGCTCGGTCACCACTGCAATGGCCGTCAACAAGGTGATCGGCTCCAATGTCCCTGCGGGACCGTGCTCGACGTCGCTGCGCAACGCGGGACCGTCGGCGAAGAAGATTCCGTCGAACTTCGCCGCCTCAGCAGTGCGAGCGATCTCCTGGAAATACGTGACGTCGAACAGACGTTCCGGGGTTGTCCACGGATGACGCCACGCCGCTTCGTGATGACCGGCGGGGTGGATGAACGCGTTGAGGCTCAGTTGGCGCGGAGAATCAGACATGCCTGAATGCTGGCAACTGCCGCCGCAGTCCGACAGGGTTAGGGTTCGCGTGATTCCAACTCAGGGTGGGCAGGTCGGTATCGTCACATGGGTGAGCCGCGTAGTTGTAGCCGAGTTCGTACCGTCCGGAGCGACAGCAACTGTTCTTCATCAGTGGTGTGAGGTGTTCGCCGAAGGCCAGCGTCACCTGTCCGGGACTGCGCCGACAGCGACTGCGCTGATGGAAATGATCGAGGCCGAGGACAATTCGGCCGATGTACGGCGTTGGATTGCACGCGACGCCGGCACCGACGAGGTCCTCGGCATCGCCCAGGCACGACGCAACTCGGCCGAAGCCGATCTCGCAGAGTTTCGGATGTACGTGACACCCCACGCGCAGCGACGAGGGGTAGGACGAGCGCTTGCCGAACTCGTCGAAGTCGACATCGCCGGGTTCGGCGTGCGAAGAATCAGAGTGACGGCGCTCGTCGGAAGCGCAGCCGAGCATTTCCTGCGATCGTTCGACGGTCACCGCGTGTTGCTTCGGTTGGCCAACCAGGTTCAGCACCTCAGCCCTCCCACCGCACACAGCACCCGCCCCGGCTATCGAATCGTCAGTTGGCGCAACCGAACCCCGGACGAGCTGATCCACTCCTTCTCGGAGGCATTGAACCGACTCCTCGACGCGCCGGGCGCTGAACTGCAGGTGCCCGAACGTAATTGGGGAGCCGACGAGGTCAGATCGTGGGAACAGAAGATGACGGGTGGCTCTCAAGTACTCCTGGTGTGCTGCGCGGTCGACGACAGCGTCGGCGAAGTAGCCGCAGCGACAGTGGTGACGGTGGACGAACATGACAGCACCCACGCATCGCAGCACGACACCGTGGTACTTCCCCAGCACCGCGGACACGGTCTCGCTCAGTGGGTCAAGGAGCAACAAGCGTCTGTGTTGGCAGCTGAATTTCCCTCCGTGCGAAAGATTTACACAACGGTGAACGCGGAGAATCACCCGATGCTGACCGTCAATCGGAGCCTGGGATACCAGACCGTCGCGGAGCGGATCCTGGTGGAAATCAGGAGAGCCGAGAGTGCGCAGCACAAGCCTCGGTGACGATCTTCCTCCACAGGAGCGGGTGAGACTGCCAGAAGTTGTGCGCGACACCGTCGACGACCTCGAAACTACCGTTAGGCACGAGCTCGGCCAGTTGCTGCAACGGCCACGACGGGCGAATGTCGTCGGCCGCCGCGAGAAATGTCATGGGCACTGGTGAGTCGGCCAACTGCCGAAACAGCTGTGGTTCATGGATCCATTCGATGAACGATTCTTGAAGCGATTGCCAGACAACAGGTTCCCAAGGTATCTGCGGGTCCGGCTCGATTCCCGCTTCGTACTGCTTCGACCATGTCCGGTCCTTGTGGAGGCCGTGCCCCGCGATGCCGACGACGCCGGACACCGATTCCGGACAGTCGAGTGCGTACCGCACCGCCAAGTCGGATCCCCACGAGTGCCCCAGCACGACCCAGCTGTCGATCTCGAACGTGCGTCGGACGAGTTCGAGGTCCGCAACGGCCTGCGCCATCGTATGAGCGCCGCCACCGGACCGGCCGACTCCGCGTGGCTCAGGGCACCACGCGCGCATTCCTTCCGGAACCAGCTCGTCGTGAGCAAGATAGTGAACGCATCCCGGGCCGCCGGAGAGAACCAGAACGTCCGCCCCTGCCCCACCGACATCGATGTGAAGACGTACGCCGTCCGTGTCGACCACGTGCCGGGATTCCATGAGGGAAAAGCCTAACGCTTACGCGGGTATCCAGCCGCCGAGACGACAAATGCCGCCTCCATGAGCATCCACCCACCTACCTGCACCGAGAGGTCTCGCTCGGGCACGCTCGACGAGCGCACCGTTCCGGCGGCGAAGGTGGCGATGTCGCCGGACAGACTCGGCAACTGAGCATCCTTGGTCCAGTCGTGCCCGAACAGCGGCAGACCTTCGATCTGCAGTCTGTTGTTCCAGGCCGCTTCCGCGGAGGACAGAACGATCTGCGCTGCGAGTTCGCGCGCTCGCAGGTCCTCGTGAGTCTCCCAGGACAGGTTCACCACCACGAACGCGAGGTAGCGAGCCAGGATTGCGTTGAACAGTCCGCCGTCGCCTCCGCCACCGCCCGTGATGACTCCGTACTCGGTCATGCCGTCGTACACGGCGTCGACGAGTTTGTGGACTCGCTCGCGGTGACGCGGCTCGCCCAATCGCGTCGACAACTCGGTTTCCAACCCCAGCGTGACGCCCTGACAGTACGAATAGATCGCGCGCTCGAGGGTGCCGTCGCGGCGGATACCGTCGAAGATCAGTCCGGAGTCCGGATCCCGCAGTGTCTCGTCGATCCAGTCGGCCGTTGCCTGCGCACGCCAGAGTTTTCCGGTGCGCGCCAGCATGATTCCGGCGGGTCCGTTTGCCGGTGTGTTGTAGAAATCGGAGCCTTTGCACCACGGAATACCGCCGCCGTCGGCCGGGGACCACGAATCGAAGAGTTGCGATTCGAGCGCCTGAACCGCGGTTCGGTGATCGACCGAGAACATGCGTTGCGCACGTTCGAGCGAGAGGCCCAGCCACGCCATGTCGTCGTAGTAGTTGTTGGTCCACGCCGAGACGTTGCGGACCCGCACACTGCGGGCAACCTTCGCGACCCGGCGACGACGCTTGGGGGTCGGGTCACGTTCGAGTGCGTCGATCGCAGTATCGAGCAGGTGCGCTTGCCACCAGTAGTGCCACGGCTTGAACATCCGCTCGCGTCGAACAGCAGGCCAGGCAACCACGCCGAGTGCTGTCCGGGGCATTCCCCACAGGCGCCGAAGGTGACGACTGACTATCGCGCCCTCAGCCGCATCGGCCCGCTCTGCCCACACTTCCTGCATAACTACCTATCCTGTCTGGTCGAGGCGCTACACGCTAGCCGGAATTCGCGAGCGAGATCAGCGGGAATCGGCGAGATCGGCATGCTCACGTACCCACGCGTGCATCGCGATGCCGGCCGCGACACCGGCGTTGATGCTGCGAGTCGAACCGAATTGTGCGATCGAGACCGTCATGGACGCAACCTCTTTCGCATGATCGGTCACTCCGGGGCCTTCTTGACCGAACAGCAGGATGCACTCCCGCGGCAGGCTTGCCGTTTCCAGCGGCACCGACCCCGGGGTGTTGTCGACGGCCACGATCGTGAGTGAATTCTCACGGGCGTACTCGACGAGTTCGCCGATGTCTGCATGGTGAACGATGTGTTGGTATCGATCGGTCACCATGGCGCCCCGCCGATTCCAGCGCCGACGCCCCACGATGTGGACCGCGGCCGCGGCAAACGCGTTGGCCGTGCGGACCACCGTGCCGATGTTGGCGTCGTGCGCGAAGTTCTCGATGGCGACATGCATCGTGTGACGGCGCGAGTCGATATCCGCGACTATCGCTTCCCGCGTCCAGTACCGATACTCGTCCAAGACGTTTCGACGATCACCCTCGGCCAGAAGTACCGGGTCGTAGCGCGCGTCGGTCGGCGGTTCCGTGTCGTGCTCCTCGGCCCAGGGTCCGACGCCGTTGGGATTCTCGCCCCACTCGGTGGGTCCCGGTTCACCGGCTCCGCCGGACACGTCGTCGGCTGCGACTTCGGACATCAGAACACCTCGTTGGAATCTGCAGCCACGGTGAAGCCGTGCGTGGTCTGATCGTTGACACACGAGACGTCTGTCGCGGTGGTCGTACAGGTGAAACCCAGTTTGCTCAGCGGTTGACCGGCCGCCAACACCGGATCGGCGTCGGGGCCGCCAGAGGTGTACACCTCTCCGCCCGAACACATGAAAGCACCCTCACCCTCGTCGGTGACGCGAATACCGTTGCCCCAGTTGACCATGCAGCTCTCCGGCCGCGGCGGAACGGGAGTGGTCGTTCCCTCGCACCCGGCTTCGATTCTGGTGGGCAACTTGATGATGCCGCACTGGAAGTTTCCGTCTGGAGTGGTGAAGTAGTACGACTCGTTGCGCTCGAACTGCACGTCCGTGAGTGTCGTCGTCGGTGGCAGCGTCGTGGTCGGTGGTTCGGTGGTCGTGGGGACGACGGGCGCGACGGTGGTGGTCGTCGTCGGCACTGCGGTAGTGGTGGACGAACTGGGCTGCGCCGCTACGGTCGGCGCTGAATCCGCCTCCCCGCTGCACCCTGCGAGCACGAGCGCCGACCCGACGCCCAACAAGACGAACCCCACCCGAACACGAACCACCCGACTACCTCCACACACGTCATCTTGGCCCAGCAACAGCCGACAGTGCACTCTATCGTGTGGTCGACTAAGTGCTGGTGACGCGCTTGTTCATCAGCCGTGAGAGCCACGCGGGCGAGAACCGCGACGCGCTGAGGAAGAGCTTCGCCTGAGTTCCGACCGGGTAGTGAACCTTGTGCATCCGTCCGGCGCCGCGTGTGGCCGCCCACAGTTCCTGCGCGACGTCGGTTGCAGTCAGCTTGATACCCAACGATCTGGTGGCTCCGGTGTCCATTCCAGTGACCATCGCGGTCTGGACGAACAACGGCCAGAGCGCGAGAACACGGATGTCGTGCTGTGCCCATTCCAGATCGAGCGCCTCGGTCAGGCCGCGGATCGCGAATTTGGTTGCACCGTACGTCGCCAGTTCGGGCTGGCCGTAGATCGCCGAAGCGGAGCACAGATTGACCACCTGGGCGCCGACGGTATCGCGGAGGTAAGGGAAAGCCGTGTGCGTGCCGTTGAGGGTGCCGGTGATGTTGATGTCGACCATTCGGCGATGCGCCGCAAGAGAAATATCCTCGAACCGTCCCGACGAGAGCACGCCCGCATTGTTGATCAGGATGTCCAGACGCCCGGACTCCCCGGCAAAATCGGCCAGACGCTGCGCCCATCCCGCCGGATCGGTGACATCCAGGACACCCGTCACGACACTGCCGCCGAAACCGTCGATCTCGGCCTTCAGGGAGGCAAGGCCGGCGTCGTCGATGTCGAACGCGCCGACGCGGTATCCGTTGCGCGCGAACAACAGCGACGTCTCCCGCCCGATTCCAGCCGCAGCACCGGTGATGAAGACGTTCGGTTCGCTCATCCGGTCAGGCTATCCTGGATGTGGAGGAAATCTGATGAATCACCGTCGCGTCGTACACACCGTGTGTTTCATCGCGGTGGGGTATCTGATCGTGCTCGCCGTGTGGCTCGGATGGCTGGTCGAGCACACTCCGCCTGGCACGCTGCCCTATCAGATCGGCGGGCTGCTCGCCGCTTTCGGCTCGGTTCTCGGATTCGGAATGGCATGGGCCAACCGCCCGACCCGCGCCGAGCGCAAACTCGAAAAGCACGGCCTCGAAGGGTGGGCACGAATCGACACCGTCACACCCCTGCGCCGAACCGTCGACGGCGAATTGGCCAAGCTCGCACTCCACCTCACGGTTCCAGGTTCCGATTCGTACTCGGGCCGGATCGAGTACGAGATCCGACCCGAGTACAAAGACAAGATCACTCCCGGATCCACGGTCACCGTCATGGTGGACCCGAAGAACCGAGACCGAATCATGCTGTGCCCGTGAAAGACTAGACGCTCTTCTTGCGCCCCAGCGCCAACATGCCCTCCACCAGCATCAGCTGCGCTCCCGCGTACGACGCCAGGATCACACCCTCGGCAGCAGCGCGGCCGGCGGTCCCGCGGATGAACAGACGACGCACCACGATCAGTCCGTCGGATGCGGTGAAGAGCACTCCGCCCAATCCGAGCCAGGAGCGTCGATCCTTGTTCGGGACGACCACGTCGAGCACGGCCTTGGACTGCGGTGCCAGAGCGGGGTCCGCCGACAACGTCGAGGTGGTTCCCAACATCAATCCGTATCCGGTGAGCGGCGTCGACACGCTCGGGGCCTTGGCACGGAGCAGTCCGGACGCCGTCGACCAACCGCTGATGCGGGGCCGCAGGGCAGCGCGGGTCGGCCGAGCGCCGCGGCGCAGCAGGAGCGCCGAGTAACTGGCCTGCATCACCGCGAACGAGGACGCGCCCTTGATCAGACGAGCATCGTTGTCCGGGTCGATCATGAACACGTCGCCGACAGTTGCAGCGGCGAGACCGGCCAGAAGCAGTGCGGTATCGGCAGTTTCCGTCTCCGAGCGCTTGCGCAGCACTCGGGCGGCCAGAGCGGGTGCGATCAACGGCTTCGCGATCTGCTGAACCCGCTCGTTACCGACTACTGCCCCGACCACTGTCGCTGCCGTCGCCGCCGCAAAAACTGCGTGCTCGATGCCCCACTTGCCCGCCATCACAATCCTCCTGTTGGTTACACGTCCAACAGCGACCGTACTGGGTCACTCAGGCGGCATCGCCGGATTTGACGTCCGCGCCGTAGACATCGACGTATTCCTGCCCCGACTGGTCACAGAGCACTGCCATCAATTCGTCCGTCGCCGCACGCACGACGGCCTGGTAGCCACGAAGTTCGCGGTACCGAGAGAAGTCGATCGGCTCCCCTACCGTGATCCGGACCTTGCTGAAGCGCCACATCCGCGTACCCGGCGGGTTGACTGCGTCGCCGCCGTGTACGACGACGGGAATGACCGGCGCCCCGGTTTCCAATGCAACTCGAATCGCTCCGGTCTTTCCCTTGTACAGGCAACCGTCGGGTGATCGTGTTCCCTCGGGGTAGATCCCCCAGACACCACCCTTGTCGAGAATCCCGATGGCCGTGTCCAACGCCGCACGGGAGGCGTCGGCGCCGCTACGGTCGATCGGCACCTGACCGGCCCCACCGAAGAACCAGCGCTGCATCGCGCCCTTCACACCGGTCCCGGTGAAATATTCACTCTTCGCGACGAAGGTGATGCGTCGGCGCACCATGAGAACCAGGAAGAACGAGTCGACGACTGCCCGATGGTTGCCGGCGAGAATCACCGGCCCTTTCTTGGGGATGTGGTGCTGACCCTCGATCGTCGGCCGCCCGAACAGCCAGAGGACCGGGCCGATCAGGACGTATTTGAACAGCCAATAGAGCACAGGGCATCACCTTTTCCGTCTAGTAGACAGTGTCTACGACGAGAATAGTAGACACTGTCTTCCATGACTGTCAGCAGCCTTCGCGAAACACTCGTCGCCACCGGCGTCGAGATTCTCGATGCCGACGGCGCCACAGAACTGACGCTACGGGAGATAGCGCGTCGGGCGGGCGTGTCGCACGGCGCCCCGCGGAGATACTTTCCGACCCACAACAGCCTGCTAGCCGCAATTGCCTCACACGGCCTGTGCGATCTCGCCGACAGACTCGATCCCGTCCTCGCCGGCAAACAACCCGCTCGTAGCCGATTGATCTCGGCAGCAATCGAATACGTGTCATTCGCCCAGGAGCGACCGGCGATGTTCGAGTTGATGTTTCGCCACGACCTCCTCGAGGGCGCAGGCAGCAACCTCCGAGAGTCTTCACTCCCGCTCTTCGCCGCCCTGCAATCCCTGACCGAAGAGGCCGACGCCTCCGATCCCACCACATCTGCGTTGAACATCTGGACCGGAACCCACGGCATCGCAGTGCTGGCGGCAAATCGAAGCCTCACACTCGTCGCACCCGACCTCGATGTGCCGTCGCTGGTAGCCACCGCCGTGACGGACCACCTTCCACGGACTCGTTGATTTACATAGTTAACCTATGCAATAATATTCTTCGTGACAGACGAAGAACAGCAACTGCACGAACTACTCGTCGACCTCGTGAGCAATACGCACCGCTTCGCGAAGCTGGCAGGCTCCTTCGCGTCTGATCAGTACCCACGCGCCTGGCTGCGCGCACTCTCGCTACTCGAGGAATACGGCGAAATGCGGATCAGCGACTTCGCTCGACTCGACAGAAGCTCGCAGCCCTCTGCCACTGCACTACTGCGCAAACTCGGCGAGAACGGTTACGTCGAACGCCGCGCCGACCCCGAGGACGCCCGGGCAGTTCGAGTGGCCATGACGGACAAGGGACGAAAGATCTTGAACGACGGCCGAAACGAGATCGCCGACGCTCTAGTCCCCCACTTCGTCGAACTCGGGCCCGAGCAGATCAAGAAACTGGCCGACGGATTGGCCGAATTGCGTTCCATCATCAAGACTTCCGATCCCAGCTGAAACACCCACCACTGAAAAAGGAGGTGGCCGTGAGCAACACGACCGCGACATCAACGCACCAGAACGAGGCTCCGCCGAGCCTCCTGAAACAACCGAAAGCGGTGTGGGCGGTAGCCTTTGCCAGCGTCATCGCCTTCATGGGCATCGGATTGGTCGATCCGATCCTCAAACCGATCGGCGAACAACTCGACGCCACACCGTCGCAGGTTTCGCTGCTGTTCACCAGCTACATGCTCGTCACCGGCGTGGCCATGCTCATCACCGGTGTGGTGTCCAGCCGCATCGGCGCCAAGAAAACACTTCTTGCAGGCCTTGCCATCATCATCGTGTTCGCTTCTCTGGCAGGCGCTTCCAGCACCATCGGCCAGATCGTCGGATTCCGTGCGGGCTGGGGACTCGGCAATGCACTGTTCATCGCAACGGCGCTCGCGGCAATCGTCGGCGCGGCCAGCGGCGGCGTGGCACGGGCGATCATCCTGTACGAGGCTGCACTGGGAATCGGTATCGCAGTCGGACCGCTGGTCGGCGGAGTTCTCGGTGACATCAGCTGGCGCGCACCGTTCTTCGGCGTCGCAGCCCTGATGGCGGTCGCCTTCATTCTCATCGTCGTGATGCTTCCGAGCGCACCCAAGCCCGAACACCACACGTCCATCGCTGCGCCCTTCCAGGCGTTGCGGCACCGCGGGCTACTCACCGTTGCCATCACCGCGCTGCTCTACAACTACGGATTCTTCACGCTGCTCGCGTACACGCCGTTCCCCCTCGACATGGGGGCGTACCCGATCGGATTCATCTTCTTCGGTTGGGGCCTGATGCTGGCGATCTCGTCGGTTTTCCTCGCCCCTCGCCTGCAACGACGCTTCGGCACCCTGCCGATGATGATGCTGGCACTGACCCTGTTCGCACTCGACCTGGGCATGATGGCGCTGTTCACCGAGAACAAGATCGTATTGATCGTCGGTGTCGTCCTCGCCGGTTTGTTCCTCGGCGTGAACAACACACTCATCACCGAAACCGTCATGATCTCAGCTCCCGTGGAGCGGTCGACCGCCTCGGCTGCTTACAGCTTCGTTCGATTCGTCGGCGGCGCCGCTGCTCCGTGGGTAGCCGGCAAGCTCGGCGAATCCAACGTCCACATGCCGTTCTGGGTCGGCGCGGTGCTCACCCTCGCCGCCGTATTCGTCCTGTCGAGCGGACGTAAGGTTCTCGCTCACGTCGACGACCACGATCCCGCGCCGCACAGCGTCGACGAAGCACTCGCCGTCACCGTAGGCGACTGACCCATGTGAGTGGTTGAGGAGCGCAGGGACTCCTTAACCACTCACGGGGCGTCAGCTCAGGTTCAGATCTTCCAGGCCCAGCAGCGAGCGGTACTCGACGCCCTCGGCACCGATCACCGCATCCGCACCCGTGGCGCGATCTACGACCGTAGCGACTCCGACCACGGTGGCCCCTGCCTCGCGCAGGGCCTTCACTGCTGTCAACGGCGAATTGCCCGTCGTGGTCGTGTCCTCGACAACCAGGACACGCTTGCCGACGATGTCCGGGCCCTCGATCTGGCGCTGCATCCCGTGGGCCTTCGCAGCCTTGCGGACGACAAACGCATCGATCGGTCGGCCGGGAGCGTGCATCACCGCCATGGCAACCGGATCGGCGCCCATCGTCAAACCACCGACGGCGTCGAAATCCCAGTCCGCGACCAGTTCACGCAGCAGCGAGCCGATCAGCGGCGCTGCCTTGTGGTGAAGTGTCGCGCGGCGAAGGTCGACGTAGTAATCGGCTTCCTTGCCCGAGGACAACGTCACCTTTCCGTGTACAACAGCCAATTCGCGCACCAGCGCAGCCAAATCCTCACGATCGCTCATGAGTGCTCAGCCTACCGACCACTGCCTTGTGTTCGGCTTCTGCCTCTGGGCTACGTCCGGCTTCCGCCTCTGGGCTACGTCCGCCCGCGGCCTCGTCCGACGATGTTGGTCAGCCGGCGAACCAGCCCCTTGGGAACGAGACGCCCGGCCGTCGTGAGGACCTTGTACTGGAATCCCGGAATACTGATGACCTTGTCGTCACCGAGATCCTTCATCGACGCCGCAACCACCTGGTCGACGCTCAGCCACATCGGCTTGGGGATCGTGGACATCTCGATGCCCGCGCGCTCGTGGAACTCGGTGCGAATGAAGCCCGGGCACAGCGCCTGCACGCGCACTCCCGTCCCGGCCAACCCGCCGGACAGCCCTTCGGTGAACGAGATGACATAGGCCTTGCTTGCCGAATACGTCGAACCCCGCCCGGACAGCAGGCCCGCGACGCTCGCCACGTTGACAATCGTTCCGTGCGCCGACGCGATCATGCTGGGCAGCGCCGCACGGGTCAGCCGCATCACGGCGGTGACGTTGACGTCGAGTTGAGACTGAAGGAGCGCCGGATCGGCGGTCCAGAACTCGCCGGAGGTACCGAATCCGGCGTTGTTCACCAACACCTCGACGCCTTTCTCCAGACGAAGCGCGACCGTGTCGCGTCCGGCCTCCGATGCGAGATCGGCAACCAGAATCTCCGACTCGGTGCCGAACATCGTCTTCAACTCGGACGCGAGGTCGTGCAATCTGACCTCGTCACGTGCGACGAGAACCAGGTCGTATCCGAGGGAGGCGTATTTCTTGGCGAAACCGGCGCCGAGACCAGAGGTGGGTCCGGTCACCAGGGCAACGGGACGCACAGGGCGATCCGAGTGGGAAGTCGACATACCGGCCACGCTAGTGGTTATCGCGCCTGGACGGGAACCTTAAAGGTCAGTCGACCGGGCGAATTGTGCCCGAGCGCTGCGACGCCGGGCGCTGAGCCGGCTTGTCAGCCGCCTCGGGCTTGCGCAGCGATTGATCCGGACGTGGCGCAGATTCCCGCGGTGCGGGCTCACGCGGTGCGG
This sequence comes from Rhodococcus sp. MH15, assembly GCF_019266045.1. Lineage (NCBI taxonomy): Bacteria > Bacillati > Actinomycetota > Actinomycetes > Mycobacteriales > Nocardiaceae > Rhodococcus > Rhodococcus sp. MH15. The sequence goes on from NZ_LPNP01000060.1 coordinate 141,727, forward strand.
ACTCACGCGGGGCAAATTCACGCGGCGGAGCGTCACGGGGCGGCTGCTCTTGACGCGAACGGGGCTGTTCTACCGGATCCGGAGTTGGGCGAGACTTCTCGGCGCCCGGCCGCGGGCGGCTCGGATCGTGATCGACCTCGAGTTCGTTGGGATCGGTGACGGGAGGCAGGACATGCAGAATGCCGGACAGGCGCGCAACCGACTCGATTGCCGCGTCCCAGTCCCGGCCGTTACTGGTCACCGGAAGCGAACCGAGCGTCCACTGCCCTTCGCTCCACAGCATGCTGATCGACGGCGGAACCGATTCGGTGAACGCCACCATGCGCTGATCACAGACACGACGTGCGATCTCGAGATCGGTCGCGAAGACGACTCGTGAACCGATCGCACCCAACAGGTTCAGGTCGCCGTCCTTGGGCGGAGCCGTCGACTTCAACCGAAGATCGATGTCGACGTCCGACCCGATCTCGCGGCGAACAGCCACGATGGTTGCGGTCTCCTCCAGGTCGAACAGCACGAACTGCTCTCCGCGACGGCGGCCGCGGACGACGTCGGTAGCAGTCAGGTAGTCCTGCTTGGCCATGACCGCGCGGTGCCATTCGCCTGCCAGCTGATCGTCAGTGGCCGTGTACGTGTAACCCTGCGCCTTGGCCCAGATCTGACGCACTCGCCCGGATTGATCTCGCCTCGTCCTGTCGACGTACAGAAGCGCACCCGCGCCTGCGAGTGCAATTGCTGCCAGTCCGAACCACATTCCAGTCATCACCCTCCAGGGTAGCGACTCGCGGCCTCAACCTCCCGCGACACCCTGGTGGACTCGCCCGATGTGTCGTGAACGACTCAGTTGCCGAACTTCGGCAGCGACGTACTCAGAATCGTGTTGGCGGTCATCGTGCCGTTCTCCACCGGCGTGCCGTCGACGACGATGTTGTCTCCCGGTTGCAGATCGGCGATGGTGGCGCGGTTGAGCGCGATGAGCGTGGTGTCCGCGGTGGTCAGAATCGTCACCTGCGAACCCCCGATCGAATCGATGACCAACGTGCCGCCGTCGTTCGACTTCACGGTGCCGACGGCTCCCCCGGCGTCACCGATGACTTCGCCGAGCCCGCCTGGAAGCTGGCTGAGCGGAGAATCCGTCGTCGGAGTCGGCGCCGTGGTGCTGGCCTTCGGCGGTGTCGTGGTGGGCGCCTGCGTCGTGGTGGTCGGGGGAACGAAAGCGGTCTGGGTGCCCTTGTCGTTCGAGCCGAACGCCGAGAACGCGATGATCGCGATCACGGCGACCAGGATCCCGACCACACCGGCGGCCACCCACGTCGCGAGCTTGCGCTTCTTACCGCCGCCCGACGATCCATCGTCGATGAACGGCTGTTCCGGCGGAACTCCACCGCCACCACCGGCAACCGGATACTGCTGTGTATTTCCGTACTGCTGCGTGTTCCCGTACTGATCCGGGTTCCCGTACTGCTGAGCGGTGTACGGCGGATAGGCCTGCGTCGCACCAGGCGGCGGGGCCTGCGGATCGAACTGCGGGTTGTAGGCAGGGAACGCCTGAGTGGGATTCGGCTGCTGCCCCTGCTGCCCCAAGTACTCCGTGTTCTGATCCGGTCCGCCGTAGGGATACTGCTGTGCCCCCGGATACTGCTGTGCCCCCGGCGGCTGACCGAAATACTCCGTCGGCTGGTTCGGATTCTGGCCGGACACCGTCCCGTACTGCTCCGTCGGCTGGTCGGGCGTACGCCCCCACACCTCGGTCGCCTCGGGATCCTCACGGCGCGGCCCACCCGAGTTACGCGGATCGTTCTGATCGGTCATGCCTGGCTCACCTTCGGTTGGGACGAAAGAGCGTCGGAGTCGTTCGGAGAGGCGCGGGTGCACTCGTCCCCGGTTCGAGCATCCAGCCATCCAGGGTAGAACAAAATGCGAATGCCCCGCCGATCCAAGTGGATCGACGGGGCATTCCGCTTACCGAATCAGGAGAGAACCAACTGATCCGCGTCCTCGCTGACACCGACGTGCACGGTGTCGCCGTCCTGGACCTTGCCGGCCAGGAGCAGCTTGGCGAGCTGGTCGCCGATCGACTGCTGAACGAGTCGACGCAATGGCCGAGCGCCGTACAGCGGGTCGTAGCCGCGCACTGCGAGCCACATCCGAGCCGCACCGTTCACCTCGAGGGTGAGACGACGCGCAGCCAGACGCTTCTGCAACTGCTCGAGCTGGATGTCCACGATGTGCTCCAACTGCTCCTCGGAGAGCGAGTCGAAGATGACCACGTCGTCGAGACGGTTGATGAACTCCGGCTTGAACGCGTGGCGTACCGCATCCATGACCTGCTCCCGCGTGCCACCGGATCCCAGGTTGGAGGTCAGGATCAAGATGGTGTTGCGGAAGTCCACCGTGCGGCCTTGACCGTCGGTCAGTCGGCCTTCGTCGAGTACTGCGAGCAAGACGTCGAACACGTCGGGGTGTGCCTTCTCGACCTCGTCGAAGAGGACCACCGAGTACGGGCGTCGTCGAACTGCTTCGGTGAGCTGGCCACCGGCTTCGTAGCCGACGTATCCCGGAGGAGCACCGACGAGTCGGGCCACCGAGTGCTTCTCACCGTATTCGCTCATGTCGATGCGGATCATCGCGCGCTCGTCGTCGAAGAGGAAGTCCGCCAAGGCTTTGGCGAGCTCCGTCTTGCCGACGCCGGTCGGGCCGAGGAACAGGAAGGAACCGGTGGGCCGATTGGGGTCGGCGACACCTGCTCGGGCGCGGCGAACCGCATCCGAGACGGCGACGACGGCGTCGGTCTGGCCGACGACGCGCTTGCCGAGTTCGGACTCCATGCGGAGTAGCTTCTCGGTTTCGCCTTCCATCATCCGGCCGGCGGGGATTCCGGTCCAGGCTGCGACCACGTCTGCGACGTCGTCGGGCCCGACCTCTTCCTTGAGCATCACGTCACCGTCGGAGGCAGCTCCGGAAGCGGCTGCTGCCTCTTCCAGTTCCTTCTCGAGCGCCGGGATACGGCCGTAGCGCAACTCGGCTGCCTTGCCCAGATCGCCGTCACGCTCAGCGCGTTCGGACTCTCCTCGCAGGGTTTCGAGCTGTTCCTTCAGCACGCGCACCGAGTCGATGGCCTGCTTTTCGTTCTGCCAGCGGGTGCTGAGCTGATTGAGCTTTTCGCGGTCGTCCGCGAGTTCCTGACGCAGCTTCTCGAGCCGAGCCTTGGACGCGTCGTCGGTTTCCTTCTCGAGTGCCACTTCTTCGATTTCGAGTCGGCGAACCGTGCGTTCTACCTCGTCGATCTCGACGGGACGCGAGTCGATCTCCATACGAAGTCGCGATGCGGCTTCGTCCACGAGGTCGATGGCCTTGTCCGGCAGGAACCGCGACGTGATGTAGCGGTCCGACAGCGCGGCAGCCGCCACCAACGCGGAGTCGGTGATGCGCACGCCGTGGTGCACCTCGTAGCGCTCCTTGAGGCCGCGCAGGATACCGATGGTGTCCTCGACCGAGGGCTCACCGACGAGCACCTGCTGGAAACGACGCTCGAGTGCTGCGTCCTTCTCGATGTACTTGCGGTACTCCTCGAGTGTGGTCGCACCGACCAGCCGCAGCTCACCACGGGCGAGCATCGGCTTGATCATGTTGCCTGCGTCCATCGCGGATTCACCGGTGGCTCCGGCGCCGACGATGGTGTGCAACTCGTCGATGAAGGTGATGACCTGTCCGGCACTGTTCTTGATGTCGTCGAGGACAGCCTTGAGGCGTTCTTCGAATTCACCGCGGAACTTGGCACCGGCGACCATGGACCCGAGATCCAGGGACACGACGGTCTTGCCTCGCAGCGATTCCGGGACGTCACCCGCGACGATGCGTTGGGCAAGGCCCTCCACGATCGCGGTCTTGCCGACGCCGGGCTCACCGATGAGTACCGGGTTGTTCTTGGTACGACGCGAGAGCACCTGCACGACACGGCGAATCTCGGTGTCGCGACCGATCACCGGGTCGAGCTTGCCGCTACGTGCAGCTTCGGTGAGGTCGGTGGAGTACTTTTCCAGCGCTTGGTAGGTGCCTTCGGGCTCCGGGCTGGTGACGCGAGCGCTACCGCGGACGGTGGTGAAGGCTTCACGCAATGCGTCCTGGGTGGCGCCGTGCCGTACGAGCAACTGTGCGACGTCGGAGTCGCCGCCGGCCAGTCCGTAGAGGACGTGCTCGGTGGAGACGTATTCGTCGTCCATCTCGGTGGCGAGGTGCTGAGCAGCAGTGAGTGCCGCGAGTGCCTCACGCCCGAGTTGCGGGGTGGAGCTTGCGCCGGTTGTCTTGGGTAGGCGATCGACGATTGCCTGTGCTTCACGGTGTACGACCGTGGGGTCGACGCCTACAGCTTTGAGTAGTGGGGCAGCGATGCCGTCGGTCTGGTCGAGCAATGCGACCAGCAGATGGGCAGGCCGGATATCGGGGTTACCCGCCGACGACGCCGACTGCAGTGCAGCCGTCATCGCAGCCTGGGTCTTGGTTGTTGGTGTGAACGAGTCCACTTGTCACCTTTCTGGCGAAGTCGAACGGGAAGAGCCGCGACCGGTTGGTATTGCGACTGTGTCAATATGCTCAACGCGGACAAACTTGAGTCTATTCCGCTCAAGTTTGTTTTCGCCAGGCCGAGTTGGTTTCGTAGGTCACATTTTCAGCCGTACTAGAATTGTGGCGAGAGTTGCAGCTGGTGCGAAAGGGGGATGGATTGGATCCGACAGTGATCGCCCGTCTGCAATCCAGCCTCGATTCTCTGACCGACGACGAAGAGAGCCGTGCGCACTTCTCGGCAGTGTTCTACACCGGCCTCTTTGCGGAACATCCTCTGTACCGCTCATTGTTCCCCGCCGGGATGGAATCGCAGGGCCACCGTTTCTTCAGAGCCATCGAGTTCGTCGTGAAGAATCTGCCCCAGCATCGCCGAATCCGGAAGTTCCTCACCCAACTCGGCCGCGACCACCGTCGCTACGGCGTCGAGCGTGAGCACTACGAGGCCGCCGGCGTCGCTCTGAAGCGTGCGGTTCGGTCGATGTACGGCACGAGCGCGCACAGCCGCTACAAGTGGACGCCGGAGCTGGACGAGGCCTGGTCTCAGTTCACCGACCTCGTCGTCGGCACGATGGCCGACGGCGCCGAATCCGATACGACCCCGGCGCTCTGGGGCGCAACCGTGGTCAGCCACGAACGAGTCCTCGACGATCTGGCGATTGTGCGCCTCGAAGCCGACCCACCCATTCCGTACGGAGCGGGGCAATACGTAGGTGTTCAGATTCCCCAGCGCCCGAAAATGTGGCGGTACTACTCACCGGCGATTCCGACCAACCCTTTCGGTCAGCTCGAGTTCCACATCCGCAAGGTGTCGGGAGGATGGGTCAGCCCCGCGATCGTCAGCGAGACCAACGTCGGTGACCGCTGGGTCATGTCCACTCCCCTCGGCGGTCTCGAGGTCGACTTCACCAGCGACCGTGACGTTCTCATGATCGGGTCCGGCACCGGTATCGCTCCACTGCGGGCACAGGTGATGGAAATGTCTCAACGCGCGCACAACCCGCGCGTGCACCTGTTCGTCGGCGGCCGCTATCCGTGCGATCTCTACGACCTCGAAACCCTCTGGCACATCTCGCTCAGCAACCCGTGGTTGACCGTCGTGCCGGTTTCCGAAGAACCCGAAAACCCTTGGTGGCACAACGGACCGGTGCTCGAACCACCGTTCGGAATGCACAGCCGGCTGATCGGACCGATCGGAAAAGTGGTCGCGCAGTTCGGTTCGTGGGCCGACCGTCAGGTGCAGATCTCGGGGTCACCGTCGATGATCAAGACAACCGTCTACGCCTTGCGTGCCGGCGGAACTCCGCTCGACCAGATCCGGCACGACCCGCTCTACTGACTACAGGAGAACTTTCATGGCCCAGCGAACCTGGTCGAGCACAGTCGTCGAACATCACCGTCTCCGTGAGGATCTGGCGGTTGTTCGTCTTGTCGGCGACGTCGTCCCGTTCCGACCGGGCCAGTACGTCGACGTCAGCGTCCCGCAGAATTCGCGGTTGCTCCGTCGACTCTCCCCCGCACTGCCTCCCTCACACGACGGGAAGTTGGAGTTTCACGTCAAGACGGTTCCCGGTGGTTGGGTCAGCGGTTCGATAGTCAAGGACACCCAGCCTGGTGACGTCTGGCAGATCCTCGACCCGCGCGGCAACCTGTCCGTCGACGAGAACGGCCCCACCGTCATCATGGTCGCGGGCGGAACCGGTTTGGCCCCACTCCGGTCGATCATTCTCGATCTGGCTCAGACCCCGAACCCGCCGCAGGTGTACCTCTTCTTCGGTGGCCGAACGCTTCGTGATCTCTACGCTGCGGACATGCTGTGGCTGCTCGCCGACCAGTTTCCGTGGTTGCAGCCCATTCCTGTCGTCGAAGATCTCTCCGACGGCGGCCCGCCCGACGGATGGTTCGACCGGTTGAACGTCGACATCGGATTCGGCGACGATCATCTCATCGAAGGCACGCTCGCCGACGTCGTCGCGTCGTACGGTGCGTTCACCGAACATCAGGTCCTGGTGTGCGGATCGGCGGCCATGGTTCGGTCGACGCGTGATCGATTGATCGAGGCCGGAACGCCGGCCGAGGTCATTCAGTTCGATCCGTACTGACGGTCAGTACGTCGGGTCGTTGCGAACGGTGTCGACGTCGATGCCCACTGCGCGAAGCCTGAATTTGGTGCTGTTGACCATGGATTCGCTGCCGACGACCTGAATGTCGTAGCCCGCCCAGTCCCCGAACGAGGTCACGACCTTACCGACCTTGCCGACGATGCGCCGCTTCATGCCGATCGGCGGCAGTGGCTCCGCTTCGGTGTGCCACCAGGGATTCTCGTCTTCTTCGGAGACCGGGATGATCGTGAGCCACGGGTACTTCTCGGCCAGCTTCCACAGATGCGGAAGGTCGTAGAGATCGCACGGATGCTGTCCGGAGTAGAACAGTTGGACCTTGCGAGTGTTGCCGCGTCGGATCAGTTCGAGGATCTGAGCGCGAAGAGGCGCGACACCTGTTCCCGACGCGATCATCAAAAGGTCCTTGGAGTTCTCCGGAATCCCCAAGGCGCCGATGGGCGAACCGACCACCCAGGTGTCACCGACAGCGGTCTGGTTCACCATGACCGGGCTGACCCACCCGCCGGTGACCTGGCGGATGTGGAACTCGAGGATTCCGGTCCCGTCGTACGGCGCGGCCGGAGAGAGGTAGCGCCACATCCGTGGCCTCGCGGCGACCTGCACGCTGACGTACTGACCGGCGCGGTACTCCATCGTCTGGTCGAGTTGCAGCCGCACGACGGCGACGCCCTTGATGACCGGGCGGCATTCGATGACCGTGGCACTCCACGCGGGCGGACCGTCTTCCGCGTTGGCGGCATCCATCATCGCCGCCGAGATGATCGCGAGCGCGTTACGCCACGCGCTGTCGACCTCGTCGGTCCACATTTCGGCGCCACCGAAGGTCTCGAGTGCTTCGATCAAGGCATTGCCGACTGCCGTGTAGTGCTCGTCGGTGACGCCGTACTTACGGTGATCGCGGCCGAGCTGTGCGAGGTACTCGAGTATCGCGTCGGACTCGTCGAGGCGTTCGACGACGTGAGCGATAGCGCTGACAAGCCGGTCACGCTGCACATCCATCGCTGCCGGAAAGAACTCCCGGGTTTCGGGCGATCGAGCGAACAGGATCGAATAGAAGGTACGGGCGAGCCGTTCCGGACCATCTTCTACCGCAGCGACGGATTTGAAGCTCGACCGGACCAGAGAGATTGCTTGCGAATCCACGCTCATCCTCGTCCCGACTAGACGCGGCAAGACCCGCCGCGGAATTTCGTCTGCAGCTTATGTCACAAATGTCTGACTCGTAAATCATTCTGGACAAGTGTCACAATGCGACCCCATTTCGCGGTGTGACCGTCCCTTTCTTATTCTTGCGTGCAAGATAAACAAGAGCTTCGACACTCTCGATCGCCGAGCTAACGTTCAGCGAAATCTCAACCAGCCAAACAGGAGTCGTGCCGTGGATTTTGTTCGACAGGACGAATTGCCCACCGATAGCGGGCTTACGTCCCAGATCGCCTCCACTACCCCGACGCTGACCGAGCTTCAACGTCGGGAACTCGAGTGCGTCGAATTTTTCGACTCTCCGGAACTGGGCCACCTCCCGACGTCTCGGCGGCGTGAGGCCTTGCGTGAACTCCATCGGACCGGCACCTACACGCACACAGCGGAGGAATTGCTCGTCGGCGCCAAACTCGCGTGGCGAAACCACGCCAGGTGCGTCGGTCGCGCGCATTGGCGGACCCTCAAACTCATCGACGCGCGCGATGCCGTCACGGCTTCCGCTCTCGCCGAAGCATGCTGGGAGCACCTGCGACTGTCGACCAACGGCGGCGCTCTGCAGTCGGTCGTGACGGTCGGACCACTCCCCCGCGAGGACGGTCAGGAGTACCGAATCCTCAGCCCGCAACTGATCCGCTACGCCGGCTACCGGCAGCCTGACGGCACCATTCTGGGCGACCCGTGGCACGTCGATCTGACTGCTCAGGTCACCGCGATGGGGTGGAAGGGCGCCGGTACGCCGTTCGACGTTCTCCCCGTACTGATTTCGGTTCCCGACGAACCCCTGCAGTACTTCGACGTCCCGACCGACCTGGTTCTCGAGGTCGAGATCGAGCATCCCGAATACAGCTGGTTCGCTGATCTGGGGCTTAAATGGCATGCCGTCCCTGCGGTCTCGGACATGAACCTCGACATCGGCGGAATCGTTTATCCCTGCACGCCGTTCAGTGGTTGGTACGTCAGCACCGAGGTAGGCGCACGCAACTTCAGCGACACCGATCGCTACAACATGTTGCCCACCATCGGAGCGATGATGGAGCTCGACATGAGCCACGACCGCACGCTCTGGAAGGACCGCGCACTGGTCGAACTGAACCGTGCAGTTATCCACAGCTACCGCAAGGCCGGCGTCATCATGGTCGACCATCACACTGTCGCAAAGCAATTCATCGATCACATCGCGCGTGAGGACAAGGCCGGGCGCAAGTGCCCGACCGACTGGTCATGGGTGAACCCGCCCATGTCCAGCTCGCTCACGCCGACGTTCCACCGCCTGTACGACGAGCCCGATCTCGACATCCGGCCCAATTTCGTGACAAAAAAGAAGAAGGGCACCGACCAAGGCCGGTGCCCCTTCCACAACTGATCGCGCTCAGAAGGGGATCTGCCCCAATCCGACGCCGACCACGAGCATCGTGATCGAGATCAGGCCCGCTCGCCACAGAACCTTCTTGTGGTGATCCGCCAGAGAAACACCGGCGAGTGTGACCAGTAGCAGGATCGCCGGGACCAGCGGGCTCTGCATGTGCACGGCCTGCCCGGTGATCGAGGCGCGCGCCATCTCCACCGGCTCGATGCCGTACTGCGCTGCAGTCTCGGACAGCACCGGCAGCACACCGAAGTAGAACGCGTCGTTGGTCATGAAGAACGTGAGCGGGATACTCAGGACGCCCGTGATGACGGCGAGGTGCGGGCCCATCGCGTCGGGGATGACCTGAAGCAGCCACTCTGCCATCGCCTCGACCATGCCGGTTCCCTGGAAAACGCCGGTCAGCACCGCTGCTGCCAGCACCATCGCGACCACCGAGACGATGCTCGACGAATGGCGTGCGATTGCTTCACCCTGATCCTTGACCGCCGGGAAGTTCACCGCGAGGGCGATCGACGACGCGATCATGAACAGCACCGGGATGGGCAGGATGTCCATCACGAGTACGACGAGAAGGATCGTCGTCAGCGCAGCGTTGAACCAGAGCAATTTCGGCCGCAAGGTGTCCCGCTTGGGGTCGAGGCCGTCGATGAATCGTCCGGTGTCGCCGCCGTCGTCCTCGGAGTCGTTCGAGCCGCCGGTGCCGGCGCTACCGGTGCTGGAACTTCCACCGTTTCCGACCTTTTCGAGGATGCGCTCAGAAGTCAGGACCAAAGTCCCGATCCTGCGGCGCTCCATGATCCCGAGGTGAATCGCGAATCCGAGCACCATGATCAGGCCGACGATCAACGACGGCACCATCGGCACGAACACGTCGGAGGGTGAGAGTCCCAGCGCGCTCGCGGCCCGGACGGTCGGGCCGCCCCACGGAATGATGTTCATCGTCGCGTTGGACAGGCCGGCGATCACCGTCAGAACGACGGGACTGACACCGAGTTTGAGGTAGAGCGGAAGCAGCGCCGAGGTCACGATGATGAAGGTCGTCGAACCGTCTCCGTCCAGCGAGACCACCATCGCGAGCACTGCGGTTCCGACCACGAGCCTCATCGGATCGTCTCGCACCATCCGCAGGATGAGCTTGACCAGCGGATCGAAGAGGCCGACGTCGATCATGATTCCGAAGAAGATGATCGCGAAGAACAACAGCGCCGCGGTGGGTGCGAGCGACTTGATGCCGTCGGTGATCATGTCGCCGATTCCGAGGCCGGCCCCGGCAAGTAGTCCGAAGGCCACCGGAACCAGAGTCAGTCCCACCACCGGGGTCGCGCGTTTGGTGAGAATCAGGAACATGAACACCGCAACCATGAGGAAGCCGAGTGTGACGAGCATGATGAACTCCTTTAGTGCTGAATTGCCGAGAAAAACGGCACGGCAAATCGAGCCGGTGACCTTCGTGGAGGTGAAACGAAACTTCGGTAGTGCTCAGTTGATGCCGGGCGGATCGAGTGTTGCGTCGACGAACCGGGATTGATCGGTGAGGAATGCGGAGAACTCGGGTTCGGTGAGAACTGCACTGTTCCAACCGTTTCGGCGAGACAGCTCGTTCCAGCGCGGGCTTGCCGCCAGATCCCGCACCAAATTCTGCAAGTGCTGACGCTGATCGTCCGTCAGGCCCGGCGGCGCCATGAGACCCCGCCAATTGGTGAACGTGACGTCGACGCCAGACTCCGCCATCGTGGGCGCATCCACCGCCGGGGTACGGGCCGGCGAACTGACCGCAAGGACCCGAACCGTGCCTGCCGCAATCTGATCGAGGTATTCACCGATACCGGTGGCGGCTACGTCGACCTGCCTCGTGAGCAGTGCGGGAAGCAGTTCGCCGCCGCCGTCGTAGATGCGGTACGGGGAGCGCGACGGATCGACGCCGACCGCCCGTGCGAACAGAAGGCGGAACAACCCGTCCGGTCCACCTTCACTCGAACCACCGCCGATCGAGATCGACGACGGATCCGCCACCCAGGCCTGCGTCAGATCGGCGAGAGTTTTGTACGGTGAATCTGCTGGAACCAGTAGCGCTTCCGGTTCTTCGACGAGTCTCGCAATCGGTGTCACGTCGGCAAGTGTGTGCTCGGACGGCAGTATCTCGAGCGAACCGAGAACTCCGAGCCCCATGACCATGAGTAGGTCGGGATTCCCGCTTTCGAGAGCCAACCGGTTGAGTCCGACGATGCCGCCCGATCCGGGCAGCACAACGACGTCGGCGTCGACGGTCCCTTCGTCGGCCAGTGCTTGCACCATGGTCCGGGCGGTCAGGTCGTAACCACCACCGGCCACCGAGGGCACCAGTACGCGCAGTTCTTCGGAACTCTCACCCGCTCGGCCACCGGCGAAGAAGGACTCGACCGGAGTGCATCCGGTCGAGAGCACGAGAGTCATCGCGCAGGCACCGAGCAGGGCGATATGCCTGCTCAGCCGCTTCGATGTGCTCATGGCTTCGTCCTTGTCTGCCGGTACCGATGTGTGAACAGGTTTCATACTGACGCACTTTGTGACTGGGGTCACCATTGGGAAAGCAAATTGATTTGTGCTCATTGTGCTCACGAACGGCCACTTTCCCGGCATCGAACTGAAGGCTAGGGTCTGGCTGGTGTCCTCAGGAAACGAGCAGGCGGAGCGAGAGAGCAAGTCGTCTCTGTTTGCCCGACTGTTTCGCCGCCGGCACACTCTGGCGACACAACTTCTCGAACTGCAACTTCTGATCGTCGTTGCAGTTCTCGTGTGCGTCACCGCCCTCTCCCTCGCACAGTCGTCCGCGAGTTTCCAACGCGAGGAGGGACGTCGCGCACTCTCGGCAGCGGAATCGCTCGCAGCCAATCCGGCAGTACGCGAGCTACTCCCCCAGGCGCAGACCCGTCTCCGCTCCGGACTACAAGGTTCGGTCGACTCGGTACGCGCCATCTCGGGCGTCACCTACGTCTCGCTTGCCGACGCCGACGGCAGTGTCGTCATTTCGACGCGTCCCGGTGATGTCGGCATCGACGCACGTCAGACGGAGGATCGGTCGTGGACGGGTTTGGTCGACACGCCCTCCGGCAAGGCCGTGGAGGCGCACGTTCCGATTCTCGGCAGCGAAGGAGCGATTACCGGAACCGCGATCGTCGGCATCGAGTACCCCTCGATCTGGACACGGCTGCTGCAGTCTGCACCGAATCTCCTGGTATACCTCGCGGTGGCATCCCTTCTCGGCGGCGTCGGGTCGATCCTGTTGGCCCGCAGGGTAAAACGGCAAACCCTCGGCATGGAAGCCGGCGAGATCCTGGACCTGGTTCGCCAACGTGAAGCAATGCTGCGCGGTCTCAAGGAAGGCGTCATCGCATTCGACGCGCAGGGAAAGGTGGTGCTGATGAGCGACAGTGCCCACCAACTCCTCGACATCCCACGCGGCAGCGCCGGTAGATCGGTGCGGGACCTCGGTCTCGACGACCGCCTCCAGAGTGTACTGACCTCCGGCACAACCGAATCCGATCAGTTGGTTCTTGTCGGCGATCGCCTGCTCGTCCTCAACACCGTCTTGATCGAATCGAAAGGCCGCACCATCGGGTCGGTCACCACTTTCCGCGACCGCACCGAATTGCGCTCCGTGGAAGAAGAACTCGACGTGACCAAAACCAGCACCGACGCACTACGCGCCCACATCCACGAGTTCGACAATCAACTGCACACCATCTCCGGCCTCATCCAGCTCGGCGAGTATGACGAGGTGGTCGGCTACGTCGAGGGTCTGACCATGGAGCGCGCGCAGGTCAGCGCGACCGTGACCGAGAAGATCGCCGACGTCGGCACCGCCGCACTCGTGATCGCCAAGATAGGTGCTGCTGCACAGGGGTTGGTCACGGTCGAGCTGGCGGCGGACACGCATCTGGAACCGGTGGACCGCAGACTCGGACGAGATCTCGTGACAGTGGTCGGAAACCTCGTCGACAATGCCGTCGACGCCGTCGGTGAGATGCCGGAAGCCGCGCGCCGCAAGGTTCGGTTGTCGATTCGGGGCCGCGGCACCGCGGTCGAAGTGCGGGTCGAGGACGCCGGCCCCGGTATCGCGCCGGAGAATCGCGACAGGGTGTTCGGCCAGGGTTGGAGCACCAAGGGACAATCGAGTGACGGACACGGTTTCGGTTTGGCGCTGGTGCGCCTGACGTGTCGTCGGCGGGGCGGCGACGTCACCGTGAGCACTCGTTCGGCAGAGGACATCGAGTGGACTGTCTTCAGCGCAGTCCTACACGACGGAGAGGGCGCATGATCCGGGTACTGGTGGTCGACGACGACTTCATGGTGGCGAAGGTGCACAGCGGATTCGTCTCACGGATAGACGGTTTCGAAGTGTGCGGCGTTGCCCATTCGGCCGAGACCGCGCTGGCCGCAGTCGGTGAGTTGCAACCCGACCTGGTGCTTCTCGACGTCCACCTGCCCGGCACCACCGGACTCGATCTGATCGCCCCGTTTCGCGAGCTGGCACCGGAGCTGGATGTTCTTGTCATCACTAGTGAGCGCGAGGCCGGCTCGGTCAAGAAAGCGCTGCGCAGCGGCGTCGTGCATTACCTGATGAAGCCCTTCACGTTCGAGGTTCTCCGTGAGCGTCTCGAGCGTTACCGATCGACATATGCGAATCTCGACAGCTCCGGCGAAGCAGAACAGGAGGCGGTGGACGAGGCTTTCGGCGTGGCAGGTGGCGCGACAACGGCGTCGTCCCTCAAGGGTCTACCGAAAGGACTCAGTCCTGAGACCCTTCAGCTGGTCGAGGCAGCACTACGAGACGAAACCGAACCCGCCTCGGCCACAGATATTTCCGAGAGGGTCGGCATCTCACGCGCGAGCGCGAGGCGCTACCTCGAATACCTCTACGAAACCGGGCGGTCCACCACTTCGCTGAAATACGGAGTGGTGGGCCGCCCGGAACGTCGTTACGTCTGGAAACGCTGACCCTTCGCTACACGACGCTGGTTCCTAGACCGCGCGGGCGCTGGTCTCCCAGTACCGCGCGCGCAGCGCCTTCTTGTCCAGCTTGCCCAGCGGTGTCAGCGGGAGTGATTCCACGAAGTCGATGCTCTTGGGAGCGTGAACCGAACCCTTGGCTGCCTTCACCTTGTCGACCAGTTCCTCGGTGTCGACGGTCAGTCCGGCACGAAGTACGACACAGGCCTTGACGGCTTCGCCCCACTTGTCGTCCGGCACACCGACTACCGCCACCGACGCGACGGACGGATGCGCCGAGATCACGTCTTCGATTTCGCGGGGGAACACGTTGAAACCACCGGTCACGATCATGTCCTTCTTGCGATCGACGATGGACATGAACCCGTCCTTGTCCTTGCGCGCGATGTCGCCGGTGTGCAGCCAACCACCCCGGAACGCCTCGGCGGTTTCGGCCGGCTTCTTCCAGTAGCCCTTCATGATCAGCGGGCCACGGACGCAGATCTCACCGAGTTCTCCCTGCGGCACCTCGTTGAGGTCGTCGTCGAGCAACCGGACGTCGAGCCACGGCACCGGACGCCCACACGTGGCGAGGCGGGCCGGATCGTCGGCGAGGTGTTCTTCCTTGCGCAGCACCGAGATAGTCATGCCGCACTCGGTCTGACCGTAGAACTGGAAGAAGATCTGACCGAACTTCTTGATGCCCTCCTGCAGTCTGGCGGGAGACATCGCGGACGCTCCGTAAAACAGCGTCTGCAAACTCGAGACGTCCCGCTTGGGCAGATCGGGGTGGTCCATGAGCATGTAGATCATGGTGGGCACCAACATGGTTGCCGTGATCTTGTGCTTCTCGATCGCTTCGAGCACAGCACCTGGCTCGAAGGCAGGCAGGACGATCAACGCACCGCCGCGCAGCAAGGTCGGGATGAAGAACGCTGCACCTGCGTGTGAGAGTGGCGTGCAGATGAGGAAGCGATTGTCCTCGGGCCACTGCCACTCCGACATCTGGATCTGATTGAGCGCAGCACCCGAACGGAAGGATCCGACAACACCTTTGGGCTTGCCGGTCGTTCCACCGGTGTACACCATGCTGCTGGCGTCTTCGGCGTCGACGTGCGCTGCCTTCAGCGGCGCGGGCTCGAACGTGGCAGCCAGCGCGAGGATGTCGATTCCCACCTCGGACGGCCCCATCGAGAGCACGTTGGTCAACGAGGGTGACGACGCCTTCAACTCGGCGGCACGCTCTTCGAAGGCATTGGGATCGAAGATCAGCGTCTCGATCTCGGCGTCGTCGACGATGTACTTGTGGTCGTCGAGCGATCCCATCGGGTTCAAGGCGCTCGCCCGGCAGCCGGTGATCATGGTCGCGCCCATACTGATCAGAACCTCGGGGCGATTCTTCGACAGCATCGCGGTGCTGGTGCCCTGAGTGATTCCCAAAGACGCGAGCGCCTGGGCGAAGCAGCTGATCTGATCGCGCATCTGACCGCCGGTGAGGATCACGTCGCCGAGGTACAGCGCGGGCTTGTCGTGATTGCGTTCCAGAGCGGTGATGAGCAGGTCCGGACCGTATACCGGTCGGTGCAGGTCAGCGAACTCGTCTGTCATCTGGTCTTCCTTCTGCTCGGCGCGTGCAGTCATCGAGATGTGCTCCCGGTCACGGATACGATATCCAGAATTGCACAAAACTGGAACAGGTTCCACCTCTTCGATCGAATCCGAGAATGCTCCCGATCAGCGGGAAGCCCGTCGTCACCCGCGAGAGCGGTGGTTAGCGTCGATGTACCCACCGAGACGACAGCGTCTCGGTCGCGTCCAACGGAGAGTGTCATGACTACCAACCTCGGTACCGCCCACTTCACGGCAACTGCTCCGCGTACTGCCACCACGCTCCTCTCCGATTTCGACTCGTTGTACGGCACCGTGCGCTCGGCACCCGACGGGGCCGTCGTCGAGCAGGACGTCGTGTTCTTCGGACGCCCCGATCCCGGCGCACTGCTCACCGGATCCGTGAGGGCGTTGAGTTCGACACTCGAGCGGATCACCGAATACCACGACCAGACCGGCCATCTGGTGGCCGAGGTCTTCGTCCGGGAAGCCCCGACAGCGGGCACCGGAACCGATTCCGTTGCCGCCCTTGCTGATTTCGCTGCTCGTCGTTACGGCTCGGCGTCACTACGACGCTTCCGCGGACGTTGCACCGCGACTTCCACGGGAACAGATCTGCACTGCTCCGTGACAGTGCTCGCGACGTACGAGAAGGACCACGAGAGCGTGGCCGACGTAGCTCTGGTCGCCACCGATCCCGCTGGGGTGGTCACTGCCCGGGCCTGGGCGACTTACGCGATCGACGATGTGGCGACACTCGCGAGCTGAATCTCTGCAGGTCACCGAGTAGGCGTTCCATCCAGCGGGAACTGCCGTATCTCCAGCGGACGCTTCGTCGTTGTATGAGACGGATCACATCACTGGAGCGTCGCAAGACGCGGCTCGGAGGAAGACATGGCACTCGGAACCGGCCCACTCACCACTACGGACACCCCGACGCAGACGGGCGCCGGCGAGGAAATTCGAGAAATCGAAGCGGCAGCGCCTCCCGCACGGTTCGCACGTGGATGGCACTGCCTCGGACTGAGCAATACCTATCGCGACGGTCAGCCCCACCAGATCGAGGCATTCGGCACCAGCCTTGTCGTCTTCGCCGACAGCAAGGGCGACATCAAGATTCTCGACGCATACTGCCGCCACATGGGTGGCAACCTTGCTCACGGAACCGTCAAGGGCGATTCGATCGCCTGCCCGTTCCACGACTGGCGTTGGGGCGGTAACGGAAAATGTACGGCGATCCCCTACGCACGACGCGTTCCGCCGCTGGCCAAGACGCGGGCATGGATCACTCTCGAGAAGAACGGTCAGCTGTTCGTCTGGCACGATCCCCAGGGAAATCCCCCGCCCGCCGAGGTCACGATCCCCGACATCGAGGGCTTCGGAAGCGATGAGTGGAGCGCCTGGAGCTGGAACACGCTCACCATCGAAGGCTCTCATTGCCGCGAGATCGTAGACAACGTCGTGGACATGGCCCACTTCTTCTACGTTCACTACTCGTTCCCCAAGTACTTCAAGAACATCTTCGAAGGTCATGTCGCGAGCCAGTACATGGAATCGGTGGGACGTGAGGACGTCATCAGCGGCACCAACTACGGCGATCCCAACGCTGTGCTCCGTTCGGATGCTTCATATTTCGGACCGTCGTACATGATCGACTGGATCAAGAGCGAAGCCAACGGGCAGATCATCGAGACCGTCCTGATCAACTGCCACTACCCGATCTCGAACAATGCGTTCGTCCTGCAGTACGGCGCGATGGTCAAGAAGCTACCCGGTATGGACGACGAGTCCACTGCCGCGATGGCCGCGCAGTTCACCGAGGGCGTCGAGATGGGATTCCTTCAGGACGTGGAGATCTGGAAGAACAAAGCTCCGATCGACAACCCCCTGCTCTCCGAGGAGGACGGCCCGGTTTACCAGTTGCGTCGCTGGTACAACCAGTTCTACACCGACGTCGAGAATGTCACGGAAGACATGACGAAGCGCTTCGAATTCGAGATCGACACCACCCGCGCAGTGGAGAGCTGGAAGCGGGAAGTCGCCGAAAACGTTGCCGCACGCGACGCCCAGGCACTCGAGACAACCTCCTGATCCGCAGTCGAAAACACTGCTGAGACAACCAGACTGGATGCAAGGAACAACATGACGTACGAAGTGCTCGAACAGATCAACGCGATGGCCGACGACATCTTCGCCGAAGGCATCGAGGCCGAGCGGATCGGCCGGGTGGCCGACGACACCGCCAAGAAGATGAAGGCAATCGGTTCCATCCGCATGCTGCAGCCCAAGGAGCATGGCGGCATGGAGGCGCATCCGCGCGAATTCGCCGAAACCGTCATGCGCATGGCTTCACTGAACCCGTCGGCCGGCTGGGTCCACGGGATCGTCGGAGTTCACCCGTGGCAACTCGCGTTCGCGGATCCCAAGGTGCAGCAGGAGATCTGGGGATCCGATGCCGACACCTGGATGGCATCGCCGTACATGCCCGGCGGAATGTGTATCCCCACCGACGGCGGCTACAAGTTCTCCGGCCGCTGGCAGTTCTCCTCCGGTACCGACCATTGCGACTGGGCATTCCTCGGCGCGATGGCGTGCGACAAGGACGGCAACATGGAGATGCCGCCGCGCATGCTCCATGTGATCATTCCGCGCACCGACTACGAGATCATCGAAGACTCGTGGGATGTCATGGGACTTCGCGGCACCGGCTCCAAGGATCTCGTAGTCAAGGATGCGTATGTCCCCGATTACCGCGTCATGGACTGCGACGAGGTCATCGACGGCACGGCAGTGCGCAAGTACGGGCGCACCGAGACGCTGTACCTCATGCCGTGGTCGAACATTTTCCCCCTCGGAATCACCGCCGCCACGATCGGCATCTGCGAGGGAATGCTCTTCCACGCCAACGAGTACCAAGCCGATCGCATCAACGCGCAGGGCACGGCGATCAAGGACGACCCGTACACCTTGTTCGCCATCGGTCAGGCAACCGCCGACATCCGGGCTGCGCGCGACACCCTGCTTGCCAACGTCGACCGCATGTGGGATCGAGTGGACGCTGGCAAGGAAGTGACCTTCGAGCAGCGCGCGGAGGGACGTCAGACTCAGGTACAGGCCGCCTGGCGCGCCGTCAACGCAATCGATCAGGTCTACCCACGCTGCGGTGGCAACGCATTGCGGATGGACAAGCCGCTTCAGCGATTCTGGCGCGATGCTCATGCTGGACAGCATCACGCAATTCACGTGCCGAGCACCGTTTTCCACGCCGCATCACTGAGCCGTCTCGGCGCAGACCCGCAGGGTCCGCTGCGGGCGATGATCTGATCAGACTTCGACACAAGAAATCGACAGGAAAAAGACACGATGACACGCACTGACATCAAGGGACTTGGCTACGTCAAGATCTCGACCAACGACATGGCACGTTGGCGCACTTTCGCTTTCGACGTTCTCGGCTTCGCCAAGGGCAGTGGGCCGGACGAGAACGCGCTCTACCTACGACTCGACGAGCGTGCTGCTCGCATCGTCGTCGTCGAGGGTGAGCGCGACGAGATCGTCAACATCGGTTGGGAGGTCGCCGACCACGCCGCACTGCGCCGCGTTCAAGAAGCACTCGAAAAGAACGGCACCGAGGTCGAGCAGCTTTCGCTCGCCGAAGCAGATGCTCGACGGGTCGAAGAGGTCATCGCCTTCACCGATCCCGGCGGAGCAGCCATCGAGGTCTTCCACGGAGCGATCCTCGACCACAGCCCCGTGGTGACGCCCTTCGGCGCTCGATTCGTCACCGGCTCACAGGGTCTCGGCCACGTCGTACTCCCCGTCATGGACAGTGCTGCGAGCTTCGACTTCTACACCGAGGTGCTCGGCTTCTACCCGCGCGGCGCCTTCCGCCTGCCGGCCCCGCCTGAATTCGGGCCGCTGCGAATCCGTTTCATGGGCGTCAACGAGCGTCACCACAGCTTGGCCCTGTGCCCGGCACCGCACGGCGGCGCACCCGGCCTGATTCACATCATGGTCGAGGTGGACACCCTCGACGCCGTCGGCCAGGCACTCGACCGCGTGATGAAGGACGGATTCTCCGTGTCGTCGACCCTGGGTCGTCACACCAACGACAAGATGATCTCCTTCTACGTCCGCGCACCCGGCGGCTGGGACATCGAGTTCGGCACCGAGGGCGCGAGGGTGGATCAGGACTCGTACTCCTCCGAGGAGATCACCGCTGACAGCTACTGGGGCCACGACTGGTCCGGAAGCGAACCACTGGCAGCTATGTAGTACCCGCCGGTGGCGATCAATACCTGCCGGTGGCGATGTAATACCTGCCGGTGGCGATGTAATACCTGCCAGTAGTTAAACGACGAGGGGGTTTGCGCGAGCATTCGCGCAAACCCCCTCGTCGTTTCCACCGCGACGCGCCCGAAAACAGACCGGTGATCCACTTCACAAATCCGTAACTCTATGACACTATTTCTAATTGAAATAGCCAGTTCACTGGTTGTGGAGCTCTAAGAGAAGTGAGGTACACGATGACACTGCAGGCTGTGGATGCTTTAGGCGCCGATTCGGCCCCGACAGCAATTCTCGATCGCGTCTCGCTGGTTCTCGACGCCTTCGACGGTCCCGGCAGGTTGACGCTCGCTCAAGTCGTTCGGAGCACAGGCCTTCCCCGCTCGTCTGCCCACCGCATGCTCGAACGTCTCGTCTCGATGCGTTGGCTGCGTCGCGACGGCCGTGACTACGAACTCGGTATGCGCCTCGTCGAACTGGGATCGCTCGCGGTTCATCAGGACCGCCTCCACGCTGCAGCCATGCCCCTTCTCCATGAGCTCTACCGAGTCACCGGATTCGTGGTTCACCTCGGCATCCTCGACGGGCCCGATGTGGTCTACATGGAGAAGATCGGCGGACGCCTCGCCGCCGCAGTGCCGACGCGTGTCGGTGGTCGACGCCGCGCCGAGACCACTGCGATCGGTCAGGCACTGCTCGCGTTCGGTTCGCCGAAGTCCTCGGGCTACGCACTGCCCCACCTCGCCAGAATCCGCGAGTCCGGGGTGGCCTTCGAATCCGGAAACGGCCTACCGGGATTCAGCTGTCTTGCGGCACCGATCGGCCCCATCGGCCGCGCCGTCGCCGCGGTATCCATCTGCGCGCCGTCGAAGGCCCTCCGCCTCGACCACGTCAGCGCAGCGCCGGTCCGTATGGCGGCCGCTGCCATTTGGCGAGGCATCGACGGCGGATCGCTGAGCGTCACTCCGACTTTGCAACGTCGTCATTTGCTGCGCAACATGCCGACCGCAGCCGGGGCCTGACTCAGATACTCGAACCGTTGCCGGTGAGCCCGGCTTGCTCGAGCGCCAACACGTACTCCTCGACGTTCTTCCATCTGCCAGGCGTCGAGGGCAACGGTGATCCCAGTCGGTCGTGCTCGGCGACGTTCGCGAACTCGGCGGTCGCACGATCGATGTCGTCGAGCAGTTCGCGAGCAAGTTCGATCTCGGCTCGGAAGTACCGTTCCGACCATCGCAACGTCATGACCGGGAACGACCAGGCCGGCTCGTTCTCGGCATGATCTGCGTGGAGTTTCGCGCGTCGAATCTGCTCTTCGACATTGGCGATGTGGGCTTCCACCAGCGCCTTCAGTCGCTCGGGCTCGTTGAGGTGTCCCATCCACAGACGCAACATCACACCGTGCTTGAGCACCGGAACTTCCACCGGTGCCTCCCGTGACCACGTCCGGACGGCGTCGGTTCCTGACTGAGTAATGGAGTAAAGGCGCTTGCCTCGCACCCCTGGTTCGGAGACGACCCGGGACTCCACGAACCCGATGCTTTCGAGCTTCTTCAGTTCTGCGTACACCTGGCTGATGGACGGGCTCCAATAGAAGAAGCCGACACTCCAGTCAGCCCACTTCTTCAAATCGTTTCCGGTCAGCTCCTCCCCGAACGTCAGCATCCCGAGCACTGCCCAGCTGGTAGCGGGAAGTCCTCGGGACACGTCATCAGGTTCGGACATGCCCGAAGTCTAACAATCACTGGTCATTTGCTGGTTTCGTAGAATCCGAACGGACCGCTGAGCGGGATCAAATTTGCTCGAAACCCCTCCACCTGCCACTCGGTCGGTCCTGACCCGTGCCGAGAAGCCATTGCTGCCATTGAGTGGGACTGCCGCTGGATTACGGCCGCGGCGCCACACATCGTTGCTTCTGAAGCTGTTTGCAGAGTTTTGAACAAAAGATTTGAACAAGGAGACGACATGACCGTGGAAAACGCCGAGCCACCAGTTCTGGACGGACGCACACTTCGCAACGTGATGAGCAATTTCTGCACCGGCGTCACCGTCATCACCGCTCACGACGGAAATTCACCCCTCGGTTTCACCTGCCAGTCCCTGGTCTCGGTATCGCTTGATCCCCCGTTGCTCTCGTTCTGCCCGGCGAAGACGTCGACAAGTTGGCCGAAGCTTCGCGAAACGGGAACTCTCTGCATCAATGTTCTCGCCCACGATCAGCAGGACATGTGTTCGGCGTTCGCGCGCGGCGGGACGGACAAGTTCCTCGGCGTCGAGTGGGATGCCGCCGGCAACGGTGCTCCGGCGCTGAGCGGCGCGCTCGCCCGCATCGAAGCAACGGTCGAGCAGGAGCACGACGCCGGTGATCACACCATCGTCGTCGCGCGCATCACCGATCTGAATGTGCTGCGCCACGACGGTCCGCTTCTGTTCTACCGCGGCGGGTTCGGACGCTTCGACGCCTGAGTGCTCAGGCTGTCCCGCTGCGTGGGAGATGCCGGCGCCGAATCGAGCCCGCACCGATAGCGTCCGAAGTAGTTGTCAGACCCTGAACTTCTCGACTGATCGGACTAACTCGATGACCACTCTCGAACCAGACACCACGGCCGCGATCACGGCGACGGTTACCACCTACCTCGACGCCGTGGCTCGCGGATCGTCAGCGGACATCGCCGCCCTCTACGCCGAGAACGCGACGCTCGAAGACCCGGTCGGCAGCGAACCCCGCGTCGGCAAGGCCGCGATCACCGAGTTCTACGGCGCTCTCGAGGGCGGTTCGCAAGAGACAGAACTGCTTACCTTGCGGGTGAGCGGATCCAGCGCGGCCTTCCACTTCCGCGTCGTCACACCGGTGGGCGATCAGGTCTACGAGGTCGAACCGATCGACGTCATGACTTTCGACGAGGACGCCAAGATCACGAGCATGCGCGCCTTCTGGTCACCGGCCGATCTGATTGCACGCTGATGCGTCAGGTCAGTTGCCGCAACTGCGGAAATCGCGTCCTCGTCGAGAAGTACAGCGAAGCGCACACCAGCGTCCAATGGCTCGAAGAGTCGCAGGAAGTGTGCCCGGAGTTGGGTCGCGTGAACAGCCGTGCCAACGCTCAACGGACGTGTGGCGCTCTGCGCCAGACGATCAACGACCTTGCCGACGCCGGTGAGCTGGAGATGAGCCTGCGCAGCTACCCGGTGCCGGGCAAGCTGTCCTGAACGCTTCCGCGTAGCATTTCGGCGAACATGCGCGCCGATTCCAGGTCGTCGGCGTTCGGCCGCCCCTTCCGGATACCGCCGAACGGCTTGAACGGGAGATAGGTATCCCACGCACGGGACGAGAAGGCTGCGACCACATCGAAGCCCTTCTGTTCGAGCAACTGAACCAGTGGACGCGAGAAGCGATGAATCCCCTTGTCAGGAAAACCACTGGTGGCGAAGACAAAAGCCTTGGATCGCCGTTCTTCGGGGAGTGCCTCGACGAACGAGCGTAAATCTGCGTGGTACGAGCGTAGGTAGATGCCGGAGCCGAACCCCACGAGGTCGTAGTCGGCGAGCTGCGCGGCGTCGATGTCACCGGGCTCGACCACGCGAGCATCGAGAACTTCTCCGATGACGTCGGCGATCAGCTTCGTATTGCCATGGGAGACAGAGGTACACACGATGATTGCTTTCATCGGCTGAGTTCTCTCATTTTGGACATACGCATCCCTCCGCCTGGTTTGTCACTGACAGTTCCAGGATAGAGGCCCCGGCGAAGCTACGGAGAAGGGTGGCGATGGGGAATGATGCCGGTATGTCAGCACGATTGAAGGGGCGAAGACGTGCGGTGAACGCGCTGCTCGTCGACGTCGAACGATGGGCCGCTGAGCACGATGACGTCAAAGCTGTAGCGCTGGTCGGGTCCTACGCGCGCGGCGCGGAGCGTATGGCGAGTGATCTTGATCTGATGATCCTGGCCGACGACGCGAACGCGCTCGCAAATGAAGACTGGTTCGACCGGCTCCGCCCCGACGCGCGATTCATCAGAGCCGCCAACTGGGGACCAGTCCGAGAACGACGCTTCCGCCTACGGTCCGGTCTTCTCGTCGAACTGAATTTCGCGAGCGAGAGCTGGGCCGACCTTCCGCTCGACGCGGGCACTCGACGCGTCCTCGAAGACGGCCACCGAATCCTGTACGACACCGGGCCTCTTCGCGTCGCTACGAGCGCGGGAAGAACTGCTCGATGAGCACCAAGACGGTCTTCGAGACCTTGGCCGCCGAAATAAACGCGCTGCGCGGCTCTCCCGTCGTCGCGATCGACGGCGTCGACGGGAGCGGCAAGACGACATTCACGAAAAGTCTTGCAGCACAGCTGAATGAACGCCCCGCCATTGTGATTCACGTCGACGACTTCCTCAATCCGCCGGAGATTCGCCATCGCAGAGGTCGGCTGTCACCGGAAGGCTTCTGGCTCGACAGCTACGACTACGACGCCCTCGAGCGTCATGTTCTCGCCCCTCTGAGACCGGGAGGTAACCGCGAGTACCGACCACGACGGGACAGCGACGCGTACTTGCATGCAGCCGACGGAGCCGTAGTCCTCGTCGAGGGACTCTTTCTGCATCGGGACGAACTTGCTTCCCGATGGGACTATTCGATCTTTCTCGACGTGCCCTTCGAGATCACCGCCGAGCGAATGAACCTTCGCGACGGAACGAACGCGGATCCGGAACACCCGTCGATGAACCGTTATGTCGGCGGCCAACGTCTGTACTTCGCGGCTGCAGAGCCCTGGACCCGCGCGGACAGTGTCATCGACAATTCAGACCCGAAACTGCCTCGAATCACGACACATGCCGCCCACTGGAGTTGGCAGTCCGCATCGCCGGCCCCGCGTTTCATCGGTGCGCTGTGGATGTGAATTGGAAGGTTGCGGCATCCACGATCTCAGCGGGCGTGATGTCGATTTCGCCGTTGAGCCAGGCCGTCACCAATTCGGACAGGCCGCCCACGAACAGTAATCCGTTGATCTCACCCTGATGGGGAGGCCAAGCTCGATCGCCGTACAAGAGCGCAGCCTCGTCGGCCACCATCTGCGCGAACCCACGCAGCGCTCCCCGCCGGTGAGTGCGCAGCGGCTCGTAAGCCACCGACTCGACCATCGCGACACGCCCTTTTCGAGGATCGTCCGTCAGGATGTTGACGAACGAAGCAATGGCGCTCCGCACGCGCTCCTCCCGTGTCCCCTCGGTCGTTCGGAGTGCAGCCATTCCGGCCACGCGCACCTCGTCGACGATTCCGTCGAAAACCTGCTGGAGGAGTTCGTCCCTGCTGGCGAAACTCTCGTAGAAATATCGCTCTGTCAGCTTGGCATGCGCACAGATGGCGGTCATGGTGGCACCCTGCCTGCCCGCGGCCGCAAACACGTCCAGTCCTGCTGCGAGCAAGCTTTCACGCCGAAGCGCGGCCCGCTGCTCACCACTCAGACCGGCATATCGACGGGGTGTGGGAGAAGCCATGAGTCGATCTTGACAGACGACGCGACTGTGACGCAGACT
Source organism: Rhodococcus sp. MH15 (assembly GCF_019266045.1). NCBI lineage: Bacteria > Bacillati > Actinomycetota > Actinomycetes > Mycobacteriales > Nocardiaceae > Rhodococcus > Rhodococcus sp. MH15. Next base: position 167,381 of record NZ_LPNP01000060.1, read on the forward strand.
ACCCCCATCTGACAGGCGCCACTGTCAGATGCAAACGGAAGGCAGGTACGTGATGTCGAAAATCCTGGCCGCTCCACCCATCCGGTCGCAGTTGCGTCCCATCTCAGGCAACTCGGGACTACCCGGAATAGGGCAAACTTTCGAATACATCCGCGACCCTCTCGCTCTGATGCAAAAACGCTGGGATCGTTACGGCGAAGTCTCGTGGTTCTCGATGGCCGGTAGACGATGGGTCGCAGCCCTCGGGCCCGACGCATGCCAAGAAGTTCTCCAGAACAAGGACCGCGCTTTTGTCAACAGCGACGGGTGGTCAGTGCTCATCGGTCCCTTCTTTCACGGGGGTCTGATGCTTCTCGACTCCGAAGAGCACCTACGACAACGACGCATCATGCAACAAGCCTTCACGAGATCGCGTCTCGAAAAGACCGTGGACGTGCTGAATCCCGCGATCGCCTCCGCGCTCGACGCCTGGACTCCGTCCGATGGCTTCCGCGCCTACACCGCTCTCAAAGCTCTCACACTCAACCTCGCGACCGACATCTTCATGGGCGGCGCGGAAGGGACCACTGAAAGCGAAATCGACTCTGTGAAAAAAGCTTTCGTCGATTGCGTGCAAGCTGCAACCTCGGTGATCCGTTATCGAGTTCCCGGCACCAGATGGAAGCGCGGCCTCGACGGGCGCCGAACCCTCGAAAACTTCTTCCGCCGCTACCTACCTGCGCGCCGTTCACGCGAAACCGACGACCTGTTTTCCGTTCTCTGTCACATCGAATCAGACACCGGACAGCGCTTCAGCGACGGCGAGGTGATCGATCACATGATCTTCCTGCTGATGGCCGCACATGACACCTCCACCATCACCATCTCGACAATGATGCAATATCTCGGCCAGAATCCTCAGTGGCAGAACAGATGTCGGGCGGAATCACTCGCACTGAGTACGTCGACGCCGAGCTATGCCGAACTCGACCAACTCGCAGGCTTGGACCTGGTGATGAAAGAATGCCTCCGACTCGTCGCTCCCGTGCCGGTCATGGCTCGCCGAGCGGTGTGTGACACCCAGATACAGGACCACTTCGTACCCGCTGGGACCTACGTGTCAGTGGTGCCACATTTCACTCACCACATGCCGCAGTACTGGCCCGACCCCGAACATTTCGATCCCGAACGTTTCGCGGACCACCGACGTGAAGACAAGGTGCACCGGTATGCCTGGGAACCGTTCGGTGGAGGCGTGCACAAATGCCTCGGCATGCACTTCGCCGGCGTCGAAATCAAAGCGATCATGCACCACCTGCTCACACGCTTCGATTGGCAGGTCGCGCCCGGCTACACCGCCCCTCTCAACTACATGTCCTTGCCGTTCCCCTCCGACGGACAGCCGATCGATCTGAAACCACTCACGACTTCTCATGACCGGTAGCGACCGAACAGACGTCAGGATCAACTCGCACATGACTACCGGCACAGACGCTTTCGAAATCCAGAGGAAAACATGAGCACTCGGCCCGCCCGAAACCGGCATGCACGCGCTGCTCCGAAACCAGAGGTCGTCTCAGCGGCGGAGTTCCTACTCGCAGAATCCGACGCCCATGTCTTCCGTCGCCGCTATCTCGAACTGCTCACCCACACCACAGCACCGGATGGCGCAACCGTCACGGACTACACGGTCGCCGAAAGGTATCTACTCAACTCTGCAGCAAAGAGACGTGCTGCGCGGCGCCCGGCCAATCCTTAGCCACGATCGCCGGTCGGGCAGCGCTCGCGGCGAACGTCGAGAACCTCGGCACCGGTTTCACGAATTCGTCGTGGGGTAACGACGAAGAATAGAGTGCGCTGCCTGGGTGACGGCGGTGCGATCGTAGGTTTGCACGAAGTCGAAGGTCCGCTCGAGATCTGGACCGTTGTCATGAAGATCTCGCGCCGACAGCATCGCCGCATGGTGCGGTCCCAGAGTGACGACCGTCCACTCGTTGACGAGATCATCACCCGGGTCGAGCGGCGCGTGTTGAACTTTACCGTCGAGCATCACGGACAGTCCGACACCGTAGACACCGGCAAACCCTACGGTGTCGGCGAGGTGACGCCACCGTGCTGTTGTGGATGCGGTGAAATGCTCGGCTTGTTGAAAGGTGCCCAGAACAAGCATCGAGGAACCCGATGTGGCGGCTTGCGCTTCGAGGGACTTGCTCAGTTGGATCAACAGACGCTTGGTACCGCGCCGGATCCGGCTGTGAGCAGACACGATCGAGTAGGGAGTGCCCACCTCGGGGATGGGATCACTCCACACCGGACTGTCGGGCATCGCGACGACCGGTTCGGACAACAGTGAACTCGGATCGTCGACTGCGGGATACAACTCACCCGTTCCGTATGTGGCTCCGATGGTGATTGCGGCAAGACGGGACGATTCCGAGTCGACACCCTCGGCAAGGATAATCGCGTTCGATCGCTCGACGTAGGCGCCGAGCGCGTGCACCGTCGTTCCCACTTCGAAATATGCCGCCTTGGAAAGCAATTCAGCGGAAGTGATAATGATGTCGGGTTCGACCAAAGACAGAAGTGTCGCCGAGTGCCTGTCGATGCCGACACCGTCGAGTGCAATCAGACGCCCGCCCGCGCGGGCTTCTCTGATCACTGCCAGAGAGTTGTGGGGATCGGTAAGCACCGATGCGCTGTCAACCGTGATGACGATCCGTTGCAGATTTCTCGTCGCTCCTTCGATACCAGGAGCGTTCAGAGCTGCTCGGGAAGCCGAGTCGACTGCCACCAGCAACGGCAGGCGATCCGCGACGGTGCATGCGAGTGCAGTACGGGACATGGCCAGTTTGTGACTGTCGAATTCCGAGCGTTGCTGCATCAATTGCGAGGCGCGACGAAGGGCATGCGCCGAACACAGAGAGGAATTGTCAGGCCCACGCAATTGCAACTCGGCGCCTGCAAGTGCGTGGTCGTCGAGGCGGCGTATCGGTGCGAACTGCATGCTTACTTCCAGACCAATCACATCGGAGAACTGGGTGATCGGAGAATTCGACGATGTCGAACCGTTGCTGGTGTCATACGCCATGGTGTGGCTCTTCACTACGAGTCGGGACCACCAAGCGTTCATGCGGCCGGACGCGTCGATGGCAGCGCCGGCTGCTCGACACCGAACGAGACTACCGCAAATCTCGGCGCAACCCGGTGACGACAACCTGACCCCGCGCCGCAAAGTGCACATCGACACGCAGATCAGACCAGAAACCAAGTCAACGCGTATCGAGCACTGCTCACTTCACATCGTTCGTGGGAGTTGTTTCCGGCTCAAGCACCGAGAGCATCAGCAGTCGACGTGGCATCGCCCGCAATGAGTTCGGAGGCGCCGAGAGCCTGAAAGATCATGGAGACCGCTCGCGTCGGGGCAAACAAGCGAATGCGGTTGTTGCCACGCCCCGCAGCATCGACAACGGCATTCGCCACTCCGGACGACATGAAGGTCACGCCGGAGAGATCGACGTGAATATCGGTTCCGACCAGGAGAAGTCGGTCGAGCGCGTGCACCAATTCCACCCGCTGACCCATGTCCAATTCTCCGGCAAGTCTCAGTACCGCATACGAAGGGGTGTAGCTTTCCACGTCGATACTGTACCGATGCCCTTCTCGGCCGGCGCTGTCAAAGAGATCGAGAACATTTGCAGCTGAAGAACGTTCGTTGATCGTAGTCATGAAAGCCTCTTGTCTGGACTCGGCGTGCCCCACCGCCCGAATCAGCGATGAATCACTGTGCGTCGGATAACCAACCGTGTCGGTCACTGCGTTCCAGACGAACTCTGCCACCGGCAGGTTTCGCCGACACAACCACATCTATAACGCTAGGGTCTCGAAAACGTCACAGCGCGATATCGCACTTTTGGCGCCACCCCCGACGCACTGAACCGCTACCTCGCCTGGCCCCCGACGTGCCTGCGGGGCGACGTCTCTGCGGCGTCGACCACTGGCTTTCTCGCTCATCGGGAAGGTGGGTTCGCCGCACCACCATTCCGCAATACCTTCTGTGACATGGATAACATTGTCGACGTACTCGTCATCGGATCGGGCGCTGCTGGATCGGCCGCAGCGCTCCAAGCGCACGCCGACGGCGCATCGGTCGTGATTCTGGAAAAGAGCGGACCTGATTCCGCGGGCGGCAACACTCGACTGTCCGGCAGTGGATGGTTCGTCAACCAGGACCCCGCTGCCGCCCGAACCTTCCTGCGTTCGTTGAACGGGGAGTTCCCCGTTGCCGAGGACGTCATCGATGCCTGGGCCGAGAACACTCACGGACTGTCCGACTGGATCCGCAGTCTGGGTGCAACTGTAGCGATGACCGGCGATTTCCATTCCACGGCAGAGTTCGCCGAACTTGACGGAAGTTCTTGTTACGCAGGGATGGACACCGTCGAAGGGAAGATGGGCAATGAACTTCTCTACCGGTTCCTCGTCTCCGCTCTCGCTGAACGCGGCGTCACAACACTATTCGACACCGAAGCCACCGGACTGCTGACGGATGAATCCGGAGCGGTGACCGGAGTCGAGATCCGTTCGGGTGAAAAGACTTCGCAGATCCAGGCACGCCGGGGCGTCATCCTTGCCACCGGAGGATTCGAAGCAAATCCGACGATGGTGCGCGACTACTTGCGTCTGGAGAATCCGAAGATCTGGGGCTCACCATCGGCAACCGGCGACGGTCACCGCATGGCACAGGCCGTGGGCGCCGATCTGTGGCACATGAACAACATGATGACCATTACGGGAATTCCCGGCGACCTCGAAAATCCGACTGGATTCTTCCTCGCACTGTGGAACGCGCACAACTATGTGTTCCTCAGCCGGGAAGGTAGACGCTTCACCGACGAGTCAGCCGAAATGCGGCATGGTCATGTGTTCAGAGAGGGTTCTTACCAACACTTTCCGGTGCAACCGATGAACGTCGTCTTCGACGAGACGATGAGGTTGGCCGGACAGCTGAGCCCCGGCCGCGACGCACTGCCCGTCGGCCACAGGGTTCTCGACGAAGGGTACGAGTGGAGCTCGGACAATCAAGCCGAGATCGACAAGGGATGGATCCTAAAGGCGGACACGCTCGCCGAACTCGCCGAGAAACTCGGACTGGACCCAACAGTCGTGGAAACGAGCGTGCGACGCTACAACGAGGCGTGCGCGGACGGCATCGACCATTCGTTCGGCCGCAATCCCGAAACTTTGGCCCCGGTGGCCACCGCTCCGTTCTACGCCGTCTCCGGGTCGCCACTGCTGGGATGGAGTAGCGGTGGGCCGCGCCGCGACGGTCATTCCCGCGTACTCGATACTGCCCGCAATCCGATTCCTGGCCTCTACGCCGCGGGCGCGGTCAGTTCCACCTACAGCGCGGCGAAGGACGGCGGATTCCACATTGCCGACGCCTTCGCATTCGGCCGTGTCGCCGGGGCCCATGCCGCCGCGCGTAAAGCTTGATATCGCCGGCCTTTCGACTGACTAGCCACGCACGATTACGTGGCTGGTCAGTTGTGGTCGATCGTCACGCAGATGAATCCTCTGCGCCGGATGAAACCGGGATTCGTACCGGGACGCTATCGTGGCAGCGTACGACATGCTCGCCGAGAGAATCCGAATCATCCGCGCCGAAGGTCTTCTGCCGATTCACACCCGAGCAGCCTTGACCTCGTCGAAGAACGCGATGACGGCTGCCTCGTTCTCCGGCGGAACAGTCAGCGATGCCCGTGGACCCGCTACCGCGATCGAGTCGTCGGCGAGCCTGTTCCCGATGGTGAGTTTCAGTCCCGACTTCGACGGTTTCGCCTTCACCGCAATGTGTTCGACATGCCAACGAGCCACTTCGCTCGTGCTCGCGGCGGTGCGGTCGAAGACCTCCACCGTGCGGTGGTCGAGGACCATCACGATGTTGATCCCGACGGTGACTTCCAGATAGCGCCGTTCCGCCACGGTGTACGCCTTTCGGTTAGGTGAAACCGACGCTACACACCGTGGCGGAACTCAGCGTGTCAAAACCTCAGCTGTTCAAGATTTCAGCTGTTCGAAACCTCAGCGGGACGAACTTCCTGCATCCACCGGCAGGGCGACCGACGTGATGTAGCGAGCCTCGTCGGAAGACAGGAACAGAGCAGCGTTCGCTACGTCCACCGGTTCGATCCACGGAATGGCGAGCATGTTCATCGTCATCGCTGCGGCAGCAAATTCTTCGCGCGTCGGGTTCTCGAGATCGGGGCGGAACTTGCCGCGCACCAACGGGTTTTGAATCATGAGGGTGTCGACGTTGGTGGGATGGACCGTATTGACGCGTACGTTGTGCGGAGCCAGTTCCTTTGCCAGCGAACGCATCAGACCAACGACTCCATGCTTGGCTGCGGTGTAGTGCGCGACTCCGACCAGCCCCCGAAGTCCGGCGATGGAGCTTGTGAGTGTCATCGATCCCCCGCCCCGCGCGATCAAGTGCGGAGCCGCGACGGTCGTGGTGTGCCACACGCCGGTCAGATTGACGTCCAGCATGGTCTGCCACATCGTTTCCGACATGGTCAGGGCCCCGTCGGAGGACGTGATACCAGCTGTAGCGCAGACGATGTCGAGACCACCGAGCATTCCGACGGCCGAGTCCACGGCACTGCGTAGTGCCTCGAGATCCCGAACGTCCACTACCGCAGATTCGACCTTTCGCCCCAGCGCCCGGATCTGCGCCACTGTCTCATCGAGATCGGCCTCCGTCGCGGGCGGCGTGACTGTGGTTTCCACCGAAGTGCACACGTCGACCGCGATGATGTCCGCGCCCTCTTCGGCAAAACGCACGGCCTGAGCCCGCCCGATTCCTCGTGCCGCACCCGTGATCAGCGCGATCTTGCCTTCCAATCGAGAAGTCATCAATTCATACTTTCTGGGTCAGGCCGGCGTCGACAACCAACTGACAGCCGGTCATGTAGCGGGACTCCGCGGATGCGAGAAACAGGACCGCATTACTGACGTCCACCGGATCGACCCAGGGAACGGGCAGCAAGTTGCGAGCGCTGAGCACTGCAGCAGCGTCTGCTTCGGTGGGATTCTCGATGTCCGGGCACAGGTTCGCGAACACTCGCTCGTTGATGATCATCGGGGTACGTACCGAACCCGGATGCACGGAGTTGACGCGGATACTCTGCGCCCCCAACTCGTTGGCCAGCGTTCTGGCCAGGCCCACCACGGCATGCTTGGCTGCGCTGTAATGACTTGCTCCGGCAATACCTTTGATTCCCGCTGTCGAGCTGACCAGAACGACGGATCCACCGTCGCCGAAGTGCGGAACGCAGGCCTTGACGGTGTGCCACGCGCCGGTCAGATTGACGTCCAGCGAGCGGTTCCACACTGCAGGATCGATGGTCCACGACGGTCCCGGCGTGTCGTAGACGCCTGCATTCGCGACCACGACGTCCAACCCGCCGAGTTCGGTAACGCACTCGGCCACGACGGCGGCCAGACCGTCGAAGTCCCGAATATCCGCCACACCGGTGACCGCGATACCGCCTCGATCACGCACTGCCTGAGCGGTTTCCGCCAACCCCGATTGTGCCTGTTCGACATCCAACGCGATCACGGACGCGCCTTCCTCGGCGAGCCGCTCACAGTGTGAGCGTCCCATTCCTCCGGCAGCACCCGTCACGAGTACCCGCTTGCCCTCCAGCCGGCTCATGCGTGCACCGCGCTGTTCAGTTCGAAGCCTCGGTATCCCGCTGCTGCCACGTCTGCACAGATGTCGGAGTAGACACCGAAGCCTCCGATGAAGGGCATGAATATCCTCGGCTTTCCCGGGATGTTGGCTCCCATGTACCAGGAGTTCGCGGATGGGAACAATGTTGCCGACGCCCGGCGTGAGCACTCCTCGAGCCAGTTGTCCACGGCTTCGGCACTCGGCTCGATGGTGTCGATCCCCGCCGAATCGAGGTGGTTGATCGCGTCGGCGATCCAGTCGACGTGCTGTTCGGCAGCGAGAATCATGTTGGACAGCACACTCGGGCTACCCGGCCCGGTGACGATGAACAAGTTCGGGAAGCCGTGAACTCCCAAACCAAGATAGGTTCTCGGACCCGCATGCCAGTTCTCTCGCAAGGTCTCGCCGTTGCGGCCACGGATCTCGATGCGATCGAGTGCCCCGGTCATCGCATCGAAGCCGGTGGCGAACACCAATGCGTCGAGTTCGTAGTGCGAGTCGGTCGTCTTGATCCCGGCCTCGTCGATTGCCTCGATCGGTGCGCTCTTGAGATCGACCAGGCTCACGTTGTCACGGTTGTAGCTCTGGTAGTAGTCGGTGTCCGTCACGATCCGCTTGGTCCCGATGGGGTGGTCGTTCGGGATCAGCAGGTCGGCGATGGCCTGATCTTCGACCACCGATCTGATCTTGGCCTCGGCAAATGCGGCCGCCGTCGCGTTGGCGTCGATGTTGCTGGTCTGGTCTGCGAAGGTTTTGGCGAACAGAACACCGCCGAGCTTCCACCGCTCCTCGTAGGCCGCGTTCCTCTCGGCCTCGGACACCTCGAGCGCGCTGCGAGGATCCGAAACGAACGGAGATCCACCGCCACTGCGCTTGGACAGCGCTCGACGCTCGGCGTAGTCGGCCTTGATCTCTGCGCGTCGTTTGTCATCGAGAGGCGTGTTTCCCGCCGGCACACTGTAATTCGCGGACCGCTGGAACACGAAGAGGTGATCGGCCTGCTCGGCGATCAACGGAACGGACTGGATGCCCGACGATCCGGTGCCGATCACTCCCACTCGCTTGCCGGTGAAATCGACGCCCTCGTGCGGCCAGAAGCCGGTGTGGAAGACCTCACCGCCGAAAGTCTCGCGACCTGCAATGTTCGGAACGTTCGCGGTCGAGAGGCTGCCCGTGGCGCACACCACGAACCGCGAGGTGACGTCATGACCACCGTCGGTGTGCACTCGCCACGTCGACGAGTCCTCGTCGAACTGTGCGCTCAGGACACGGGTATCGAAAGTGAACCCACTGCGTAGGTCGAAGCGATCGGCGACGTGATCGAGGTAGGACAGGATCTCCGGCTGCGCGGCGTACTTCTCGCTCCAGTCCCAATCCTGTTGCAACTCTTCGGAGAACGAGTAGGAGTAGTCGAAACTCTCGACATCGCAGCGTGCGCCCGGGTAGCGGTTGAAGTACCACGTGCCGCCCACTCCGGAGCCCGCCTCGAAGCCGTGGACACGCAGCCCCTGCTCGCGAAGTCGGTGCATGGCGTACATGCCGGCGACGCCGGCGCCGATGACTACGACGTCGAGTGGTGCGGTGGAGAAGTCAGGATCGGTCATGGTGGCCACGCTACGAGTGGGTTGAATGGTAGAGGAACAGGTTCTCCCGCTGGGTGGGCGGAGCCTCCACCCCATGACGCTGGGTGGGCGAAGCCTCCACCCCATGACACTGGGTGGGCGAAGCCTCCACCCCATGACACTGGGTGGGCGGAGAGCGCTGTGTCCACCGATCGGGGGACAGCGATGTCGTCCAGCACTCGGACCCGTAGGTGGACAGACCCGAAGGGATTTCGGGGCCATAGTTGTCTCATCACAGAAACACACGGTCACCGAGACCGACAAATCGAGGAGAACATGATGAGCACCAACACAATTCGACCTGAAGCACTTTCCTTCTCCGGCCTCAGCATGGCAGCTCTGGTTGCCCGCTCCGCCGGTGCGAACACGGTGAAGTCGATGACCGACACATCCGTCACGACGGCGATGATCAGCAATTCGGGTCGCGGGGCCCTGTATCTGGTCCACGCGTCCAATCCGAACGGCGACTGGGTCGTCCCGCCGGCGGACTACATCCTCCCCAACATGAACGTGAACGTTGTGGCCACGAGCAAGAACCAGAACGACTTCCCCATCGTGCTCACGTACCGCTCCGACGACGGTGGAGTGTTTGTCTTCAGTGCCACCAACTCGAAGACCAGGGCGGATGCCGGCGGTACGTACGCCCCCGACAGCCACGACGTCACGGTGACGATGACCTCGGGTTACCCGGCCATGAACGTCACGTACGTGCTTCGGTGACGCTTGCTCACTCCAACAATCCCTGCCGCATTGCAGCGGCGACGGCGGCGCCTCGATCGTTGACTCCGAGTTTCTCGTAGAGGCGCTGCACGTGGGTTTTGACGGTGGAGGGCGCAAGAAAGAGTTGTGAGGCAATGGCCGGGATGCTGGCGCCCTGCGCGATCAATCCGAGAACCTCACGTTCGCGCGCGCTGAGCGTCGGACCGGACGGTTCACTACGACGCCGAACCTCTCGTACCAATCCGGCGGCGATACTGGGCGGCAACACATCTCGTCCCGCAGCACAGTCGAGCACGGCACTCACGATCTCGGCGCGAGTGGATTCCTTCGGCAGGAATCCGGCAGCACCGGCTTGCAGGGCCTGGTACACGACAGACGATTCGTCGTGAGCGCTGAGCAGAAGCACACGCGTCGGAAGCTCGTCTCGAACGACTGCGGCGGCGACCTGAGTTCCATCCAGGTGCGGCATCCGGAAGTCGAGCAGCGCGACCTGCGGGCGTAGTTCGCGGATCATTGCGAGCGCTGCTGCGCCGTCGTCGGCCTCGCCCAGGACGTCGATGCTGTCACTGCCGGTCAGAGCCCGAACCACGCCCTCACGGAACAGTGGGTGGTCGTCGCCGACCACCACGGAAACCTTGCCGGCCAGCGGCTTCGTGCCTTCGCGCATTGCTCACTTTCTCACGCCCGTACCAGCAATGCGAGCACTTACGCCTCCCCCGATCGGGGGACATGAGATTCAACCCCGCCACGGCCCCGTCGGCGGACATACAGCAGCACTCCTTCGCGACAAGATTGATTCATCGCCGAGAACGGCAACCACACACCATCCCAGGAGCAGACATCATGCGTACCAACACCACTCGCTTCGTAGCAGTCACCGCAATCGCCCTCGCTGTCGGCGGAACCGCACTGGGAACCGCAGCGATCGCCAACGCCGGCACCATGCCCACCGACGGCCCGACGGTTGCCATGACCATCACCAACAACACCGACAACCCGATGCTGCTGGACAGCGCGTCCAACCCCTACGGACAGTGGATCAACGGCCCCCGCTCCTACCTGGCCCCGCACACCACCGAGATCGTCACCGCCTACAGCAGCGATCCCCGCGGTATCGGTGTCGACGTCACCTACAACGTCGCCGACGGCGTCCAGACGGTCATGGCTGCCAACAACTACGTCGGCAACCCCACCCTCGACGGGACTCGCATCATCGGCGACCCGACGCACGTCATCCTCACCGACTACATGGCCACCGGCTACCCCACGATGAACGCCTCCTACGACGTCTTCACGCAGAACTGAACCAAGCGTTGATGCAACCACGAACTTGATCCGCTACGGCCCACGACCCGGTATCCGCATGGATGTCGGGACGTGGTGTGCGCTGACCAGCTCAGACGCGTTCGACCAACACGCAGCGGGCGCCACTGAAGATCGTGGGCATGCACTTGTTGCAGTGGATGCACAGTGATTGGGTATCGGATTCGGCCGCGATCCGATTGATCAGATCCGGTTCTCTGAGCAGCGCCCGTGCCATGGCGACGAACTCGAACCCTTCCGCCATTGCGGTATCCATGCCCGCTTTGTCCGTGACACCCCCGAGCAGCACGAGCGGCAACTTCACCGCAGCACGAATCTGCCGAGCCTCTTCCAGCATGAACAACGGCTTGTACGGATAGGTATGCAACATGCTCTTCCCCACCAACTGCACACCGAGTCGAACAGGTTGCGGCATCGCGGCGGCGAACTCGCGGATCGGCGCATCGCCCTTGAACAGGTACATCGGGTTGAGCAGTGAACTGCCCATCGTCAACTCGAGCGCGTCGACGCTTCCGGATGCTTCGAGCCACTGCGCCACCTGGATTGCTTCGTCCACCCAGAATCCGCCTGGCACACCGTCGTCCATGTTCAGCTTGGCCAAGATCGCGATCTTGTCACCGACGGCATCGCGCACACTGCGTGCAGTTTCGAGTACGACGCGAGCCCGGTTCTCCAGCGATCCGCCGTAGGAGTCCTTACGACGGTTGAGTTTCGGGCTCAGGAACGAGCTCGCGAAATAGTTGTGACCGAAGTGGATCTCGACGGCGTCGAATCCTGCCTCGACGGCAAGTCGCGCAGCGCTCCCGTGCGCCGCCGCAATTCTGGTGATGTCCGCTGTCGTGGCAGTGCGAATCATCCTCATGCTCAACGGATTGAACGAACTCGACGGTGCCAGCGCGGGCAGTCCGGTCGACTTCTGATTCGCCACGGGACCGGCATGGCCGAGCTGCGCCGACGCAGCAGCACCTTCGGCGTGAATGGCATCGGTGAGCCGCCGAAGCCCGGGGAGGGCATCGGGCCGCATCCAGAGCTGGCCGTATTCGGTGCGCCCTTCCGGTGCGACGGCGCAATACGCGACGGTGGACATCCCGACTCCGCCGGCGGCTGGGCGACGATGGAACTCGATCAGCTCGTCGGTGACCAGGGCGTCGGGAGTTTCGCCTTCGAATGTCGCGGACTTGATGATTCGATTTCGAAGGGTCACCGGGCCGAGCTTCGCCGGGGCGAGCACGTCGGGAGCAGTGGTCATCGAGTTTGCCTCTCGCGGGAGTTGTTTGCAGGACGGTAGATCGATGGCCCCGAGCCGGCTAGGGCCCGTGCCACGGAGCGGGAAACGGCTTCAGCCCGGCCGAGGAGGCCGGGCTGAAGTCGTCATTGCCGTTCAGACGCGTCCGAAGTACGCATCCTTGAGCACTGCCAGGTCGTCGATGTCCTTGGCATCGGCGTCGAGAACCACCTTGCCGATGTCGAGGACCGTGACATGATCGGCGACGCTCATCGCGGCCTCGACTGCCTGCTCGACCAGTAGAACAGCCAGGCCGGTTTCCTTGAGTTGTTGGACGCGGTCCATCACCTCACCGACGATCACGGGAGCGAGACCGCCCGAAGGTTCGTCGAGAAGGAGCAACCTAGGCTGCGCCATCAGCGCTGCGCCGATCGCGAGCATCTGCTGCTGACCGCCCGACATGGAACCGGCGGGAAGCGAACGCTTCTCCCCCAGGATCGGGAACATCTCGTACAAAAATTCGACGGATTCCATAAGCTCGCCGCGCTTTGCCTTGCGGGTGTACCCGCCCAGCAGGAGGTTCTGCTCGACGGTCTGCTTGTGGAAGACCCGCTTGCCCTCCTGCACGTACGCCATCCCCTGTCGTACCCGTTTGTGCGCGGGGACTCCGGTGATGTCGGCGCCGTCCATCTCGACGGTTCCGGAGGCCACCTTGTTGAGGCCGGACAGGGCACGGAGCGTGCTCGTCTTGCCTGCGCCGTTGCGTCCGAGCAGGGCGGTCACCTGACCGGGATAGACGTCGAACGAGACATCCCAGACGACGCGCAGATCGCCGTACCCGGTCTGCAAGTTTCGGACCTTCAGAATCGGTTCCATCACTTCACCTCACTGGTCTGATGGTCTACCGCGCCGATTTCTTCGAGAAGTGCTTCTTCGTCACCGGACTTGACTCCGAGGTACTCGCTCAAGACGCGTGGGTGATGTTCGATGGTTGCCGCATCGCCGGTGGCGATCACCTGCCCTTGCGCCAGCACGACTATCTCGTCGGCCAGCGAGAGGACGAGGCGGAAGTTGTGCTCCACCAACACCACTGTCGCCCCGGCATCTCGCAGTACCCGGATCAGATCTGCCAGGCGTTCGAGTTCGTCCTCGTCGAGTCCGGATGCCACCTCGTCGAAGAGGACGACCCTCGGTTCGGCGATGACGGCGCGAGCAACCTCGAGCATGCGACGCATCCCCAGGGGCAGCGACGTCGCGATCTCGTTGCGCAAGTGCGACATCCCCACGAGTTCGAGGACACGCTCGGCCTCGACGATGTCGGCCTTCGCGATCCTGCGGAAGCTGGGCAGGCGAAGCACAGCCGACGCCATCGACGCTCGGTGCACCGAATAACGTCCGGATGCAACAGCTTCCAGAACCGTGATGTTTTCCGGAATCGTCGGAGTTTGGAACGTGCGCGCCACACCCACGCGCGCCACCTTGTGCGGCGACGACTGCGAGACCACCGTGTCACCGATCGTGATCACGCCCGCATCTGCGGTGTAGAAGCCGCAGATCATGTTGAGCATGGTCGTCTTACCCGAACCGTTGGGCCCGATCAACGCGGTGACCTTACCGGCCTCTGCGGTCAGGGTTGCCGCATTGAGCGCCTGGTTGCCACCGAACGCTTTGGACACTCCGTCGACCACCAACCGTGCTCCGTTGATCGGCGCCAGTTCCGGTGTCCCACCGCTGTTTTCCTTTGCAGTGACTACGCCCAGGCCGGCCTTGCGATCGAGTTTCGAGACGATCGCTCGCCCGACCTTGGTCAAACCCCCGGAGAGAAGCACACCGCCGATGATCAGGAAGCCGCCGTAGAAGATCAGCGAATACTCCTGGAACGCCGTCGACTGGTTGGGACCGAGCTGCATGATCGCGGCACCGACCACGGCGCCGTACACACTTGCCGCACCGCCGAGGATCGACGCCGCCAGAACTGCTGTGGCAAAGGTGAACCCGAAGGCTTCCGGCGAGATGAACAGGTCGGTGTTGGCGAACAGCGCACCCGCCAGACCGGCGGGGAACGCACCGATGGCATAACCGAGCAGCTTCATCCGGAACACCGATACACCCTGCGACGACGCCAGAACCGGCGACTGCTTGAGCGTGCGGAACGCGATGCCGTGCCGCGAGACCACCAGGTTACGCATCACCGCGAACCAGAGCACGGTCACGACGACGACCACCATGTAGTACTGCTGGGTGTCGAGTTCGGAACCGAAGAACGTCGGCGGCTCCATACCGGTGAGGCCGTTTCGGCCGCCGGTCTTGCCACCGAAGATCGCCAGTACGTCCGGTACCAGCAGAACCAGGAAGAACGACGTCATCGCCAGGGACCAGTTGCCCAGGCGCAGACCGGGAACACCGGTCAGGATTCCGACCGCCAGTGCCACTGCTCCGGAGGCAGCAAGCTGAAGCAGAATGTCGGTGTGACCTGCCTGGGACATCAGACCCGCGGTGTAGGCACCGGCCGCGTACATCGCTGCCTGGCCGAGTGCCAGTTCACCGGCAAAGCCGAGGCTCAAGTTCAGGCCACTGACCACAAGTGCCAGGATGCAGGCCAATTGAATCTGACGTGATGTCGACAGGTCGAGTCCCATCACGGGCAGCAGCAGGATCACCACGGCCAGGACGAGTGGGATGATCCAGCTCGGTAGGGAACGGAAAGTCCGCCACGCACTTACCATCTCACACCACCCGTTCTCGGACATTGCCGAACAGTCCAGCCGGTTTGACCATCAAGATGACGATCAGCACCGTGAAGACGGCGATATTGCTGTACTGACTTCCCGCCCACAGGGCGGTGAACGATTCCACCAGGCCGACGGTCAGACCGCCGATCAAAGCGCCAGGCAGAGAGCCGAACCCGCCGATCGCCAACGCCACGAATCCCTTGAGGGCCAACGCTGCACCCAACGTCGCAACTGCAAACGTCTTGGGGCCGACGAAGAGTCCGAGGACACCGGCCAAGGCACCCGAGAAGGCAAACGCTCCCAGTGCCAACCGTCGTACGTTGACTCCTCGCAGCATCGCCGCTTCACGATCCTCGGAGATGCCGATCAGAGCCAGACCCGTCATCGTTTTCTTCGAGACGTAACTCAACCCGACGACCAGTGCGATCGCCGCAACCAGCAGAGCGATCTCGACCGGGTAGGTACGGCCGCCGAGCAGGGTGATCGGTTCGTTCGATCCGAAGAACGGAACCGTGAGAGGTTCACTACCCCAGATCAATTGAGTGGCGCCGTTGAGCAGAGTTGCGACACCCAACGTCGTGACCAACTGGTTCTGGTGATCGGCCACCGGTCTGATCGCGACGATCTCCTCGACCGAGGCGAGGAGCATCACGGTCACGGTAGCCATGACGGCCACCACGAGAACGGGGAGTTTCAGGGTCACCAGACCCGTGTAGGCGACAAAGGTGCCCACCATCATCAGCTGAGCTTGAGCGAAGTTGAATGTGTTGGAGGAAACGAAAACGATGTTGTACCCGATGGCAACCAGCACGTAAACCGCGCCGAGCGCCAATCCGGACCACAGAATGGTCATGACGCAGCCGGGTTTCCGAACTGACCGTTGAGGATCTTCGTCGGGCTGATGAACTTCAGCTCGCTGGTGTCCGGGTTCGGGCCGTGGTTGTCGGAGCTGAAGTTGTAGCGCGAGAGGAATGCGGTCTTGGCATTCTCCTGGACCTCAGTGGTTTCCAGTGCTTCGGCGAGCTTCTTCGGATCGGTCGAACTGCCGACCTTCTCCGCTGCCGCCGCGACGAGGGGGAATGCGTCGTAGTTGTCCGCGAGGATCAGCGTCGACGGGATGGAGCCCAGCGAAGCCATCGTGTCCACCATCGTGTTGACGAGTGCGTTGTTCGGATCGAACACCGTGCTGCTGAACACCTGCGTCACCAGGTTCTTCACCTGCGGGGTGCCGAGCACACCGGCGGGCGGATCATTGGCGATGAGGTTGGTGGCAGACACCGAGGTGTTTCCGACCAGCGGCACGTCCCAGCCGAGTCGCTCGAGGCTTTGCAACACGTATCCGAGAGGAGCGCCGTACGCATCCAAGGCGATTGCCGCGGCGCCCGAATTCTTGAGCGACTGCAACTGCGCCGTCATGTCCAAAGCGGCGGCGTCGTACTCCTCGTTACCGGCGGCCTTCAGACCTGCGGATTGCAAAGCACTGGTCATTTCTTCGCCGAACAGCTCACCGTAAGCGGTGCTGCCGTGCAAGACTCCGACGCTGCTGTAACCCTTGGACTTCGCGTACTCGGAAATTCCGCGAGCGGTATCGGTCGCACCCGGAGCCAGATCGAAGTTGAGCGGGAACTTCGAGGGGTCCGTCGAATCGGGAGAGGGAGCCATGCTCATCGAGAGAATGTTGTTCTGCTTGAGGATCGGCAGAACCGCAGCCGCGATCGACGACGGACCCGAGTTCAGGTAGAGGTCAGGCTTGTTCCCCGAATTGATGGCTTCGCGCAGCTTGGTGACGGCGATGGTTGCGTCACCCGCGTCGTCCACCGTAGTGAGCTCGATCTGACGGCCACCGATCCCCCCGGCTTCGTTCTGGACCTGAACGCCCGCCTTGGTGGCGAGCAGCGAGGTCTGCGAATTAGCCGCGAGGACTCCCTGTGCACTGATCCCGCCGGTCAGCAGCACACGGTAGGGCGAGTCCGCACCTCCGTCGGACTCCGAAGAACCACTGCACCCTGCAAGAGCCAGAGCCGTCACGGCAACTGCCGCAACAAGAATGGGCCGACGATTCATGTCTGCACTCCTAGAACACATGTATGCACCGAACGTCAGGCGAATACCTGACGAAAGAATGATCGGCCGGTGGACGTGCCTGATTTCGAGCACCAGCCAACCAAGCACCCGCTTGATGATCTAGCAAGCAGTTGCTTGGGATGGAGCATAGAATGTGATCTGGATAACGTCAAACGCTGAAAAGTGGAGTCATGGAAGCGGACGCTATGCACATTGAGGCGGCGTCGACAGATCTCTTCCCGCTGGGTGGAAACGCCGAAACGGCTCCACGCCCTGGCGGATTCGACGAAATGAATCCGACAGGGCGTGGAGCCGTTTGTGTAAAGGTCCGACTATCGCTGGTTGCGGGGCTTCCAGACCACCAACGCGTTGTTGCGCGGAATCGGCACGAGATCCCGGCGATAGCCCGCATGGACTTTCGCGATCTCCTCGGCCAATTCGCGGACGCGATGCTGCAGAGCCTCGACCTGGTTGGTCAGTTCGATGATTCGTTTGATTCCGGCAAGGTTGACTCCCTCGTCCTGCGAAAGCCGTTGTACTTCACGAAGAAGCGCAACATCGCGCGGGGAGTAGCGTCGTCCGCCACCGGTGGTTCGATGCGGGGTGACCAACCCGAGTCGGTCGTAGTTACGCAAAGTCTGCGCGTGCATTCCGGCCAACTCGGCTGCCACCGAGATCACGAAGATCTGAGCGTCAGGATCGACCGTCGCATCCCATTGATTCTGCGGTCGCTCTGTCATCATGCACCGGCCCACCCGGCCCGTGGATCGAACCCGCTCGCCTTCTCGGCTTCGAGATAGGTTTTCAGCGCTTCGATCGCCGGGTCGTCCAACTTCTGCGGAACGGATACCTTGACCGTGACCAGAAGGTCACCGGCACCGTCCGGCCGCTTGGGGATACCGCGTCCGCGAACTCGCAGAATGCGTCCGTCCACCGTTCCAGCCGGAACCTTCACTCCGACACGGCCTTCCAAAGTCGGCACGGACAGTGTCGTTCCCAGCACCAGCTCGCCGTAGCTCACCGGAACCGTCAGTGTCAGGTCGTCGCCGTTGCGTCCGAAGACACTGTCCGGCTTGACGCGGATGTTGACGAACAGGTCGCCGGCCGGAGCGCCGCGGAGTCCCGCTTCGCCCTTGCCCTTGAGTCTGATCTTCTGACCGTCGCTCACACCGGCAGGCACGCGAACCGTGATGGTCCGTGTGCGATTGGTGACTCCGCTACCGTGGCAGTCTTCACACGGCGAGTCGATGATCGAGCCGGTTCCCCGGCAATCGTCACACGGCTCACTGAATCCGAAGGCGCCCTGGTTCCGGCTGACCACGCCGGTTCCGTTGCAATGTGGGCACACTCGCGGGCTGGTGCCTGGCTTTGCGCCGCTGCCGTGACACGTGGTGCACGACGTAGGGCTGGTCAGACGAAGAGGGACGGTGACACCGAGCGCTGCTTCACGAAAGGCGAGCGTCGTCTCGGTCTCGAGATCCTTGCCTCGACGCGGGCGGTTGGGCGCAGCTGTTCGCTGGCCCGCTCCCCCGCGGTTGAACAATCCGCCGAAGATGTCTCCGAGACCCGAGTCCTGCCCACCGGCCCCGCCGCCGAACAGGTCGTTGATGTCGAAACCACCAGCGCCGGGGTTGAATCCGCCGCCGCCCTGCGCGCGGGGGCCGAAGCCGCCGCTGGCAAAGAGGCGCCGAGCCTCGTCGTACTCCTTGCGCTTGTCCGGATCAGACAGAACGGCATGAGCTTCACTGACGGACTTGAAACGCTCTTCGGCCTTCGCATCGTCAGGGTTGGCGTCGGGATGAAGATCCCGAGCCAGCTTGCGATACGCCTTCTTGATTTCGTCGGCCGTCGCGGTGGACGAGACGCCCAGCTCCTTGTAGAAGTCCTTCTCGATCCACTCCCGTTGACTCACTGGGCGTCTCCTCCTCTCACTCTTACTTCGCTTCTTGTTCCGAACCGTCTGCAGGCTTGTCGCCTACCCGGTCCGTCACGGCCACCATTGCGGTCCGAAGGACCCGGTCGCCGAGCTTGTATCCCTTGCGCATGACCGTCCCGAGTACCGGGTCGTGGCCTTCGCCTTCATGTTGCACCGCTTCGTGGAGTGCGGGATCGAAATCGTCACCCTCGCTACCGAAGTCGGTCAAACCCAGACCCGTCAGAGTCGTGTTGAGTTTGTCTGCGAGTGCACGCAGTGGACCCGATTCGAGGTCACCGTGTGCCCGAGCGCGATCCAGGTCGTCGAGAATTCCGATGAGCTCGGTGATGACCGAAGCCCGCGCGGTTTCCTTGATGACCTGCTTGTCACGCTCGACGCGACGACGGTAGTTGGTGAACTCCGCCTGAAGTCGCTGCAGATCCGCAGTCCGTTCGGCGAGCTGATCGGTGGCGGATGCTTCCTCCACGATCGACTCTGCTTCCTGAACTACCCCTGTGTCTTCCGAGTCGAGCGGCGGCAGGGATTCCCCCGCCGCCTCTCCCTGTGCACCGGTCTCGGGGTCGACCGGGTTGTTCTCGGGGTTGTCCGAGGTCACTTCTTGTCCGAGTCGGTGGGCTCGTCGACAACCTCGGCGTCGACGACGTCGTCGTCATTGCCTGCGCCGTCGGTGTTTCCGGCCTCGTTTGCAGCGGAAGCCTCGTAGATGGCCTGGCCCAGAGCCTGCGACTCGGTGCCCAGCTTCTCCACTGCGGTCTTCACTGCAGCGATGTCGGTGCCTGCCAGGGCGTCGTTGACGTCCTTGACCGCTGCCTCGACCTTGGTCAGGATCTCCTCGGAGACCTTGCCCGCGTTCTCACCTTCACGCTGCTCCTTGACGAACTTCTCCGTCTGGTGGACCAGCGACTCGGCCTGGTTGCGAACCTCTGCCTCTTCGCGACGGGCCTTGTCTTCCTCGGCGTGAGCCTCGGCATCCTTGACCATGCGCTCGATCTCTTCCTTGGACAGACCGGAGCCGTCCTGGATCTTGATCGTGTTTTCCTTGCCGGTGCCCTTGTCCTTCGCCGTCACGTGCACGATGCCGTTGGCGTCGATGTCGAAGGTGACCTCGATCTGCGGAACGCCACGCGGGGCGGGCGGCAGATCGGTGAGCTCGAAGGAGCCGAGCAGCTTGTTGTGCGAAGCGATTTCGCGCTCACCCTGGAAGACCTGGATCTGCACCGAAGGCTGGTTGTCGTCAGCGGTGGTGAAGGTCTCGGAACGCTTCGTGGGGATCGTGGTGTTGCGCTCGATGAGCTTGGTCATCACGCCACCCTTGGTTTCGATGCCGAGGGAAAGCGGCGTGACGTCGAGGAGCAGAACGTCCTTGACCTCACCCTTGAGCACACCGGCCTGGAGTGCGGCGCCGACGGCGACGACCTCGTCCGGGTTGACGCCCTTGTTGGGCTCACGGCCACCGGTCAGTTCACGAACCAGATCGGAGACGGCCGGCATACGGGTGGAGCCACCGACGAGCACGACATGGTCGATGTCCTTGACGGCGATTCCGCTGTCCTTGATCACTGCCTGGAACGGCGCACGAGTGCGATCGAGCAGGTCCGAGGTGATCTTCTGGAACTCGCTGCGGGTGAGCTGCTCGTCCAGGAAGAGCGGGTTCTTGTCCGCGTCGACCGTGATGTACGGGAGGTTGATGGAGGTGCTCTGCGAGCTGGAGAGCTCGATCTTCGCCTTCTCCGCAGCCTCACGCAGACGCTGCAGGGCCATCTTGTCCTTGGTCAGATCGATGCCGTTCTGAGCCTTGAACTTGTCGACCAGCCAAGCGACGACGCGCTCGTCCCAGTCGTCGCCACCGAGGTGGTTGTCACCGGAGGTTGCGCGAACCTCGACGACACCGTCGCCGATTTCGAGCAGGGAGACGTCGAAGGTGCCGCCACCGAGGTCGAAGACCAGAATGGTCTGCTCGGTGTCACCCTTGTCGAGTCCGTATGCCAGTGCAGCCGCGGTGGGCTCGTTGACGATACGAAGGACGTTGAGGCCGGCGATCTGGCCGGCTTCCTTGGTTGCCTGACGCTGTGCGTCCTCGAAGTACGCGGGGACGGTGATGACGGCGTCGGTGATGTCTTCGCCGAGGTAAGCCTCCGCGTCACGCTTGAGCTTCATGAGCGTGCGGGCGCTGATTTCCTGCGGCGTGTACTTCTTGCCGTCGATTTCCACGTTCCAGTCAGTGCCGATGTGGCGCTTGACGGAGCGGAGGGTGCGGTCGACGTTCGTGACTGCCTGGTTCTTCGCGGGCTGACCGACGAGAACCTCGCCGTTCTTGGCAAATGCGACCACCGAGGGGGTGGTACGTGAGCCTTCGGCGTTGGCGACCACTACGGGCTCGCCGCCCTCCAGCACTGCAACTACCGAGTTGGTCGTACCGAGATCGATACCGACTGCACGAGCCATAGTGTTCCTACCTTTCGTTCTGCGGTTCTCTGCCCGAGTGGTTGATCTCGAACATGACCGCGAGTTTTTCGCTTGGTGAGCGTCCTCCGCTCAAGTTTGCCTCCGACCGTGGCCGGGAGTCAACTTGAAGTTGAGCCGAGGGCGCTCAAGCTTGTCGAAATGGTCAACTACAGCCCACGTAGATTTGTTCCCGCCTTCCCCGAAAAGCCGGAAAAGTGCGCCACATCACTTCCGTATCTCTCCGAATGGCTACGATCGGCCGGTGACCGATCCCGACAATTCTCCCGCGCGACCTCCTCGCCCGTCACCTCCACGCCCGGCACCCGAGCGACCCGACGTCTCGGTTCGGCCGCTCCGACCTGCAGCGAGCGACGAGACACCCAAAGCCGTGACATTGTCTACCTCTGCCTGGATCGGCTCGTTCGTCGTCCTGGCCGGAATCGCCGGAGTGGTAGTCACCAGCCTCGACGACGTCCGGTCGGCTCTCGAAGAATCGACTGCGCGCGACAATCCCGGATACTCGTCCACCGACATCTCCGATGCCGTGACCGTCGTACTCGCGGGCAGCGGCGGCGGCGCTCTCGTCCTGGTCCTGCTCGCACTCATGAGCCTTCAACTCCTCCGCGCACGCAAGAACGCCGGGCGGGTGATGACGGCGATCGTGGGAGTCGTGAGCATCGCGGCCGGACTCGGCTTCATGTCTCTGGTCGACGGCGCAGCAGACATCGGCGCCGGAGTTCTGAGATGGGGCCCGATTCTCTACTGCGCCCTGGTCGCGGTGGCGGCGATCGCTCCGTTCGCTCCCGGTGTCAGCACCTGGCTGCGGGGACGCCGATGAAGGTTCACGTACAACTGGACTCCGCGCCGGGCGCGGGCGCTGCTCGTAGCCGTGAACTCGCGGAGACCGGCGCCGGTGGCCTGTTCACGTTCGAGGGACCACACGACGTGTTCTTCCCGCTCGTCGAAGCAGCATCGGCCGTCGACCTCGACCTGATGACCAACGTCGCCATCGCATTCCCCCGCAGTCCCATGCATCTGGCGCATTCGGCCAACGACCTGCAGTTGCTCAGTCGCGGCCACTTTCGACTGGGTCTCGGATCGCAGATCAAACCGCACATCGAAAAACGCTACAGCGCAACGTGGTCGCGTCCGGCGGCCCGCATGAAGGAGACGGTCGCAGCGGTCAAGGCGATCTTCACTGCGTGGGAGAACACCTCGACGCTGAACTTCCGCGGCGAGTTCTTCACCCACACGTTGATGCCTCCGACGTTCGATCCCGGCCCCAACCCCTATGGGCCGCCGCCCATCCTGATGGGTGCGCTCGGACCGGTGATGACCAGGACGGCTGCCGAGGTGGCCGACGGACTACTGGTCATGCCGTTCCACACGCAACGTCATTTCCTCGAACGAACACTTCCGGCCGTCGATGCCGGTCTTCGCGAATCCGGCCGCACCCGAGACGAATTCACGATCATCCCGCAAGTCATCGTCGGCGTCGGCCGCGGCGACGATCAACTTGCCGCGGCCGCCAGAGGCGTCCGAGCCCTGCTCTCGTTCTACGGTTCGACGCCCGCATACCGTCCGGTGCTCGACGTCGAAGGGTGGGGCGAGGTCCAACCGGAACTCAATGCCCTGTCGAAGCGAGGTGGCTACACCGAGATGGCGTCGCTGATCACCGATCCGATGCTGACCACACTCGCCGTCGTCGGCACTCCCGAAGAGTGCGCCACCGAGATTCGGCGGCGGTTCGGCGAACATGCCGACGAAGTGTGCTGCTATTTCCCCGGTTACGACGTAGAACCGTCAGACGTGGCGTCGATGATCTCGTCTCTCACCTGAACCCGGTCGAACTTCTTGATCAGGCCCCCAAGGTACGGGCCAGCTCGGTCAACGACTCCCGGGCAGCACGCAGGCTCGCGTCACCCTGCTCGATCAGAGGTGCCATCGCCGGAATACGTTGCGCCAAAGTCAGTTCCGCGGTGATGACGGAGACATCCATTCCCATCGACACCCCGAGCACCTGAACGAGTGGCGGGACGGTGTGATCGTTGGCCTCGTTTCCCGAGCCCGGCGCATAGGTGTTTCCGCGGCTGGAGACGATCACCACCGGCTTAGCTGCCAGAGGCTGAGTACGCGTGTCGAAAGGCACCGTAGTCCCCAGGACGTGTACGTAGTCGATCCACGCCTTCAACGTGGACGGGATCGACCAGTTGTACATCGGCGCACCGATCACGACGACGTCTGCAGCGGTAAGTTGCTCGATGACCCGAGCCTGGAGTGCTTCCGCTGCGGGATCCGGAATCTCGCCCTCGACTCGCAAGCGTGGTGCATAGTGCAGGGCCGCGTCCGCGAGGTGCGGCAAGGGATCCCGGTGCAGGTCCAACGTCACCGTCGTGTGATCCGGGCTGTTCTTCGACCACTGCTGAGCGAACAGTGCGGTCAGATCACGTGAGGTCGAGTGGTGGAGTTCGGCGGACGAATCGATGAGAAGTAGCTGTGGCATCCCTCATCACTACCAGAGCGCGCTCAACTCTTCTCCGCGGCTAGATCGGATTCCGCCGCGTACTGCGCCAGCAGGACTCGTTCGCGCTCGCGACGCGGATAGAAGAACGTCACCACCGCGGCACCGGCACACACGATGATGATCGCCGCGATGTAGGCGTTTGTATCCCCGTCCAGGAAGGCGTTTTTGGCGGCGGTCATGATTTGCTCCGCGTATTGCGGGTAGCGATCCGCCAGAACTTCGGCGCTGGAGAAGGATTTGGTGAGCGCGGCCTGAGTTTCGGGAGTCACTTCGGATGCGTTCGGCGAGGACGAGATCGCATTTCCCAACGATTTTGCGTACCCGGCCGTGAGTATTCCGCCGAGAATCGACTGCATGATGGCGCCGCCCAGGTCGCGTTGCAGGTCCGAGGTTCCCGACGCCATACCAGCGCGGTGCACGGGAACGGATCCGGTCAGCGAACGCGATGCCGGTGTGCCGGCCAGACCGACGCCGATGCCGACAAGCGCATAGGCCAGCGCGACCTGCCAATACTGTGTGCTTTCGTTCCACAGGAACAGCGCGACGAACAACCCGAGAACCACGAACAGGTAGCCGGCGAGCAGCGTGACGCGGGCGCCGTACCTTTCGATCATGGTCGCCGAGCGCGGCGCAACGATCACCATCGCCAGCGCAGCCGGAATGATCGCCGCACCGGCTGCCAGCGTCGAGTACCCGAGGACGTTCTGCAGGAACTGCTGGCCGATGAACATCGCGCCCATGAGCGAACCGAACACGACCAACCCACCCACCGCCGCGACCCAGAAGGTCGGGCGCGCAGCTACGTGAAGATCGAACAGCGGATTGACCGCGCGTCGCTGTTGCAGGAAGAACCCGATACCCGCGACAACTGCTATCGCCCCGAGCACCAGAGCCAACGTGCCCGAACCCTTCACCGGCGCAAAGTTGATGGACAATACCAGCGCCCCGATGAAGACGATCGACACTATGCCGCCGAGGTGATCGACTCGCTCGGTCGTCTCGTTGACGTGAGCGGGAACCAACACCAGGGAACAGATCAGTGCCACAAGGGCCAAGGGAAGGGTGACGAAGAAGACCGAACCCCAGTGAAACTGCTCGAGCAGCGCCCCCGAGACGATCGGACCGAGTGCTGAAATCGCGCCACCGATTGCCGACCACATGGCAATCGCCTTGGTTCGTGCCGGTCCGGCCCACAACGCCGTGATGATTGCCAGCGTGGTCGGGAACGCCAGACCTGCCGAGACGCCTCCGACTATCCGAGCGAGGAACAGCACTTCGAAGTTCCCGGCGAATCCCGCCACGATCGACGCCGGAATGGACAGCGCCATGCCGGTGACCAGCAACATCTTGCGGCCGTATCGGTCTCCCAAGGCCCCCAGGTAGAGCACCGTTCCGGCCAGGCCCAGCGAGTAGCCGACCGCGATCAGGTTCAGTTGCGTCTGACTGGCGTCGAAAGCCCGCCCGATATCGGGCAAAGCGACATTCGCGACCGAGAGATTGAGGTTCGCGACCGCAGCGACCAGGATGAGCGTCCCCAGGACGAGGGTGGCTCGATCCGGTGAAGCGGACTTGATGTCACTCGCCATGCGCGTGCTCCCATCGAGGTGGGACCCGAACCTGGGAGTTATGTCCGGATCATCCCGAACTCAAGATAGAACCCTCGTCCGGCGCTCGCATAGTGAACGGGTCCCTATTCGGGCACAATTTCAGCCAGGACGCCCTCGGCGCTGCGGGCGGCGACCAGGCAGGCGCGCGAGGTGAACCTGTCGAAGAGCGGATGTCTGGACAACTCGCGCCATCTGCGGACAGCCGCCGTGGCCCGCGCACGCTGCACCTCCGGCGATTCTTCCGGTTCGCAGCCCAACCGGTCACTTGCCCGGATTCCGTAGCCGCCGATCAGTCTTTGCAGTTGTGCCAGGTCGTCGGGTGGCAGATCCGTGTGTACCGAACGAAGACGCCCGAGCAGGCGAAGTTCGTGAAAGCCGTGAACATCGGCAAGCAACCGTTGCGCCTCCGCCGCGATCTGATCGCCTTCCTCGCTCGGATCGGCTTCGAGGATTCTTCCCAGCGTCACCAGCGCCGTGTGCGATTTGAGCTGATCTGCCCGCTGCCCGAATTGAACGTCGATCACCTGACGCAGTTCGTCCAGGCCGCTGCGCTCCAACAATTCGGCCGCCAGGGACGGTGAATCAGTGGCCCCCAACTTGATCGACGTCACGGCGAGGCGAATTCCGAAGAGCCCGAACCGATCGGCCAATTGCGCCCGCATGGCCGCATCGACCGGCAGCGGACTGTCCTGCCTGGCAAAGCGATCCGCGGAGAGGAGCGCAAGGCTCAGATCCTCGGCCGGAACCTGCGCGAGCGCCGAGAAGGCCGCGAACTCGCTCTGCCTCATCGTCCGAGCAGCGAGCGCGAGCAGACCTGCCACCGGAACCACCGACTGGCACAGGCCGGTTCGCTCCAACTCCTCGGCAAATCGCGCCGCGACGTCCTTCGCCGAAGACAACGCGTCGAGCCTGCCTGCGCCGACCTCATCGGCACGCGAGAGAACTCCGATCACTCCGAGTGGCCCGGATTCTCCGCCCACGTGATCCGCGATCTTCCCGAGGAACTGCATGTCACTGGCGTTGAGAGCCCGCAGGAGGTAGACCACTGCATCCGCGCCCGGTGCCTCACCGTCGGGAACGAGCATGTCCCAGGTGCGGGCCGAGACCTCGGTCGAGAGCGACGAGGTGCCCGGTGTGTCGATGATCGTCGTACGAGCCAATGCCGAAGACGGCCAGTCGACGTCGATGCGGTCCACCGAGTCTGCGGTGTACTCGCCCAGATCGAACGTGAGCCTGCCGTCGCGGCGCGTCACCGGCACGTTGAACTTGGCACCGTTCTCGGCCGTCGCGGTCACCTGCGGCGTCGTCCCGTTCCGATACCAGGTGACGACGCGTGTGCATTCCGTCGCGTCGGTAGGCGCTATATCCTGTCCGACAAGCGAATTGAGCAGCGTCGACTTACCCGCTTTGAGGGAGCCGGCGAGCGCCACCCGGAGTGGCTCGTCGAGCCTGGCCGCACATTCTTCCAACTGGGCGCGCGTCTGCGGCTGATCGGCGTAGGCACGTCTGGCGTGGTCGATCAGGGCGTGTGCCGACTCCACTGCGGTCACGGTGGTCGTGGCATTCATGCGTTGGTCACCTTTGCCGAGGCAGGAGCGGGAGTTTCGCCGATCAGCGTTCCGGCAACGGCGTCGAGCTCCGCGACGACGCGCATGTCGGTCTCCAGACGCTTGATCCGAGCGGCATGTTCACTCGACTCCAACTGCGCGGCTTCCTGAGTGGCGCGGAGGGATTCGTTGATCGAGCGCAGCGCCTGCTCGGCGATGTCGGTGAAGTGATCACGCAACAGCCGCTGCACCAGGCGTAGGCGATCCTTCGACTCCTTGCCCACCTGGAAGCTGACGTCGTCGGCAAACCGTCGGATAGCCGCTTTCGCCTCAGCGCGACGCTTGAGCACCTGAGCCTGCTTGTCTTCACGATAAGCCTTAGTGCCCAGCAGAACCCCGGCGCCGATGGAGATCGGGTTGACCAGAGCCATGCCCATCATCGTGGTGATCAAGCCGAACATGAGCACGCCGCCGTACGAGCCGCGCATGCCGACCAGGACTTTCTGAGTGATGCCGATTCGGCCGGATTCGAGGTCCGCCAATGCACCGACCGGTTCCAGGAAACCGTCGGTGTCGGCGACGTCGAGATGCGGGAGCGCGACGTCACCGGTCTCCGCAAAGTGCTGCGCCACAACTTCTGCCAGCCACTGTGCGCGATCATGCGCCCACACGAAGTTGTCACCGATCGCGGTGGCGATCTCCTGTTCGAGCCACTCCCCCACGACGTCCCAGTCCTTACCGGGATCGCCTTCGTCGACCGTCTCCTCGGCCTGGCGGGTCACCCGGCGCAACCGGTCCCGGAGGTCGTGATCGATGTCGGCGGCGAGGTCTGCGATGCCGTCACCGAGGCTCTGCTGCCACAGTGAGGTCTTCTTGTGCAGTTCCTCGGCCGCTGCCCGGGCACGCTGCAGTCCCGCGACCGCTGCCTGAGCGGTCGACGGATCCTTCAGCGCCGCAAGCTCACTGCCCATCTCCAACGTCAGATGCGCTGCCGCAGAACGCACATCCATCGCAACTGCGCGTCGAGTATTCGATTCGGCACGCGCAACGACGTTGTCCCGCAAGAACTGATAGAGGTCCAAGAATCCGGATTCCGCTTCGAGTTCCTTGTCCCCCAGCCTCAGCGCGTGCGAGCGCAGTACCGAGGAGATCGGAATGAGCGGCAGATCCAACCCGGCACGCTGGAGATGTCCGCGATCGGCGTCGAGGATCTGCCGCCAGTGCGGGTACAGATCGGTCTTGCTGATCAGCCCGGCTACCGCAGGACACAGATTGACGACCTGGCGGATGAATCCCAGCTCCGGTTCGGTGAACTCCTGGCTGGAGTCCGACAGAACCAACACTGCATCGGCCGCAGTGATCAATCCCAATGTTCCTGCAGCATGAGGATTTCCATGACCGCCGACACCAGGGGTGTCGATCAGAACCAAACCGTCGGCCAACAGCGGACTGGGAACACCCACTTCCACACGCAGAACCTCACGCCCTTCGGCGCGAGGCGTGGCCGGGGTGATCCCCATCAGTTCCTCGAGCGGGAGGGGCACCCGAATGGGCGCCGCACCCGGATCGGCGAGAATCAGTTCGGCGACCGCGGTCTCCGCGTACTGAACTACCGTCGCCACGGCCGTGGTCTCGTCGTCACCGACCGAGCACACGTCGATGCCTAGCAGAGAATTGACGAACTGGCTCTTGCCCTGCTTGAGGGGTCCGACCACCACGATGCGAATACGCGGGTCGTTGACTCTCACCTGAGCGTTCTCGAGTCGGCGCACCAGATCCGTGCGCCCGAAATCCTTCGCCACGACGGCTGTTCGTTCGAGCAACGACGCCGTCGACGACGCGACGCGCGCCTTCCGGCTGCTTACCTGACTCGCTGAATCACTCATGAGCTACGTTGACCCGCAATTCTTCCCGACTCGAATATCCGGCCCTGCGAACGCATAGCGCACGCAGGGCCGGATTTGTTACATCAGGTCATTTTGACCGATTTCAGTTCCTGCGTCAGCAGATCAGGGATGCAGGTGATCGACAACCGCAACCGGGTCGATGTGATCGACCGGCGCTGCAACCGAATCCTCGGCGAAGAGCGAGTGTTCGGTATCGGCGCTCAGACCCGAAGTGGAACCCGAACCGAAAGCATCGGTCGCATCGATCGACGACCACGGGTTCAGCGCACCGGTCAACGAACTCGTCAGGTCGGACACTCCGCTCACTGCTCCACCGAGGGATCCGCCCAGGTCAGCGACTCCACCGCCGCCAACGGTACCGCCGCCGTCGACTGTGCCACCGGCAGCTGCGGCTGCGTCGGCTCCGATCGAACCGGTCACGTCGGTGACTGCTCCGACAGCCCCGCCGAGCGATCCACCGAGATCGGTGACGCCGTTCAGTGCGCCGCCGAGCGACCCACCCAAACCAGCCGCAGCGTTCGTGGCCGCGTCGAGACCTGCTGTTGCGTCGAGACCTGCTGTTGCGTCCAGCGCGCCGCCCACAGTTGCTCCGAGGTCGCCGGTCACACCGCCGAGGTTCAGGCCTTCTGCCGCGATGCTTCCGAGGTCGACGGAAGGCAGTTCAGCGGAGATCGGGCCGAGGTTCACAGCGCCGAGGTCGACGGAGGGCAAGTCGGCACCGATCGAACCGGTGTCGATTCCGCCGAGGTTCAGTGCCGTGTCCAGCGCTCCACCGAGTGCACCTTCGGCACCGAGAACGCTGTCGAGAGAGCCCCCCAGCCCGAGGCCCGCGCCCAGCGCACCGTCCAGCGCGCCGGTCAGGTCCGTGCCCACGGAACCGACAGCACCCAAGCCGCCTGCACCTGCGAGGGCGGTGTCGAGAGCCGCAGCGACACCGGCTGCCAAGCCTGCTTCACCGCCCAGACCGAGTGCACCACCGAGGTCGATTCCGGTAAGTCCGCCTGCGCCCAGCGCTGCGTCGAGAGCGCCGCCGAGACCGCCCGCGAGCCCGGCATCGACGCCGAGTGCCGAACCGAGAACACCCTCGAGGGCCGTCGACAGATTCGCGCCTCCGGCCAGAGCTGCCGCGAGGTCTGCGCCGAGACCGCCTTCGAGGTCGAGTGCTCCCCCGAGCAGTCCACCGAGTGCGCCACCCAGGTCGGCTCCGACCGTTCCCCCGGCACCGAGGGCGCCGGAGAGTGCCGCGCTGAGCTGCGCGCCGAGGTCTGCTCCGCCGCCGAGTACGGCGTCGAGGTCGAGTCCGCCGCCGAGACCCAGTGCTGCGTCGAGTGCGCCGCCCAATGCAGTTTCCAGACCGCCGCCGACGCCGAGTGCTCCGCCGAGGGCGCCACTCAGGGCAGCACCGAGATCGAGGCCGCCCGCGATATCGGTGAGAACGCTGACATCCGTGATCGCGCCGAGGACGCCGCCGAGCGATGCACCCAGATCGGCGCCGATCGTGCCGCCGGCTCCCAGGACGCCCGAGAGCGCGCCGGACAATGCCGTGCTGAGGTCGCCTGTCAGAGCGCCGGCAAGATCCAGGCCGCCGCCGAGTGCAAGAGCGGATTCCAGTGCGCCGGTCAGGCTCGTGCCCAGTTCGCCGCCGATGTCAAGGAGACCGCTGAGGTCTGCTGCGCCGCCGAGGAGTCCACCGAGAGCCAGGCCGAGATCGGCTCCGAGGTCACCACCGATGGCGAATACGGGTGCGAGAGCTCCGCTGAGCCCTGCCGTCAGGTCGAGTCCGCCGACTGCGCCGATCGCGGCGTCGAGGGCTGCTCCCAGCTCCGCAGTCAGGCCGCCGGTCACACCGAGGGCGCCGCCCAGAGCCGCGCTGAGCTGTGCGCCCAGATCGAGAGCTCCTTCGAGATCGAGTGCGCCGCCCAAACCGAGACCGGCTTCGATCACAGCGCCGAAGGCTGCGCCGAGTTCGGCACTGATCTCGCCACCGATGGCAAGCGCAGCGCTGAGGGCTGCTGCGAAGTCGCCGACCAGGTCGAACTGGCCGCCGAGGGCGCCTCCGACTCCGATTCCTGCACCGGCGCCGAGACCCAGGCTGCCGCCGAGGCCACCACCGAGACCACCGGTGAGTCCACCACCGAGACCACCGCCGAGTCCGAGACCACCGCCGATTGCACCGGCAGCGGACGCACCGGCGTTGACGATCGCGGACAGGTCGGCGCCACCACCGGCAAAGAGTCCGGACTCGGCCACCAGCGGAGCGACCGCGACGATGTCGGCGGGGCTGACGTCGCACAGACCGGCAGCATCGAGTGCCGCGGTCGGGTTGGCGCAGTAGTTGGCAGCTGCCTCGTCGTCACGAAGTAGCCCGAGGATGAATTCGAGTACGGCGTTCGTTGCCATGGCGGGTTCTCCTGAAGTTCGTTGACCGGGTTGTTGCCGGTGGGTAGTTGCCGGTGGTCCGGAAACTGGTGCGCTGCCAGAGGTAGCGAGTGGAATCAACGCTAAGAACTTTTGCGACTGGGGCCAACGGGGAGCACCCCCCTCTTCTCCAGGGACAGGTGGGGAAGCCCCCCATTGGGCTACGCCCGGTCGGAATAGGGGATTTGCCCCGATTAGGGGATCGGTCCCCTACTTCGTCGCGACGCCTCCGATCCGGTAACGATCTAGGTCCTGAAACCGACATCGCAGACAACCGCGACAGTCCTTCTGTCGCCCACGACCAGGGGAGTTCGTTCATGGCGGCAGGGCTCGGCATCAGCATCGGTTCGGCCACTCTCGTAGCTGTCACCGACGGCTCGACCGGTGAAACGCAACAGGTCCGCTTACCCAGTGCGCTGCAATTGGACGACGGATCCGTCATCACCGGATTTGTCGAGCGCGTCGGAGACCCGATTCCGATACTTGCGGCCGACGGTACCGAGTACCGCGGCGAGGCTCTCGCGGCGACAGCGGTCGGCGCACTGGTAGACCAGGCAGGCGGTAACGAAGGGCCAACTGTCGTCCTGGCTCACCCGGTGGGGTGGAACCGCCACACGGCACGCACCATGGAGTCCGCTCTGGACCACGTCGGAATTCACGGGGCGACTCTCGTCGCCGAACCCGCAGCCGTCATGGCGTGGCTCGCCGCTTCCGGAACTGTCGTCAGCGACGGTCTGACCGTCGTCTACGACCTCGGTGCTCGCTCGCTCGACGTCACGATGATGTCCACGACCGACGGACGAAGCGAGATCTTCGGTAAGCCGCTGCGCAGCGAGGACATCGGCGGCGACGAATTCGATCACCTCGTCACCGTTCACCTGCTCGATGCGGTTTCCGACCAGTTCGCAACCCTTGATCCCTTTGCACCCGAGACGATTGCAGCGCTGGAAACTCTGCGCGAGCATGCCCGCGCAGCCAAGGAGGAACTTTCCACCGAGACGGAAACCGTTGCCCGCGTGGCGCTTCCCGGTGCCGTCAGCGACGTTCGACTCGTTCGTTCCGAACTCGAAGATCTGATCCGGCCCGCCCTCACCGAATCGGTGGCATTGGTTCGCGAAAGCCTGCGATCTGCCGGCGTCGAGTCCAGTGACGTCAATCAGGTTGTCCTGGCCGGCGGAAGCTCGTCCATTCCCCTTGTCGCCGAACTACTGTCCGCGGAGCTTCGTGTCCCGGTGATCGCCGACGCCGATCCAGCGTCGTGCGCGGCGTCCGGCGCCGCGGCCCTCGCACTCGACGCCAGAGACTCGCAAGTACCGGCCGCCGCCACTGCAGTGATTCCCGCCGAGCCGTCTCGCAAGCCCGCACCAGTTCCCGCCTTCTCCACTCCGTTGCTTGCCGAGCCGACCGAAGAAGAGAACACGGCGACTCGACGCTCGTCGAGGGTCGGCGTCGTTGCTGCAGTGGTGGGAGCATTCATCGTGCTCGCCGCAGGCGGGCTCGGAATCGGAACTGCCATGGACAAGATCAACGTTCCGTCCAGTTCGGCGAACACCACCAGCGAGTCCACCTCCTCGACCGCTTCGACCACCGCGGGCTCTACTCCCGGCAGCACCACGGCAGCGGAAGCGGCAGGCACCGGATCCACGACTGCGAACAACGGCACTCAAAGCAATCAGCCCGGTTCTCCTGCTGCCGCAGGCGGCTCGACGACGGCGCCGGGGGCAGTTCCGGTTGCCGGCGCACCGGCGGGATCCTCGCCCGCACCGGGCGAGACCGCTCCGTCGGCGCCTGCACCTGCCGCACCCGGCGCCCCGGCGCCCGCACCTGCTCCCGCCCCGGCACCAGCACCCGCGCCTGGAGCCGGCGTCGGGACCGGTGTCGGTGACGCTGCGACCGGCATCGGAAACGGAGTCGGCGGTCTGGTCGACGGTGTCGGCAACGGAGTCGGCGGCGTGGTCGGAGGTCTCGGTAACGTCGTCGGTGGTGTCGGAAACGTGGTCGGTGGTGTCGTCGGCGGCGTCACCGCACCGATCCGCTGACCGGCGGTCTTTCGATGAACCGTGACAACGGCACCGAATCGTCGTTCATCGCAGGACTTTTGCGCGACGTCGACCTGACTGCATCGCCACTGCGCCTGTTCGTCACCGGGACCGATGCCAGCGCTCGGCCCCAAGTGACGAGGGTTGTACGGAAGCGAATCGAATCGGGTGACAAGCCCGTGGTCACCGCAGTCACGCATGACGTCCCCGCCGACGCGATTGTGGTGATCGCGGACGCGCAAGCTCTGACCTCCGATGAAATCCGTGCCCTGAAAGAGCTTGTCCAACGTGACGACCTCGGAGTTGTCGTAGCCTCCGATCGGATCGATCCACCACTCGCACCGATCTACTCGAACATCTCGAGTTTCGGCACCGTGTTGCATCTGAACCCGTTGAACCGAAACGATATTCGGAAGATCGCGGCCGAGCGAAGAGTCCCGCTCGACGACCGCGCCGTGGTGGCGCTCGAGCATCTGTCCGGTGGTTCCTTCGGGGCGATCGAAGCGTACTTCGCCGCCGCCTCGGCAGGCCGCCTGGAAATGCCGAACGCCATACGCACACACATCCTCCACCAGGTCACCGCTCTGCATCCGATCGAGCGCGAGATCCTCGAAGTTTCACTCGCCGTCCCGGACATCGACGCCTTCGAGCTCGATCTGGGACAGGAGAAGTTCAGCCTCACAGCTGCATTCGACCGGGCACTGGCGACCGGACTGTTCGGTTCGCGATCACCACTCGTCGCGAGCGTGCTCGCCGAGTCGACGAGCACCGGGCGTATCCGCAGCGAGCTGATCAGAATCGTCGCATCACGCGCACACACGAGAACCCTCGATATCGACACAGCACGAAGACTTTTCGACTCCGGAATCCGCCACCGCGATCTCACGGGTGTACTACGAGACGCAGTCGAGGCGAGCACGCCGGCGGTCGCGGCAGATCTCTTTCGCCGCGTGAATTCGATCGAGCCTCTCGGCGTGGCCGACACGCTGCTGTACGCCCAGGTCTCGGCTCGCAGTGGTGACCTCGACACTGCCTGCCGTCTGGCCGATTCCGTCATCGCCGCACCCGATCTCGACGACGCGAGATTGGCTGCGGCGGTGCGAATCCGCGCAGCTTCGTCCGCAGCATGCGGCCAACTCGGCGCCGCTGCAGATCTCTACACCTGGCTGGGGCCAGGGCGCACCGGAAACGAATCCCCCTTCGCCGCAATCACTTTCCTCGGCATCGGCAAGGTCGATGATGCGAACGCGGCGCTCACCGGACACACCGGATCACCGTCGAGCTCGACGGTCGGCGCTACCACACTGGCCAACGGACTGATGCAATCGGTCACCGGGAGCGCACCGAGTGCGCTCAACACGATGTCGCGCGCACTCTCGCTCCCCGGCGGAGCCGACACATCTGAATTCCAGCCTGATTCCGCCCCGGCGCTGGTAGCTCTCGCACTCCTGCACAACGGCGCCCATGAACGGGCCGCCGCTGTCGTCACGTCCGCGATCGCCGCCGACGACGCAAGCAGCCACACGTGGGCGCGACTTCACCTTCTCGGCGCCTGGATCGCGATGGTCCGCGGGCAGGACACGATTCTCGAAGACCTACCGCAGGAGGTAGTCCGCGGCCCCCTCCGTGAGCGTGACGCACTGTTTCTGCATGCTCTGATCGTGGGTCTCGCTCGGCGTTCCGGCGATCTCGCCCAGCTGCGTCGAGCTTGGTCGGGCGCGGCAGGCACCCTCTCGTCCTGCAGCGTTGATCTGTTCAATCTGCTTCCCATCGGCGAACTGTGGCTTGCGGCAGTACGGCTCGAGGAGACCGAGCAGGTCGAGCATCTCGTCGACGACGCGCGCTCACTCCTCCGCGCGCTCGGCGAGCCGCCGCTGTGGTCGTCGCCGCTGCATTGGTACGGCGTCCAGGCGTCGATCCTCTCGCAGTCGCCGGCCGATCTCCTCCCACACGCCCACACACTCGCCGAATCAGCCAAAACTCACACTTACGCAGCCGGTTTGGCGATCGCCGGACGCCAGTGGCTCCTACTGATGCAAGGCAACGTCGACGCAGACGGTGTCGAAGCCGCCGCACGAACGCTCAGTCGGATCGGACTCCCGTGGGACGCCGCTCGCCTCGCCGGCGAAGCAGCGCTGCGCACCCCGGACACCAAATCGGCCACGGCACTGCTCCACGTTGCGCGCTCGCTACGCACAACGTCGACGGCCGAGACAAGTGCAACCGATACCGCCACAAGTGCGGCGCCACCGTCGGTGTTGACCGAGCGCGAACAAGAAGTTGCCGAACTCGTCGTCGTCGGACTGACGTATCGGGAAATCGGCGAACGCCTCTACATCTCCGCTAAAACCGTCGAGCACCATGTCGCACGGATCAAGCGGCGCGTCGGGGCGCAGTCTCGTTCGGAACTGCTCACCATCCTTCGCAGCATGACACCGCCGAACAAGTAGTTAGCTGCATATTGTCCAGAGGGTTGCATATATCCGTTTAAGTGATAGTTTTCACAGGAATCAGGACATGCCTGCCGAGCAAAGTTCGGTAACTGTGAAACGGGGATCGCTATGAAGTGGGGAGTCGGACTCGCCGTCGGCAACAAACGAAGCATTGCTGCGATCGCGAGACCTGACTCGGAGCTGGTGACCCTCGAACGCGAATCGGTTCTGCACCACGCCCCCGACGGCACCGTGCAGCTAGGCGGAACCGCGGCGGGGTCCACCGGGTTGCGCGGGTTCCTCGACAGGGTCGGCACCGACGATACCGACAACTTCTCCGAGCACATGACGCGAGGGGAGGAACTGGTAGCGACAGCGATGTATTGCCTGGTCAAGGAAGTCCGAACACTCACCGATCAGAACCTGAACATCTCTGCGGTGATCCCCGCGGGTTGGTCGAGCGATTCAATCGACGTACTGCGCGGCGCACTCGACAGCATGAATCTCGACGGCGTCGAACTGATTTCAGAAGATGAAGCCTCTGCGGCTTGGCTCGCGGATCCTGACGCCGACGACCGTGCTGCTCGCGGAGCCGCAGCGTTGGCCGCACCCTTCTCGATCACCTCTACCTGTCCCGAACCCCAGCCAACCGATTTTGCCGAGCCAGAGGACACCCCCGAAGAGTTTCCGCCGTTCGCTCTGATCGAACCGGAGCCGGAATCCGGCGTGGAGGCACCGGTCACGAAAGAACCGAGCATCGACGGTTGGCTGAATCGCCAGTGGCGGTCGGAGCGCCGACCGATCATCGCCGCAGCAGCCGCCGCAGTCTTTCTGACGGTGTCGGGTTGCGCGGCCGCGGTCATCATCGGACACACTCCGACCATTTCAGCACCCAGGATTCTCGACGCACAATCTTCCCTGTCCCCCGGGACGGACACAGCTGCCACCCCGACGAGTTCATCCGGGACAGGCACGCAATCAGCGACCTCACCTCCACCGGAAGTACCCGCTCTCGGCGCGCAGCCGACGGCGCAGTCGTGGGCATCCGAAGCAGAATCGACCTCATCCGAATCCCAGCCCATTCCGGTGAGTCCGGGCACCGGTACAGAGAAATCCACTACGGCGAACGTCCCCGCGCAACAGGGATCGCCGATCACCATCCAGATCGATCCCCTTCGGATCGAGAACCTGCCGCCGGTCGTCGGACCGCTGGATCCGGTCGATCCGGATACCCCGGACACTCCCGCCGTGACCGACCCCACTGATACACAGACAACGCCGACGCAGCCGTCCAACCCGACCGACACAACCGATCCGGTGGTTCCGAATCCCGACATGCCCGTCATGCCATTGGCCCCGAGACCCGGAATGCCAAGTTAGACAGAATAATTCGACTTGCCGACAACAGGCACATATTCCTCGTCGAAACTTTTCCCCTATGGTGGGTGCGGTACCTACCGGCTCGGTGCCGGGGACTTGAAGGGATTTCATGCGTAACTCGTTGGCGATCCGCACCGCTGTGGTCGGCGCCTCGGCACTACTGCTCGCAGCTCCATTCACCACGACGGCATCGGCAGAGCCCGCCTCCGACACGCATGTCGAACAGCTCGGGGCAGATCAGCTTCCGGCTGAGCTGGTCGAGGCGATCACACGCGATCTGAAGATCTCCCCACAGGAGTATCTGGACCGCGCTGCCAAAGCTCAGGAACTCGGTGCATACGCCCAGGAATTCAAGTCCGAGCGCCCTGGCGACTACGCCGGCTCGTGGATGGGACTCGACGGTCAACCCGTCGTAGCCGTCACCACCACCGAAGCTGCACGCATCGCGGCCGACGACGGTTACCGCACGCACGTCGCCCCCGTCTCCGCCGACACCCTCGAGAAGACGCTGGCCGACGTCAACGGATGGATTGCCGGGCTGCCCAAGGAAATCTCACGCGCAGTCAATTCGGCGACTATCGACGTCCTGAACAACCAGGTCGTCATCGACGTCGCGAACAGCCCCGTCGGGCAGGCGCTCAATCTTCCGACCCTGCTCGAGAACACCAAGATCGTTCTCAGCCCGGACGGTGGCGGATCGGTTGATCCCGGAGCACTCGGCGGCGACACCTACATCACGTCGACAGGCCCCATTCGCGAGACACCGACCGAGAACATCTCGGTCTGCTCGTTCGGGTTCAACGCCGTCGACGATCAGAACAATGCTCTCAATATCAGTGCCGGACACTGCAATCCGGCCGAGGGTTCGAAGTCGCCCGTCTACCTGCCGAATCACGCGAACGTCGACGACAGTCAGTTGATCGGAGCATTCTCACAGTCTTCCGTCGGCAACAACGCCGGCGATCTCGATTACTCGGTCATCAAGTTCGACCAGTCCGGCATCGACGCGGGCCTCGACCGTGCTGCCGTCCGCGGTGCCAACGGGACCACCCTCGCGATCACCGGAACGGCACGTCCCGTGATCGGCGCTCCCATCTGCAAGTCCGGCCAGACGTCGTCCTTCACCTGTGGTGTCGTGGCAGCCGATCGCGTCGAAACTCAACTGGTCATGGCGGACGGTGATTCACGAACCGTTCGCGGATTCGCCGGCACCGCGTGCACCCTCGCCGGGGACAGTGGCGGCGCCATCGTCTCCGGAACCTTGGCTCTGGGCATCACCAGCGGCTCCAACAGCAGCGGAGCACCCAGTTGCAACGAAGCGAACCTGGTACTGGCGACCTCCGGTGGAACCTCGAATCTGGGTATTCCGGTCGGAGACATCCTCGACGCGGCGGATCGCGCTTCCGGTGGCGGTGTCGGTGCCGGAATCCGCGTCCGCACTGCAGGTTGACCAACCACTGATTCACGCACTGTGCCCGCCGATCCGTTTCGCGATCGGCGGGCACAGTGCTGTTGTCGGTCGGGGTCAGCGCTGTCTGCTCATGTAACGGGTGGGAATAGCGCGTTCGAACCCATATAGTCATGGTCGACTGTGATCGGCTCACCACAAGTCCGTGAGCCGTATCCGTGTGCTCCCAGGGGGGTGGTACGCGGTCAACGAAGTGGAAAGGCCCACATGCGAAGCTCCATCGCACGTCGCGCCGCAGTGTTCGGTTCGGCCGCGCTGCTGCTCCTCGGACCGATTACCGCGGTCGCGAACGCAGAACCGAACGAATCCGGGGTATCCGATCAGGCAGCCCATCTGCCCGTCGAACTCGCCGAAGCCCTACAGCACGACTTGGCGCTGACGCCCGACCAGTTCGTCTCGCGTTCCGAACTCGCGCAGAAGCTCGCGGAGTTCGCCGCCATCGCGCGCGTCCAGTTTCCCGACTCTTTTGCCGGAGTGTGGCTCGACGACCTCGGCAAGGGCATCGTCGCTCTCGCTGACGGTCGCGACAAGGATGCTGCCCGCGAGGCCGCCGAGAAGGCCGGTTTCGAGGTCAAGGACGTCGCGCAGAGCGAGCAGGCTCTGCAAGGTCAACTCTCGGCACTCAACACCTGGCTCGATTCGCAGCCTGCCGAGGTCGCAGACCTCGTGCGTGGCATCGCCGTCGACGTCGTCGGCAACGGAGTCGCCCTCACGGCCGATCCTGCCGCCGGCATCGAATTGCCTGAATTCCTGAAGCGGACCGTCGTCCATACCGCTGCTCCGCTACTGGTTCCCCCGATCGTCGCGGACCTCATCCCCGCAACCGGATCCGCAACCGGCGACGCTGCACTGGGCGGAGACGCCTTCGGCGCAACCTCCGGTAACACAGGACTGCGTTGTTCATTCGGCTTCAACGGCACCGACGGTTCAGGACGCACAGTCAACATCAGCGCCGGTCACTGCGATCCCAACCGTGCCGCTGCCGGCACCTCGAACTCCAGCCAGGTCTTCCCGATGGTGAACAACCAGACCGGGCCCCGCGTCGGGTACTTCGCCAAGAGCAGCTTCGACGGGCGCGACTACTCGATCATCAACATCGACGACAACGCGAAGTACCGCTTCGAGAACAACAGCGTGCGGGTCCCGTTCAACCGCTCGGTCAACATCACCGGTACCGCCGATCCTGTCGTGGGCGCCCCGGTCTGCAAGGCAGGATCGACCACAGGCTTCAGCTGCGGCGTCGTCACCGGCGTCAACCGCGTCGCAAAGGTTTTGGATCACACCCTCGACAACGGCTTCACCACCAACATCTGCGTCCTGCAGGGTGACAGCGGTGGCCCGATCGTCTCCGGAACGTTGGCAGTGGGCATCACGAGTGCGTCCAACGTCGCCACCTCTCCCCTGTGCGAGATCGCTCAGGCAGAGACACTGTTCGGGCAAGAAGCCCCGACCCAGTACGCGACGCCGATCAACGACATCCTCGCCGCCAACCCAGGCCTGAAGGTTCGCGACTACTGATCACACGCATTCCTCGAGACAGCAAAACGGGCGCCACACCTTCTGAAGGTGTGGCGCCCGTTTCGGCGTTCGTGACGTTCTACTGGAAGAGAGTTGTTCCAGCCGGAGCGTTCAGAACCTTGATCAGGTCCAAGCCCGCGACGACGGCGGTTCCGCCACCGGCGAGGATGGTACCGGCGACTCCACCGATACCGGCCCCTGTGACCATGCCGGGCAGGCAGC
Source organism: Rhodococcus sp. MH15 (assembly GCF_019266045.1). Classification (NCBI taxonomy): domain Bacteria; kingdom Bacillati; phylum Actinomycetota; class Actinomycetes; order Mycobacteriales; family Nocardiaceae; genus Rhodococcus; species Rhodococcus sp. MH15. The sequence continues at coordinate 208,221 of NZ_LPNP01000060.1, forward strand.
CGACGACCAGGCCGGGCAGACCCACGATGCAACCGATGACCGCCCCGACGATCGTGCCGGTGAGGCTACCGATCTGCGTGGCAAGCCCGAGCTGTGACTGGAACTTCTCGATTGCCTTCTGATCCTCGTCAGGCGAAGCAACCGGGGTGAACTCGGCAGCGACCGGCTTCGGCTTGGAGCTGGCCGGGTCCAGGTTCGGCTTGAGGGTGAGGGTCTTGCCGTCCTCACTGACGGTCTCGTCGAACGGGAACTGAACGTCGCCGAGGTTGAACGCGAGCGGAAGGCTCACGAGAGTTGCGCCCTGGCTGTTCTGCAAGTCGACGTGAGTTCCGTCGCCCGAGACCCGGAATGCTCCGGCGTCGATGGTGGTGACAACGGCCTGGTCGACGACCTCGGCGGTGTACGAAACGTCGGGTGACGTCTCCGGAGCTGCGTAAGAAGTACCTGCAGCGATGCCCGTAGCGGCAATGGTCATCGCTGCGACGGCCGCAGCTTTTCGAATGAACATTTTTGATCCTCCCCGGGATCGGGCGGGCGTCAGTCGATGACTCACACCACCCGTTTCCCCTGTGCGTGACGGGCGTAACGATAACAGCCGGTCGGTTGTTCTCACCTGCCCGGAACCCGAGTTAGGGCTGCCTGACAGATGGACACCTGACGGGCACCGCCTAACGTGACGACCAGACATGTCTGCGTCTGGCCCAGCCCGTCCGACGCAGAAGATCGATCTCTCCAGGCCACGAGCGGTTACCAGCCGGTACCTACAGGCTGGTAATGCTAGTTACTGGCGGGTAACATAACGCAGGTTAGTATCAGTGGGCTGTCCCGAGGTGGCCGACGCGTCGCCCTGAAACGAAAGGCCGCGACATGAATGCCCTGACGATTACGTTGGGCACGATTGGTGCTCTGCTGAGCTTGGTGTGTTGGTACATCTTCCTCTCAGGCGCGCTGAGGATGTTCAACACCGTGCGCATCGGCCAGTCGGCACCCGATCGATGGCGCCCGTTCTTCCCTCGCTTCAAGCAGATGATCATCGAGTTCATCGCGCACACGCGCATGAACAAGTTCCGCAGCGTCGGCTGGGCCCACTGGCTCGTCATGGTCGGCTTCCTCGGTGGGTTCCTGCTGTGGTTCGAGGCCTACGGCCAGACGTTCAACCCCGAATTCCACTGGCCCATCTTCGGTAACACGTGGGCGTGGCACCTGTGGGACGAGATCCTCGGCCTGGGCACCGTCATCGGTATCACCACGCTGATCGTGATCCGTCAGCTCAACCACCCGCGTCTGCCTGCACGCCTGTCCCGTTTCGGCGGCTCCAACTTCAAGGCTGCCTACGTCATCGAGGGCATCGTCCTGCTCGAGGGCCTGGGCATGATCATGGTCAAGGCAGGCAAGATCGCGACCTACGGTCACGCCAACCCGTGGACCGACTTCTTCACCATGCAGGTCGCGAAACTGCTTCCCGCCAGCCCCGTCATGATCTCGGTGTTCGCATTCGTGAAGCTGATGACCGGCATGATCTGGCTCGCGATCGTGGGCCGCAACATCACCTGGGGCGTCGCGTGGCACCGCTTCTCGGCGTTCTTCAACATCTACTTCAAGCGTGAAGACGACGGCACCGTCGCCCTCGGCGCGGCAAAGCCCATGATGTCCAAGGGCAAAGTCCTGACGATGGAGAACGTCGACCCCGACACCGACACTCTCGGCGCCGGAAACATCGAAGACTTCTCCTGGAAGGGCTGGCTCGACTTCACCACCTGCACCGAGTGCGGTCGTTGCCAGTCCCAGTGCCCCGCGTGGAACACCGGAAAGCCGCTCTCGCCCAAGCTGCTCATCATGTCGCTGCGTGACCACGGCTACGCCAAGGCCCCGTACCTGCTCGCTGGTGGACGCAAGGACATGGGCGGCGACGAGATCGGTCTCGTCGACAGCGAAGGCAATGTCAAGGAAGGCGCCCTCGCAGCCATCCCCGAGGCGGCACGCCTCGAGGCCGACCGCAAGCTCGTCGGTGAAACCGTCGAAGGCGAGATGGCCCCGGTCATCGACGCCGAAACCTTGTGGAGCTGCACCAACTGCGGCGCCTGCGTCGAACAGTGCCCCGTCGACATCGAACACGTCGACCACATCATCGACATGCGTCGCTACCAGGTCCTGATCGAATCGGAGTTCCCCTCCGAGCTCGCCGGCCTGTTCAAGAACCTCGAGAACAAGGGCAATCCCTGGGGTCAGAACTCCAAGGATCGCCTCAACTGGATCAACGAGATGGACTTCGAGATCCCCGTCTTCGGCAAGGACGCCGACAGCTTCGAGGACTACGAGTACCTCTTCTGGGTCGGCTGCGCCGGCGCCTACGAAGACCGTGCCAAGAAGACCACCAAGGCCGTTGCCGAACTCCTCGCCACCGCGGGAGTGAAGTTCATGGTCCTCGGCGCCGACGAAACCTGCACCGGCGACTCCGCACGTCGTGCCGGCAACGAGTTCTTGTTCCAGCAGCTCGCGATGCAGAACATCGAGATGCTCAATTCGGTCTTCGACGGTATCGAGCAGAAGAAGCGCAAGATCGTCGTCACCTGTGCGCACTGCTTCAACGCCCTCGGCAACGAGTACCCGGAGGTGGGCGGCGACTACGAGGTCGTGCACCACACTCAGCTGCTCAACCGTCTGGTGCGCCAGAAGAAGCTGATCCCGGTTGCGTCCGTGAGCGAAGACGTCACCTACCACGACCCGTGCTTCCTCGGACGCCACAACAAGGTTTACGACGCTCCCCGTGAACTCATGGAAGCCTCAGGCTCCAAGCTCGTCGAAATGCCGCGTCACGGCGAACGTTCCATGTGCTGTGGTGCCGGTGGTGCTCGCATGTGGATGGAAGAGAACATCGGCAAGCGCATCAACGTCGACCGCGTCGACGAAGCGCTCTCCACCAACCCCAAGAAGATCGCCACGGGTTGCCCGTTCTGCCGCGTCATGCTCACCGACGGCGTCACTGCCCGCCAGGAGCAAGGCCAGGGCGAAGGCGTCGAGGTCGTCGACGTCGCGCAGCTGATGCTGAACTCCGTCACTCGTCTCGATCCCGCCCAGCTCGGCGAGAACATCAAGGTGATCCCACGCGAGAAGGCACCGGTCGCTGCTGAGGCAAAGGCTGAGACCGTCGAGCAGGATCGGGTCGCCGAAGTCGAGGAAGCCGCCGCGACTCCGGAAGCCAAGGCTGCACCGGCAGGCAAGGGTCTGGCCATGAAGGGCCTCGCCAAAGCACCAGGTGCAAAAGCTCCCGGCGCCAAGGCACCCGGCAAGGGGCTCGGAATGGCCGGCGGGGCCAAGGCTCCCGGCGCCAAGAAGGCGGCTCCCGCCGCAAGCGCGGAAGCTCCCGCTGACGAAGCTGCTGCACCGGCAGCACCTGTCGCAAAGCCCAAGGGTCTCGGCTTGGCAGGCGGGGCCAAGGCACCCGGCGGCAAGGGACTGCAGATGAAGGGCGCCGCCAAGGCACCCGGAGCAAAGGCCGCTGCCGCACCGGCAGCGGAAGCTCCGGCTGCTGAGGCTGCTGCACCCGAAGCTGCTGCACCCGTCGCCAAGCCGAAGGGTCTGGGCCTGGCGTCCGGCGCCAAGGCACCCGGCGGCAAGGGACTGCAGATGAAGGGTGGGGCCAAGGCTCCTGGTGCAAAGGCTGCTCCTGCTTCTGAAGCACCTGCTGCTGCTCCGGCAGAGGCTCTGGCAGAGGCTCCGGCTGCACCGGCAGAGGCTCCGGCCGCCGAGGCGGAAGCCCCGAAGGCTCCGCCTGCCGCCAAGGCCGGCGGACTCGGATTCAAATCGGGCGCAAAGGCTCCCGGTGCCCGGAAGGCAGCTCCCGCTGCGGCCCCGGCGCCGGCTGCTGAGGCCCCGGCTCCCGAGGCCGAACCTGTGAAGGCAGAACCCGCCGCCGAACCTGTGAAGGCAGAACCCGCCGCTGAAGCGCCTGCTGAGGCGTCCGCACCCGCGGAAGCTCCGGCGCCTGCTGCCGCGCCGCCCGCCCCCAAGGCAGGCGGACTCGGATTCAAGGCCGGCGCGAAGGCTCCTGGCCGCAAGAAGTAAGCGCACCACACGCGAATGCCCTCACCGTCACGGTGAGGGCATTCGTGTTTGTGCGGGAGCCTTTGCCGACCGAGCACCCTTTCCCTCGACCCGACACACCGTCCAGCACACGGAAACCGGTGCTCGCCCTGTGCAAGTGGTGCTCACTCCCCCGCCAACTCGAGGCCGGCGTGTCAATCGGCGACAAGCATCACCGCACCGCGCGTACGCCCGACGCCCCTTTCCTGCTGCCGGCCGATGACGTATTGTCCCGGAGCGATGCCGGTCGCGCCGTGCTCCGGGTGGATGAGGTACGCGGTCACTCGGGTGTCGAGCATGCCGAGTGCAAGGCCCCGAGCATCTTTCACCGGCGTCGACCACGTGCACTCCCCTTCGTCTGCAACCAGACTGTGGGGGTTCCCTCCCGCCGCACTTCGCAGCAGTTCCACGCCGGAGAGCGGCACTCTCACAGAGCGTGTCCATGGCAGAGGCGCCACGATATTTGCGAGCAGCGAAAACGGGATCACGATGAGATCGCCTTGCGCCTGAAGTCCGTCGATCACAGGAATGGACACTTCCTGGTCCAGGTAGTCGAAGACATCGAGGCCGGTGAGGCTGGTGAGAGCGGACAAGGTCATGTTCGAGTTCATAAGTATCACCCAAGGTTTGAGGATTGAGGGTAGAGGGTTCGAGATTCAGGTTCGACGAACGAGACGGGAATAGTCGGTACCGGTGATGCCGTAAGTCCATCCGGCGGCATCCAACGCGGAGGTAAACCATCCGGGTACGTGAAGGCCGTATCGACGCCGATGCCCGTCGCGTTCGAGAGAACCGTTGACCGCGAGGAGAATCCGTCCACTTCGACCCCAGCCCTCCGGCGACGCGTAGAGCTGCAGCAGGCAACCGGCGTTACCGGGATCGTCGGTTTGGTCGACCAGTGTCAGGCCCGCCAGCTCGATGTAGGAATCCCACCCGATCCGCTCGATTGCACATCGACGGATCTCTACATTGCGCTCGTGTGCGATGCGTTCGGCGGTGGGGTCGAGCACCACCCAGTCTGGAACGATCGCTCCGTGTAGAACGAACGCCTTTGTACCGTCTACGAATTCGATTGCGGGGGAATCAGAATGATGCAAGCGCCGTGCCCCCTGCGCGCTGCCCGGAATCGGTTCGGCATGTAAGGCAGTGGGTCGTTCCGCCATGATGCACACGTCGTCGAACGCCCACCACCACCCGGTCGAGTCGGCCAGTGCGGTCTGCACGTCGAGGAGTTCACGGTCTTCCGAGCGGAAGGTCGCAAGACCGAATCGATGGCATGTGTCGTAGTACGCGATTCGATGTGCGTCCTGCTGCCCGTACCAGGTCACTTCCCCGGCCACCGGGGTCAACATCGTTCGTATCGCAGCTGCGACGCCGTCGAACAGCGTGGTGTGCAACGATTCCCAAATGGACGCCCTGATCAGGCGCTCCCCCTGCCGGCGTTCCATCTGCCAGCCAGTTCTCCGACATTCGATTCGCGCGTCCATGCGTCGGCGCGATGCCGCAAACATGCTCGCGATATACCCGGAAGCGCAGTCGAGGCCGGTGCCGTCCAATGACATCTTGGTCGACAGTCCTTCGGTGACGATCAGGTCCGAACCAGCAGACGGCGACGGGACCCAGACGAACTCCGGTTTCGGGAGCCCGGAACGTCGATACAGTTGCGCGACAGAGGCTTCTGCGGTGTTTCGATCAGCAGGACGAGTACACAATCCGCGTTCGAGCCACACGTCGCGGATCTTTTCCAGGGCCAGACTGTCTTCATCGAAGAGATTGAAGTTCTCGGGCAATGTCGCTCGATGTGATGCCGACGAGCGAATCGGTGCGGCGCTCACGAGACGGTGGCGGAGTCCGCCTTTCCTGTAGTCATAGTTGAACAGCCTGGCACGCGAACGCTCCGGACGCAAGGGTTTCCTAGAGCGCGACACCGGGAACCTGCCACCGTTTCCCCATACCGAACACCCTCTCCAGCGACGCGAAACCGGTTCGAACTGTGGACAAGTGGTGTTCACTCACGGCTATCCACACCCCCGGGGTCACGGCTTCCTTTCCAGCGCCGGGCGCAGCAAGATCGATCGACATGGGGGAACAGACACATATCATCCGCAGGCCGGACCAACTGTCGATCGGTCGCACCGATGCCGAGATCCGACAGGCCTGCGCTAGTGGAACCTGGGCCAGAATCCATCGTGGTGCGTACGTGGACAGCGGCCACCTGTCCCGCCTCGACGCATACGGACGACATCGATTGCGGGCAGAGGCCGTGGCCTGCGCCGCTTCACCCGGTGCCACTGTCAGCCACGTCTCGGCTGCGGTTCTGCACGGTTTCGAACTCTGGAACACTCCGCTCGACGTCGTTCACCTGTCCCGGAACCGGCGAGGTGGTGGCCGAAAGTCCGCTCGACGTCATGTGCACTCGACATGGCTGGCGGACAACGAGATCACCGAAGTCGATGGGCTGCGCGTCACGACTCCGGCACGAACTGTTGCGGATCTCGCGAGGACACTCACTTTCGAACAGGCTCTCGTCGTGGGCAATTCAGCGTTGCACCGTTCAAGGTTGACCAAGGACGCGGTTGCAGCCTCGCTGGCACTCAGCCCGAACCATCCGCGCCATCGACATGCGCTCCACGCGCTCACCGCGATGGACTCCCGTATCGAAAGCGTCGGTGAATCACGGAGCCTCGCATTGTTCCTGCACGAACACCTGCCGCTCCCCGAACCCCAGGTCGACATCCACGACGCTCGAGGGTTTGCCGGCCGCGTCGACTTCCTGTGGCGTGAGCAGCGCACCATCGGAGAGTTCGACGGCCGCATCAAGTACGGCCGACTGGTGCCCGCCGGTCGCAGCCCCGAGGACGCGCTCTGGAACGAGAAGCTCCGCGAAGACCGACTCCGTGACGCAGGGTGGGAGGTCGCGAGGTGGACGTGGGCCGACCTGTCGACCCCGTCACTGGTGGCAAGCCGGATCCTGGCGGCCTTCGCGCGCAGCCACGGGGCCGTCAGCTACTGATCGCAGGCTTCCACAGCTCGAGCGTCGGAATGCCGGGTGGAGTGAATCCGAGCACCTGCCCGTAGAAGGACAGCTCGGCGTTGCGTGAGCTGATGATGGTCGACTGCTTGCGGAATCCGTGAGATTCACCCTCGTAGGCCAGGTACGCGTGCGGAATGCCCTTGGCCACCAGAGCATCCCGGAATCGCTCCGCCTGCGAGGGTGGCACGATCGGATCGTCGAGACCCTGGAGAAGCAACACCGGGCAGTTCAACCCGTCGACGTTGTTGAGTGGAGCACGTTCCGCGTACAGGTCGGCAGATTCCGGCAGCGGGCCGATCAAACCGTCGACGTAACGCGATTCGAAATCGTGAGTTTCCTGCACGAACAGGTCCAGTTCAGCCACGCCGAAATAGGAAGCACCACAAGCGAACACGTCGGACGTCGTCAGTGCGGCCAGAACGGTCCAACCACCGGCGGATCCGCCTTCGATGGCAAGGCGGGCCGGATCGGCAAGCCCCTGCTCGGCCAACCCGTTGACGGCGGTGACGACGTCCTGCACGTCGACGACACCCCACTGACCACGCAATCGATTACGGTACTCACGTCCGTAACCGGTCGACCCGCCGTAGTTCACGTCGACGACGCCGATTCCGCGGCTGGTGAAGAAGGCGTAGACGAGGTTGAGGGCCGGTGCGACGTGCGCCGTCGGCCCACCGTGAACAAACGCGACATACGGCGGCAGTTCATCGTCGGGCCCTTTGTATCGCGGACTGCGCGGCGGATAAGCAACGGCGTGAACTTCTCGCCCGTGTCCGTGAGCCACGACGGCTCGCGCTTCCGGAAGATAGGCAGACTCGGGCAATTCTTCGACCGACGAACGGATTTCGGTGAGTTCGCCGGTACCGAGGTCCAGTTCACGTAGCGCGCCCGCCAGTTTCGCGCCTCCCGAGATGAGCAGTAACCGATCTCCGCGAACCTGCATGAGGCCGATGCTGGTGACACCCGGGATCGTGATGTCGCGCAGTTCCCCCGACGCCGGGTCGAGTACCGCCAGCGTGTCGGTTCCGACGGTGCGTGCGGTGAGCAGGTGCCCGTTGCCGAGTTCGACGAACCAGCGCCCACCGAAGCGCCACTGCGGGCCACCGAAATCCGCGTTCACCGGGCAAATCGGGCTGATCTTGCCGCCGACGCGATAGATGTTCCACCAGCCGCTGCGATCGCTGATTGCGTAGAGTTCGTCGTCGGTGATCCACTCCGGCTGCAGGACGGACTCTTCAAGTCCGCCGATCAGCACGGAATACGCCTGAGCGACGCCGTCGACGAGTGGAGCTACCCGCAGTTCGGTACCGTCCCAGGGCATTTGCGGATGGTTCCATGCGATCCAGGCGATCTTGGTTCCACTCGGCGAAAGCCTCGGTGACGAGAGGAAGTCCGAGCCGCCGACGATCGAGCGGATGTTGCCGGAACCGTCCAGCGGAATCGCGCAGATATCGCGAGTGATCGCCCCGTCCTCCGCGTGCGCTTCCCGAACCGCCCACACCTCGCCGTTCACGATCTGCAGGTCTGCGTATCGCCACGCGGCCGGCGACGCCGGTTCGGGCGTCAACGCCCGTGGAGTGACTCCTTCGAGGATGTACACCCGTTGATCGGAGAATTCACTGAAGACCAGTTTTCCGGACTCGGTGACCGTCCAGGCGCCACCGCCGTACTCGTGAACCCTGGTACGCGCGTTCCACGGCGCGGGGAGGATGTCGACGGGTTGGTTGTCGAGACCAGATCGACGGATCGAGGTCCGACCACCCTCGGTCGGACGAAGTTCAGCCCACCAGATCTCGTCACCGACGTATCGTCCACCCTCGACAGGGTGCCCACCTGCAGCCAGATCAGCTGCTCCGATCGGAGAAGTCCACGATCCGTACGGGGCTGCAATCTGCTCGCTGGGGGTCATCGCTCGACAATAGCCAACGGGGCGTGCGACACGGTCCCCGACAATGCACTTGCACAGTGGTGGAATCATGTAACTCGTGAGCACACCAGAACCCGTCCGCCACCGTCAGCCGCAGCGCGAGCTGGAGCAGTCGTCGAAGCTCCAGAACGTCCTGTACGAAATCCGTGGACCGGTACACGCGCATGCCGCCCGGTTGGAGGCGGAAGGACACCGGATCCTCAAGCTCAACATCGGCAACCCGGCACCGTTCGGATTCGACGCCCCCGATGTGATCATGCGGGACATGATCGCCGCCCTGCCCTATGCACAGGGCTATTCGGAGTCGAAGGGCATTCTGTCGGCGCGGCGCGCAATCGTGACGCGTTACGAGCTGGTTCCCGGCTTCCCCGAGCTCGACGTCGACGACATCTACCTCGGCAACGGTGTTTCCGAACTGATCACGATGACCATGCAGGCCCTCCTCAACAACGGCGACGAGGTTCTGATCCCAGCACCGGACTACCCCCTGTGGACTGCGATGACGAGCTTGTCCGGAGGCACGCCCGTCCACTATCTCTGCGACGAGGCCAACGACTGGAATCCCGATATCGCCGATATCGAATCCAAGATCACCGACAAGACCAAGGCTCTCCTCGTCATCAACCCGAACAACCCCACGGGTGCGGTGTACTCGATGGAGGTTCTGCAGCAGTTGGTCGATCTGGCACGCAAGCATCAGCTTCTGCTGCTCGCCGACGAGATCTACGACAAGATCCTCTACGACGACGCCAAGCACATCTCGCTGGCAACACTTGCCCCTGATCTGCTGTGCCTGACGTTCAACGGCCTCTCGAAGGCCTACCGCGTCGCCGGCTACCGCTCCGGCTGGGTGGCGATCACGGGCCCGAAGGATCACGCGGCCGGCTTCCTCGAGGGACTCGATCTCTTGGCGTCGACCCGTCTGTGCCCCAACGTCCCCGGACAGCACGCCATTCAGGTCGCCCTCGGCGGTCACCAGAGCATCGAAGACCTGATCCTGCCCGGCGGCCGCCTGCTCGAGCAGCGCGACGTCGCTTGGGAGCGATTGAACATGATTCCGGGCGTTTCGTGTGTGAAGCCTCGCGGCGCGCTCTACGCGTTCCCTCGTCTGGATCCGAACGTCTACGAGATCCACGACGACGAGAAATTGGTTCAGGACCTGCTTCTCCAGGAGAAGATCCTGATGGTTCAAGGCACCGGGTTCAATTGGCCGAATCACGATCACCTTCGGATCGTCACCCTTCCGTGGGCCCGAGATCTCGCCGTGGCCATCGAGCGATTCGGCAACTTCCTCACCAGTTACAAACAGTAGATTCTCACGCTGAATCCGGCTGAAATCGAGTAAACAATTCGTTGTACAAATGCCCCGTAAACGTAAAACTGCGGGGCATTTGTGCGACCTTGGTCACATTTTTCGCAAACCATGCGGTTTGATTGACTCTTTAACTATTTAGTGACCTGCCCCGATGTGAAAACGGTCCAACCGGTACGTGATTCGTTGTGAAATTGGTAGTTGGACAACGCGCCAAATCGGTTTGAAATTGGGTACATTAGTTAGCAGCACTTCGGTGCCGCGAGCACCTGGTATCCCTCCCCCCCCCTGTGGATACCAGGTTGGTGGCGGGGACAACCCCCCCTGTTCCCCGCCACCCAGCTCGACCAATCCCAGTTTCACAACCCCTCATCGGTAGCACCGGTTTTCGCCGACTCTGCCTTGCAGCGACACTGCCTTTCACCGACACTGCCGTCAGAAGCTGACCATTCGCTTCGGAGCCGATAACATTGCACCGGTGCAAATCCCCAGTCCGACACTCAGTTTCCGATGAGTCACGGCCACGGCCACGGTGGCCCCATTCAGATCGGCCCCACCGCATCACGCGTCGTCATCGGGTTGCTCGTCGTCATCGGCATGGTCGTCGTCGCGGCAGCTGTCGCACTGTGGCCGGACAAGAACACCATTCCCGTCCCACTCCCCTTCCAGAATGCCGACGGCAGCTCGGTGGAAACCGAGGCGGGCACCGTCACGATGCAGGATCTCGGCGACTGCGGAAGTTCCTCCGCCGGAAGGGTATTCGTCGGTGCCCCGCAACCGCCGCCTACCTCCGCCTACCAGTGCCAGCGAAGTATCGTCGATATCGAATCCGGGCCGAATGCCGGAACGAAGACATTGCTCGAGGTCATTCCGGGGGCCGGTCAGCCGGACCTTCGCGTGGGTGACCACATTCGGCTGGTGCGTCAGACCGACCCGAACGGAAACACGCAGTACTCCTTCGAAGACTATTCGCGTGGGCTCCCGCTGGCGTTGATCGTCATCGCGTTCGCCGTCGTCATCATCGCAGTCGCACGGTGGAGAGGGCTGCGCGCACTCGTCGGCCTGGTGATCGCCTTCGGCGTAGTCGTCGGGTTTCTCCTACCCGCTCTGCTCGACGGCAAGCCTGCGATACCGGTTGCGCTGGTCGCCGGGGCGGTGATCTTGTACGCGGTTCTCTATCTGGCGCACGGGGTCTCACTCAAGACCAGTTCTGCTTTGCTCGGCACCCTTGCCGCCATGGTGCTCGCCGCGGTTCTCTCCTACCTCTGCATTGAACTGACACACCTCACCGGTTTGTCTGAAGAGCAGAACACCAATGTTCAGACCTATATCGAGCACATAGACATCACCGGCCTGCTGCTGGCGGGCTTCATCATCGGCTCGCTCGGCGTTCTCAACGACGTCACCATCACCCAGGCATCCTCGGCATTCGAGTTGGCCGAACTCGACAAGCATGCGTCCCGTCGAAAAGTCTTCGGCGGTGCGATGCGGGTCGGACGTGATCACATCGCCAGCACGGTCTACACCTTGGTTCTCGCGTACGCGGGTGGGGCGCTGCCGCTGCTACTGCTCTTCAGCGTCAGCGGGCGCCCACTTCAGGACGTCCTGGTCGGTGACGCCGTCGCAATCGAGATCGTAAGGTCCGCTGTCGGCGGAATAGCCCTGGCGCTTTCGGTTCCACTCACCACTGCCATCGCCGTGATTCTCGCCCGTCCGCCCGGTAGCGCGGTCAAGGCCGGCCCCATGTCAGGTGGCCGACACTCCAAACGCTGAAAGCGAGCCTCAGAGTCCGGGAATCGGTGGGAGGACCGGCAACAGAATCGGCGGAAGCCCCGGGATGTAGATCGCCGGCGGTGGCGGCGCGGGCGCGGGCGCGGGAGGCACGTAAGTGTCCTGCACGACTGGCGGAGCCTCGACGACCGGAGGGGCTTCCTCCGTCGTCGTCGGGGGCGGGGTCGTTGTGGTCGTAGGCGGCGGAGTAGTCGTGGTCGTCGGTGCCGTCGTGGTCACCTCGGTTGCCACGGGTCCGGCGTCCTCGGAATCGAAGACCTTTCCTCCGTAGCCCAATCCCAGCCCCACGATCACGATCGCCGCGATCACACCGGCGCCGAGGCCCGCGAACCGTAGCGGGTTTCTCGGCTCTTTGGATGTCGATTCAACGGGTTGTGTCCCGGCGAGCCAGGACGGGTGTGCGGTTCCTGCCCCGGGTCCCTCGCCTTCGTACATCGCCGAGTACGCCTGGGCGTCAACCATCACGGCCTCGGTGTCTGCGTCATGTTCTGTGCCGAATCCGTCCGTGGCCGGGTCGCTGTCGGCGACCGCGAGATCTGCGGCCGGATCGAATCGTTGCTCGTGTCGGTTCGGTCGCGGCTGAGGCAGTTCCGCCGCGTAAGGGCTCGGCACCTGTTCCTGCGGAACGGACTTCGTACCGGAAGCGGCTTCGGACAAGGCATTCGGCCGCTCCGATTCCGCGAGCGTTGCGACCCCTCCGTGGCTGAACGCCTGAACCGGAACGGGTACCTCCGCCGGGGTGTGGATCGGATACGGCGCAAAGATCGGCGCTACAGCCGGAACCTGAACCGGGGCAGATACCGCGCGCGCCGATGGCGTCATCGACGACTCCGCGATCAGCGCAGCGCCTTGCGCAGTCACGAGTTCCGGCTGCTCGGGCGCGATGAGGGGGCACTCCAGCCACGCGGCGAGGGTCGCCCGCACGATCGGAATGCGTGCACCGCCACCGATCAGGAGAATCGCGTCGGGGTTACGGCCGGACGTTGCGATGACCTCTCGTATCTCGCGTGCGAAGGCCTCCACCGACGTGATGACCAACGAATCGAAAACTTCCCGCGATAGGAGGAGAAGCCCGCCGGGGCCGGGCAGGCACACCGCACTTCGTGAGGACAGCTGTTCCTTCGCGAGTCGGCATCGCGCCTGCAGTTCGGCATCGCCGCCCGGGTCGGCCGGCGTAGCTATACGGCGACGCACGGTCTGATCCGAGTAGACGAGCTCGTCGAAGTGATCTCCACTGACCCGCGTCGACCGGGCGGTGACGACGGTAGACCGCATCTGCCTGTCCACAATGCTGATCGTCGATCCAGAACTACCGATGTCGACGACGACGAGTGTGCTCTGGTCGGTCAACGCACCGGACTCCTCGAGCATTCGAAGCGTCGCGACTACTTCGGGAACCAGCTCGAAGTTGTCGATGCCTTTCTGTTCGAACGCTGTTTGGAGTGCTCCGGCCTGCGCTTGATCCCGGTAAGCGACGACCGTATTGCTGCCGAGGTCGGCATTCTCGGTCAAGGCCACGCCGGTTGCCTCCGCTGCGACTTCCTCGGGAATCTCGCGGCCTCGATCGACCGCTCTGGATCGGAACACCGGACCACTGTGGTCGGGCGTCCCCGGGCGCGCCAAACGCACAGCGCTGGCTCCCACCGTCACACCCAAAACCAAGTTCATGATCCACCTTCGTCGACCGTCGACGGGTTCCGTCACCAGACCCCGTCATTCCCCGGCCGGAAGTCTACCCACTGGGCATGGTCTGCGAGGTTCGCGCATCTCACCTAAGGCCTTCTCGCAGCTATTTTTTCGCTACCTGGACGTTCGACCTACCGCCCCAATCCGCGATAGTTCCAACCGGCGGCGCGCCACAGGTCCGGATCGAGGCAATTTCTGGCGTCAACGATCACCCGCCGCCGAACGAGTGGTTCCAAATCGGCGGGCATCAGTGAGGCGAACTCGTCCCATTCAGTGGCGATCAAGACCACATCAGCATTCCTGCAAGCTTCTGACGTGGAGGTTGCGTAGTGAAGGGTGGGAAACAGTCGGCGAGAATTATCCATTGCCTTCGGATCGAAAACGGTGACCGCCGCCCCGTGCAACTGCATCATTCCTGCAACGTTGAGCGCAGGCGAATCGCGTACATCGTCGGATTCGGGTTTGAACGCGGCTCCCAGCACCGACACGTTAGCTCCCAGCAAACTGCCATCGCAGGCTGCCGTCACCAGTTCCACAGCTTTTGTCCGTCGTCGCATGTTGATGCTGTCGACCTCGCGGAGGAAGTACAGCGCCTGGTCGACACCCAACTCCCCGGCGCGTGCCATGAACGCCCGAATGTCCTTCGGCAGGCAACCACCGCCGAACCCCAAGCCCGCATTGAGGAATCGTCTACCGATCCGAGCGTCGTACCCGAGAGCGTCGGCCAACATCGTGACGTCGGCGCCGGTCGCCTCGCACACCTCCGCAATCGCATTGATGAAGGACACCTTGGTCGCGAGAAACGCATTCGCAGATCCTTTGACCAACTCGGACGTCGCCAGATCGGTCACGAGGAAGGGCACCCCTGCGTCCAGTATCTCGGCATACACCTCGCGAAGAACGCCTTCGGCGTTTCCCGGCCGGTCACGATCGATCCCCAGAACCAACCGGTCAGGGCTCAAGGTGTCCGCGATGGCGTGTCCTTCACGCAGGAACTCCGGATTCCAGGCCACTTCTACCGAGCCACCCGCCGGCGCAGTCGCTCGGAGCCGCTCGCCGAGAGCCGCTGCCGTGCCTACCGGCACCGTCGACTTCCCGACTATCAGCGAAGGCTTTCGCAACAACGGTGCCAACATGTCGATCACCGAATGAACATGACTCAGATCTGCGGCGTACTCCCCCTTCTTCTGGGGCGTCCCCACACCGACGAAATGGATGTCCGCAAAATCCGCGGCATCGGAGTAGGAAGTCGTGAACTGCAGCCGACCCGACGCCAGATTCTTCTCCAGCATGTCGGTCAGACCCGGCTCGAAGAACGGGACCTCCCCACGAGACAACTTGTCGACCTTGGACTGGTCGATGTCGACTCCCAGCACGTCGTGGCCAAGTTCGGCCATACACACTGCGTGGGTCGCCCCCAGGTATCCCGTTCCGAACACGGTCATCTTCATGTGTTGTTGGTATGCGTCCGAACTTTCCGAAACGCGTACGCCAGGTGGGCGCGAAACCAACATCGGGCGTACGACGAGTGCGTCGCGTGTGCAACCTATGCTTCTGCCATGCACGTTCTCTTCGTTTGTACGGGAAACATCTGCCGATCACCCACTGGCGAACGCCTTGCACGTGCTTATGCCGCCGAAGCCGGGGTCACCGGATTCACCGCGTCGAGTGCCGGAACCCGGGCGATGGTCGGGCACCCGATCGAGCCAACTGCTGCGAGGGTTCTCGCGGGGCTCGGCGGCGACCCCAGGGAGTTTCAAGCCCGACGCATGACAACAGCGCTGGCCTCGGACGCCGACCTCATTCTCACGATGACCGAAAGTCAGCGAGACAAGGTCCTGGCGATGGCTCCGGCGCGGCTCAAGCGCACGTTCACACTTCGAGAAGCCGCACGGTTGGGCTCGCTCGCAGATGCAGGAACTGTCGAGGACCTCGCCGCCGCCAGACCCCGATTTCGTGCCACCGAACCCGAGGACGTCATGGATCCGATGGGTAAGGAAGAGAACGTGTTTCACGAGATCGGACTCGAGATCGCCGATCTCCTCGGCCCGCTGCTCAGCCGACTTCGCTTCGGTGAGCGTTGAGCGCGGGCACCGCGGTCAACTGCGGTAGCGACTTGTCCGACTCGTAGTAGTAGCTGTACTCGTACGCATTGCGTCCGCGAGACGGCGTCATCGTGATGACAGTGCCCAGGACGTGCGCACCCACACTCTGTAGGTTTCCGACCGCGCGCGCCAGTTGATCGCACTTCGTGGAGCCGTGTCGGGCGATCACCAGGGCACCGTCCGACATCGCGGCCAGGACCGCGGCATCCGTGACGGGTAGCAACGGCGAGGCGTCGATGATGACGTAGTCGTATCGCGCCCGCAGTTCCTCGAGAACATGTTTGGCCGTGTCCGTGCCGAGTAGTTCGCTCGGGTTCGGCGGGATTGGTCCGGAGGCGAGCACTGTCAGCCCGTCGAACTCGGTCGGCTGAAGCACATCGTCCAGCGTCGCTTGACCGGAGAGCACCGAACTGACGCCGACACTTCCGAGCAATCCCAAATACTTCGATACTCGCGGCTTCCGGAGGTCGCCTTCCATCAGGCACACTGATTTGCCGGCCTCCGCCAAGACGAGAGCGATGTTCACGGCCGTGGTCGTCTTACCTTCGGAGGGAAGCGAACTCGTGACGACGATGACACGCGGTGGATGGTCCACCTCGAGGAACTGAAGGTTGGTGCGCAACTCACGGAAGGCTTCGGCACTCACGGAACTTCCGTCACTGAAAGCGATCGCGTGATTGACTTCGACGTCCTTGTCGAACGGGATCGTGCCCACCATCGCCGAACCCGCGATCTCTTCTACAGTTCGACGATCTTTCACCGTGTTGTCGAGTCGATCACGAATCAACGCAAGCGCGATCCCCACAACCAGTCCCGCCACTGCGCCGAGCGCGAGGTTGCGCGAAGTCTTGGGTGACACCGGAACAGTCGGCTGTTGAGCCTGCTGTTCGACGACCACACGTGCAGGCGGTGTTCCGCCGTTCTCGGGTGTCTCCAGTTCCTTTGCCAATGCCACGAATTCGGATGAGAGAGTGTTCGCGATCTCGCGTGCGAGTTCCGGTGACGCGTCCTTGACTGCGAGGTCGATCAACACAGTGTCGGGCGCCGACGTCGCAGTGACCTTGGAGGCCAACCCGTCAGCCGACATCCCGCCGACCACCCTCGGTCCCAGTTCGTCGATCGTCCGCTGTGCGAGTGTTCGGCCGGTCAGGAGTTTTGTGTAGGACAGAACTCGCTGCTGTGAAAGTTGACTGCCCTGCAGTGCCTCGTTGACCGAGGTACCCGCCGACGTCGAAACGAACAGCCTCGTCGAGGCCTGGTAAACGGGCGTCGAAAGAAGAGAAGCGCCAAGGGCTCCGAGGATTCCGAGCACGGTTACAGCAGCGACGATTCGCCATCTGGCTTGCAATATCTTCAGGTAGTCGACAATTTCCATCTTGATGTCTCCTTCGGCTCACGCATGTCCACTGCGGGTCTGAGCGGTCTTTGCCGGTCGGACCGCGAGGGCGAACCGGGCTTTATCAATTTCGATATAGATCAGCTGCGACGGACGAGACGTCCTGTGCTCACGGGCGTCCCAGTCCGCGGTAGTTCCAACCTGCGCCTCGCCACTCGTCGGGGGAAAGGCAATTGCGCCCGTCGACGATCACTTTCTTGCGAACCACCGAATCGAGATCGGACGGCTGCAACTTCAAGAATTCGGGCCACTCGGTCAATACCAGGACGACATCGGCACCTTCGCAGGCCTCCAATGCATTTGCCGAGTAGGTCAGCGTCGGGAACAGCGCGCGCGAATTGTCCATGGCCTTTGGGTCGTACACGTTCACTGCAGCACCTTGGAGCTGAATCTGACCCGCGACGTTGAGCGCCGGCGAATCACGAACGTCGTCCGAGTCCGGTTTGAACGCGGCACCCAGAACTGCGACTCTCGCACCGAGAAGCGATCCGCATGCCTCCCGCGCCAGTTCGACCATGCGTGTACGTCGGCGCATATTGATGTTGTCGACTTCGCGCAGGAACGTCAGTGCTTGGTCGGCACCGAGTTCACCGGCGCGAGCCATGAAGGCGCGGATGTCCTTCGGCAAACACCCTCCGCCGAAACCAATTCCCGCGTTGAGGAATCGACGTCCGATCCGAACGTCGTGCCCGATCGCGTCGGCGAGCACTGTGACGTCGGCGCCAGCGGCCTCGCACACTTCGGAGATGGCGTTGATGAACGAGATCTTGGTGGCCAAGAAAGCGTTCGCTGACGCTTTCACCAACTCCGCCGTCGCAAGGTCCGTGACGAGAAACGGAATCTCCTCATCGAGGAGCTCTGCATAAACTTCGCGCGCAACAGATTCCGCTCGACCGCGGACATTTCGATCGACTCCGAGCACAAGTCGGTCCGGGTGCAACGTGTCCTGGACGGCAAATCCTTCACGCAGAAACTCGGGATTCCACGCGACTTCGACGCTGTCACCGATCGGTGCCAGTTCCCGCGCGCGCTTACCGAGCCGTTCCGCGGTTCCCACCGGTACCGTGGACTTGCCGAAGATGACCGCGGGCTTGGTGAGCAGCGGCGCCAAAGTCTCGATCACGGCATCCACGTAGACCATGTCCGCGGCGAACTCACCCTTCTTCTGCGGCGTCCCGACCCCGAGGAAGAACACGTCCGCAAATTCTGCAGCTTCCTCGTACGACGACGTGAACTTCAGTCTCCCTCGATCGATGTTTCGTCGTAGGACCTCGCCCAACCCTGGCTCGTAGAAAGGAACTTCACCTGCTGCCAGTTTCTCCAGCTTTGCCGCGTCGACATCCACTCCGAGGACCTCGTGACCGAGTTCGGCCATACACGCCGCGTGTGTCGCGCCCAGGTATCCCGTGCCGAATACTGCTATGCGAGTGCTCATGTTGCTCGATCTGCTTTCTCGAGAGTGTGCGAAGTGTGTTGATGGGAAAAGCGATTCAGGTACGTACGGCACCGATGTTGTCGCGGTACCACGAGATCGTCGACGCGATTCCTTCGCGCAATCCGATTGTCGGCCGCCATCCGAGTTTCCGAATCATGCTCACGTCCAGCAGTTTCTGCATCGTTCCGTCCGGCTTCGAGGTGTCCCACCGCGTCTCTCCGGTGTATCCGACCTCCGTGGCGACTATCGAAGCGATCTCACGAATTGTGTGGTCCTCGCCGGTTCCGACGTTGACATGCGATGCACCGTCGTAGTTGTCGAGCAGATGCAGACACGCCGACGCCAAGTCGTCGACATGCAGGAATTCACGTCGCGGATTGCCACTCCCCCAGTTGACAACCGACTGGACTGCCGACGACTGCGCCTCGTCGTAACGCCGAACGAGGGCGGGAAGTACGTGCGATCCGTGCGGCGAAAAATTGTCTCCCGGGCCGTACAGGTTGGTGGGCATAGCTGAGATCCAGGGGCGACCATGCTGCCGCCTGGCAGCTTGAACGTGGAGTATTCCCGCGATCTTTGCTATTGCATAGGCGTCGTTGGTCGGCTCGAGATGCCCGGTGAGCAGGTATTCCTCCTTGATCGGTTGCGGTGCCAATTTCGGGTAGATGCACGATGATCCGAGGAACAGGAGACGCTCGACGCCGTGTGCGAGGGCAGCGTCGAGCACGTTCACCTGGATGCGCAGATTCTCCGACAGGAAGTCGACGAGGAAAGTGCTATTCGCCGCAATCCCCCCAACTTTTGCTGCTGCGAGGATCACGTTGGTCGGCTTTTCGCGGGCGAAGAAATCGAAAGCAGCTTCCCGGTCACGTAGATCGAGTTCGGCCGACGTCTTTCCGAGCAACCTGGTGAAGCCCGCAGATTCCAGGTGTCGCCACACCGAAGAGCCGACCAGACCTCGGTGGCCGGCCACGTAGAACGGTGCGCCTCGATCGAGTGGTCGTGCTGCGAATGAATCACTCATCGCGTCGCCGACCAGTCGGGAAGTGCCGGAGTGTCGATCCACGGTCGCCCTTCGTGTTCGAGCGCTTCGATGTCTGCCTCGACCATGATCCGGGCCAGTTCGGGTGTGTGCACGCCGGCCTTCCAACCGAGTTTGCGCTCGGCATGACTCGGATCCCCGATCAGTGCGTCCACCTCGGTCGGCCGAAGATAACGTTCGTCGAATCGAACGTGGTTTTCCCAGTTCAGACCTGCATGTTCGAACGCGACGGTCAGGAAGTCGCGCACCGAGTAGTTGCCACCGGTGGCGAGCACAAAATCCTCAGGCTCGTCGACCTGCAGCATGCGCCACATTCCCTCCACGTACTCCGGCGCATATCCCCAGTCGCGAATCGCATCGAGATTGCCCATGTACAGATGATCCTCGATACCTGCCTGGATGCGTGCGACCGCGCGCGTGATCTTCCGCGTCACGAATGTCTCACCACGCCTAGGGGATTCGTGATTGAACAGAATTCCGTTCACAGCGAAGATCCCGTATGCCTCACGATAGTTCTTGGTGATCCAGTACGAGTACACCTTCGCCGCACCGTAGGGCGAGCGTGGATAGAACGGTGTCTCCTCGTTCTGCGGCGGTGGTGTGGCACCGAACATCTCAGAGCTCGACGCCTGGTAGAACCGGCAGTCGAGTCCGGCCATCCGAACCGCCTCCAGTAGTCGGATCGACCCGACACCTGTCGTGTTCCCCGTGTGTTCCGGTTCGTCGAAGCTGACTCTGACGTGAGACTGCGCAGCGAGGTTGTACACCTCGTCCGGATTGATCTGCGCGAGTAGTGTCACCAGGCGCGCTCCGTCACTGAGGTCACCGTAGTGAAGAAAAAGTCGAGCATCCGCATCGTGCGGGTCAACGTAGATGTGGTTGATCCTCGAAGTGTTGAACGTCGAGGATCGACGGATCAGTCCGTGAACCTCGTAGCCTTTGGAGAGCAGCAACTCGGCAAGGTAAGAGCCGTCCTGCCCCGTGATTCCGGTAATCAGTGCGCGTTTCATCCTGCGTTCCTTCCGTTGCGGGACAGCCCGCCTGATAGTTGCGAAACCACGGTTGTGGTCCGTAGTCCTCCGAATCGCTCGGCAGTCTTGATCTCGCTCATGCGCGTCCCCCCAAACGGCCGAAGACTTTTCGTATGTCACGTGATGCCAGCCGTATGAATGTCGAGTTACCGAACAGGTAGCGCCGCCACAGACGTTTGGGTTCGGATACAAGTCGATACAACCACTCGAAACCCGAGTTCTGGACGAAAGATGGTGCCTCCGAAACAGTTCCGGCCAAGAAGTCGAAGGCCGCGCCGACACCGACGGCCACGTAGTCGGTTCGATCCGCTATCGCCTTCGTGACAAAGTCCTGCTTCGGCGCACCCAGACCGACCCACACGATGTCCGGTGACGTCGGATCGACCTTCGTGATGATGTCGTCGACGAACTCCTTGCTGAACGCGGCAAACGGCGGGGCATATGTGCCGGCCACCTTGATTCCCGGGTATAACTCCTCGACTCGATCCGTCAAGAGACTCAACGTCTCTTCTGTCGTGCCGACAAAATGGTGACGAAGGCTGTCGCGGCGTCCCTTGTCCAGGGTGGCCTCGAAGAACGACGGACCCCGGACTGGTCGAACACCGACGTGATCGGCGGTGCCGCCGATCAGGCGCATCACCCAGCTGACCGGGGTTCCGTCTGCGAAGTTCACACCGGGACCCTTCAAAACCGCGGAGTAGTCGCGATCACTGTGCGCCGCCGACACGCAGTAGGAATTCGACAACCTCACGGAGACTCCGGTTCCGGCTCCCTCTCGTCTGTCGTTGACCACCCAATCGGTAGCTCTCTCGAGATTGGTCGCGGCAAACGGAATGCCACCCACCTCGATGACCTCGAACGGACTGCTCATCTGTCTCACCACTTTTCCGAGTTCGTTTGTCGACGTTCATTGCACTGGCCGTAGCTGCGCGACAAGACCGATGTCAACCGGGACCGAGTCCAATCACGTTGCGGTTCAAAGAGAGAAAGCTCGGTCTCGACAATCGATCGAGCGATACGAGAGGCGAGAGTCGACGCCGGAGCAACCGGGATCGTCACGGCGTTCCTACCTGCCAGTGTCGGCACACCGCCGAGATCCAAACAGACCACCGGCAGGCCCACCGCAGCCGCTTCGGCCGCCACCCAGCCGCCCGAATCGTGCATGCTCGGGAAGAGCAGAGCGGAGGAGGCCCCCATCTCGCCCACCACTTCCGATCTGTCGCGCCATCCGCGAAGCGTGATCTGACCGCGCCGATACGGAAGCGACTTCTCGATCCGCCCGCGGGCGGGTCCCTCCCCGACAAAGGTCATGGACCACTCGGTACCCAGCTGCTCGAGCGCATCCAGAATCAGGTCGATTCCTTTGTATTGCAACAGTCTTCCTACGAACAAGAGTCTTCGTTTCGGTCTGGGTACCGCTTGCTTCTCGATTCCGTCGTAGCCCAGAACACAATTGGGTTGGACGACGACGTTGCGTGCCCGCGGTGCGCCACGTCCGCTGTCGGAGTTCATCGCGATGAAAGTGTCAACTCGTCCGGACATGAAGATGTGTGTCAGTGACCGAACGGCTTTCGTCGAGCAGGTTCGAACTACCGTGGATGCCAGATACCGCATACCGATGCGCTTGGCGAGCCGCATCGGCGGGTAGGTGTTGCCCCCAGCAGGCCCCCATACCAGTCGTACTCCGCCGGCTCCACCGAACAGCACCGGTGGGGGCAGCCAGTCGGAGGCGAAAGTTGCATGGTGCAGGACGTCGAAGTTTGCCGCTTCACGCCGAACGAACAGTGAAGTGTGCCAGAGCCATCGGAGGTATCGACCGTACGATCCGGCTTCTTCCGCGGGCAAAGTCGCTATTCGCACGACACGAACTTCGCAACCGAGCTGTTCACACTCTGATTCCAATGCGGGAGCCTCACCGGAGCGAGTCACCACCGTGATCGACTCACACAGTTCGGAAGCTGCCGAGAGAAGCGCCCAACCCGCACCGGACTCACTCCCCTGATTCGGATCGCAGGCGTATGCCGTCATCAACAACCGTGTCATCGCGCTACCACCAGCCTCTGTGCGCGCGGCGTCCGAGAATCGCTGCGGCTGAATCGCTCTGAGAACCAACCGATGTTGCGTGCACCGTTGTCGAGAACCACGCGCTTGATCCGTGGACTGATCAAGGCAACGGGGATCAACGTCGCCGACGCGAGGACGAGCAGAGCGCGTTTGGCACTCTGAGCCGCCAACAGTGGCAGCTCGAGCTGTCCCTGACAGACCGCGAGGATTCGTCCGTTGTTGACATACCGGGCGAAGAGCCAGGAATCCCGACGCCGATCCTCGCCTACGGGTTCGTACGCAAGCGCCTCGTCGCACCACACCAACCGGACACCGCCGACGCTCATCCTGAGCGTGAACTCGGTGTCCTCGCCGCCAGGTAGATCCCAGTCGTCACTGAAGTTCAAGCCGTTCAAAGCCTTCAGGTCCAACAACAGATTTCCAGCGCCTGCAGACGCAACCGGGGTGCCGGTCGAATGGCGAACGCGAGTGTGCAATGGAAGTTCCGAGGCAGGCAGACCCACCGGAATCACAGGACCGGCCACAGCACCTGCGTCGAAATCTGCTGCGCAGGTGAGGAGATTCGACAGCCAGTCGACATCGACGTACTCGTCGTCGTCGACGAAGACGATGTAACGACGATCTCGTGCACGGGCGAGATCGACGAGCGCACGTCGCGCCGGAGATACCCCGCCGAATCCGAGATGCAGTCGTTCGATCCCGTCGGCAACATACGTCGGCGTGGTGGATTCCGGATCGTTGTCGCCTACTACGACCTGGGCGGAGGCACCGGAAGCCTGGATCGATGCCCGGACGCTGTCGATGCAGACAGCCAGTTCCGATTCACGACGGAAGGTCAGAATCGCCACTACGACGCCGTTGGGATTCTTCATGAGAGGTCAACTTTCGGTCGGGCGTCACGGTTCATCGAAACCAGAAGTGCGACGCTCGCGCTGACGCACGCCGACGCGGCCAATGCTCCTGCGACGGGTACGGCGCTGTCGGTCAGTCCCGCCCCGAGAACGATCAGAAACTGTAGAGGCAACAGCATGGCGCGAAATGTGTTGAGGTTTGCGGTCTTGTCCACGACGCGGATCGAGGTACCGACGCCCAGAAGAATCCCGTTGAACGCCACCGCCAACCCGCACAGCAGAATGACCGGTATCAAGTTCGGAAAGTGCGGCCCGACCAGATGATCCATCAATCGCACTCCCGAGAGTCGAATCTCGAGCGTGAGACAGATCAGCGAAACGCAGATGATCGAAACCCAGAAGATCTGCAAGCCCACTCGGCGGCCGAGTGCCATGCACTCGCTCGGGCTCATCGCTTCGACACCACTGCCGAACTTACGCATCAGAATTGGCGAGATGCCCGCGAACATCAAGGACAGCGGACCGAGCAGTGTCTGGACAGTTCTGATCTCACCGATCATCGAGATCGACGCCACCACAGTGAGTATCAAGAACATCGCCTGCTGAGCAGCTGATCCCATCAATATCTCGATCGCAAACGGCACTGATCTATATCGGTGAGTGCGCGAGTACCTGATCGACGGTACCGGCGGTACCAGACGCATGGATGCGTGACCGAGAGCGAGCGCGACGAAGACACCGACCGTATAGGTCACGAGTGCAAGTGTCAGATTCTCGACCAGGAAAGCTGCAACAAGGACGAACGAGAGTGTCACGATCTGTATCGACACAGAGATCCAACTCGCACCGTCGTGCATCAGCATCGTGCGTATCACGTCCAACACCACGAAACCAGCTGCAGCCAAGGCGTATACCGTGAGATTCATCGAGTCCGAGCCGGCGATCACGAACAGTGCCCACACCGATGTCACCGATACCGCCGCCAGCACGATCGTGGGCGCCAACGCCGGTCCACGCTCGTCGGACCCCGCCCCTCGCGACAGCCAGACGTCGACGCCGATCGCTCTCCCCAGTGCCAGTGCCAACAGACCCGCCGATTGAATCACGGCAACCTGGCCGACTTCGATCGGACCACCGAGTCGTGCCACCGAGGTGAGAACGACAAAAGTGAGGACGCTCGAAAGCCCTTGATCGGCCATGAATGTCACATGCCGAGTACGATCTTTCACGATCTCACCTCGTCGATGAGCTCACGCATCGACGTCGCCGCTTTGCGCGATGTGAAGCGATTCGAGTAGTGACGATAAGCGGATCTGCGTATCGCCGATCGATCGTCCGCTCCGAAGATTCGATCGAGGGCCTCGCGTATCGACGACTCTTCCAAGGTATTGAGAGGCGTTCCGCCCGGTCCGACGATGTCCGCGAGTGCACCGTTGGTTGCGTAGATGACCGGGGTGCCAACCGACATCGATTCGATCGCAACGCGTCCGAACGGTTCTGCCCATTGAGACGGCACCACGGACGCCGCACTGTCGCGAAGTATCTCGATCACATCTTCGTGCGAAGTGAATCCGGCCAGCGTGACGTTGTCGAGAGCTGCGCTTATGCTGGAGATCTCGCCGTACTGCGGTCCGTCACCGAGAACTGTGAGCGAGGGACTTCCAGCGCCCTGCGGCCAGTTGCGCACCAAATCCAGGACGCCCTTCTCCGGTGTCAGTCGGCTGACGCACACAACCGAATCAGTGCTCCGAAACTCGGGTTCATTTTCTTCGAATCCGAAGTTCGGACGAACCACGACGCGGCCAGAACTGATCAGTCGTCCTTCGACCAGACGTGCTGTCATCGCGCTCGTTGCGACGAACCTGTGCTGCTTCCACCCCAAGACGCTCAGCTTGACCGCCGTAGCGCTCAGGTAGCAGACAAGGCTCTGCAGTCGGCTGTTTCCGTAGCATCCGTTGCGGACACAACTCGTGAAGTATTTGGTGGAACCGCATTCGGTGCACGTGCCATCTGCGCGCAACTTGGCTGACGGTGTGGCGAGGCGATAGTTTCGAACCGCCTGCAACGTAGGAATTGCGGCGGCTCTTGCGGCCACGAGCAACGAAGCCGAGAACGCCGGCCAGAGATTGTTCACGTAGATGACGTCGGGGCGCTCCGAACGGATGATGCGCAACGCATCGACGAGTACGCGAGGACTGAACACTGCGGTGACTGCCGCCCACGGTCCCCGGGAGATCTTGGAATTCTCGGTGGTGCACTGAACCGTCTCGTATCCGATCGATTTCAGGAGCTTGGATTCGTTGGCGAAGCTCTGCTCCTCACCACCCGGATTCCGATAGATCGCATGGAACATCAAGGCTTTCGGCGGCGTGAATCCACCGGCGGACGTCGGGTTCACTTCGGGCTTCGAACGCGCTACATCGAACGACTTGTACATCTCAGTGACCTCCTCTTCGCTCCGGAGCGAACCTGTACGCGTCGTTCTTGTCGGCACGAACCCCACGGATCGACAACTCGGCGTTGCCCGCATTGTGGGAGCGGTGGGTCGAGGGTCCGTACGGCGCCAGGAAGACCCATGCGATCAGCCACATGGCGCCGAAGAAGAGCGTCGACTCCGTCAAGTCCATCGAGAAGACGAGAGCCATGATCGCGACGACGGCGATGTACTCCGTTCTGCTGCGGGCTCGCCCGAGCGCCGTGCTCAGAAGCAGGTAATAGCCGGCCAACAGCAGCAGGAATCCGATCCAACCGATCTGCAGCCGAATGTCGAGCATTCCGTTGTGTGCGCTGGTCGCCGGAAAGGACAGCTTTGACCGAATCATCTGCCCCACTGCACTGTCCGGCGCCCACACCGAGCCGAAGCCCCATCCGAGCAGAGGCCGCTGTTCGGCGTAGTAGTCGGATACCGTCCAGAGATGTAACCGGCCGGTCAGCGTGACATCTCGCGAGAGTAGCGCCGCGACATCGGGTCCGAGCACCTTCATCGCGCCGGACACCCCGAGGTACAGGCCGATGATCACAGTCGAGGCGAGGTGAGCGTTCGGTGTCCGTCTAAAGCACCTCAGAGCAAGCATTGTCGCCAGCGCAATCCCTGCAGCGACGAGACCGGTCTGGCTCCGGGCCTCGAACAACACGATGCCGGCGACAGCAAGCGCCGCCACCCACGGAATACGCTTGATGTCGGGAAGCATGAGCATGACACCGACAAGTACAACTTCGATGGCAGCCATTCGTCCCAAAGTGTTTTTGTGCGTGAAGATTCCGCGATAAGCAACGGCGCGGGTGTCCACGTCGATGCCAGTCGAAGGATCGAGGAACACGACCATCAGCGACAGCACGAGAAGTACCAGCAAGGTGAGGGCAACAGTCCGCACTCGCACCGCGAAGGTCAACTCACGGGCGACGATGATTCCCGTGATCGCCAGGCACACGACGACGATGCCGGCGACGGCGGAGTTCCGGGGCAGTGTCGACCAGTACCAGCTGGTTGCCGGGACGCCGGCCGAGATCATAAGCGTGAAGACAGGCCACGTCGTATTGCGTGAGTATCGCCGGTCGAGGAAGTAGACCAACGCAAGTGTCGCCGAAAGAACGGCCGAACCGTGTACGAGCAACGATCCGAGCGCTGTCCTCTGCGTGTACGCCTGAAAGGCTCCGCTCGCGCCGATGACCGCGATCACCAATGCCGTTCGCAAGATCAGCGGATTGTTCGGCGCCTCATTTTCGCAAGGCGCCGGTACCGCCTTCTTGTCAGTAGGCGCCATCACTTCCCACCACCGCCTTGAGCGTCTTCGCGACGATCATGACGTCACCCATCATCGACCAGTTGTCGACGTAGGAAAGGTCCAGGCGGACAGTGTCTTCCCACGAAAGATCAGAACGTCCACTGACCTGCCACAGGCCGGTGACACCGGGCTTGACCAGTAGCCGACGACTGACCGCGTCGTCGTACATCTCGACCTCGCGCCGAAGCGGTGGCCGCGGGCCTACAACGCTCATCTCACGCCGGAGGACATTGACGAACTGGGGCAACTCGTCGATCGAGTATCGGCGCATGAATCGACCGACCGTCGTCACACGCGGATCGTCTCGCATCTTGAAAAGCACTCCGGCGCCTTCGTTCTCCTTCATCAGCGCCGTGACCTGTGAATCCGCATTCTGGACCATCGAGCGGAACTTGAGCATGGGGAACGGCTGACCGTCCAACCCCATCCGCTCGGACTTGTACAGAACCGGCCCCTTGCTCGTGAGCTTGACGGCGATCGCAGCCGCCAGTAGCACCGGACTGATCACGGCGAGTACCACGGTTGAGAAGACGATGTCGAAGGTCGTCTTCGTGAACTTCTGCGCGCCGTGATAGCGCGGACGCTCGACATGGATCAGCGGAAATCCAGCGACCGGGCGCATCGAGAGCCTCGGCCCGGACACATCCAGAATCCCTGGTGCGACAACAAGGTCCACATGATCGCGCTCGAGATCCCAGGCCAACGTGCGCAGCCTTTCCGGTCCGAACCGCTCCGACGCCGTCACTGCCACCGTGTCGGCACCGACCTGTTCGATTGCGTCGGTGACACTGTGCTCGTCTCCGAGCACCGGAATGTCCCGACCGTTCACTGTGACAACTTCGCCCACGTCTCCTCCGTAGCCGGGTACGCAGACTCCGACAACTCGGTATCCATGGGCATCGTCGCGCTCGAGGTTGCGTGCAAGATCGACAACCGCCCCTCGCACACCGACCACAAGTACGGCAGTTCGAAATTCACCTCGGGCTCGCTCACGAGCAATCACCCGTCGCCAGATCCAACGACTCGCGATCAAGGCGGTCAATCCCATCGGAAACGCCACGGCAAGGTACAGGCGCGCGATCTCCAGGTGAAGGAGAAGGCTGGCGATCGCAATCAGTCCGAACAGGCGGAGCGTTCCGACAGCGATCAATCGGTACTCTTCAGGGCCGCTTCCGATCACGCGAGGAGATCTGGTCCGAAATACCCTCAGTACGGCAAACCAGCCGATAATCAGGGCGAAAGACAGTGCGGTGTAGCTGAAATGGCCGAATGCTTCACCGTCGACGACATCCGCGTCGCTACCGAATCGCCACCATTGAGCCAGAAACACAACTGCCGCAACGATGATCGTGTCGGTGATCGCCAGACGACGAAGATACGCAGATTGCCATTTCCTGCGTGCGGAAACTCCACCGGCCCTCTCCGGCGTTACTCGTCGGTGTTGTTGTGGCCGCTCTTTCGTGGGCGCGGCCATCTCGAGAACCGTCATGTGTTCAGAAACCTTTCCCCATGCACAGAATTCGGCCTGAAGATGTTCACCGGCCGAGGTCCATCGGACCGCCTTGCCGATTCCCGAAACTTCGACAGCGAAGCAACTGCTCCGCATTGCTGCGTTCAGTGCGTATGGTCGCATTACGTGCGCCTTGCAGTTAACCCGGCGACTATTGTCAGGCCTCGGCCCAACTGTCGATTATTGCGGCATTGCCGCAGCTCACACCCCGTGATTGAAGCAGAGTCCACTAACAACCCAAACACAGGACGATCGGCGATTTCTCCTCGCCCGCTGACGTCGCCGGCCTCAATATTGCCAGGACTCACATCTTGGCAACTCTTCGGCTAGCTGGTCAGTACCAGTGAGGAGTTTGCCACATTCCGGACAGCGTGGCAATAGCGCTTTCCGAAGTTCTTCCCAATGCCAGCATTGACGTCAGTTATTCACCCTCCGACAAGACGGAGCGAACATTGCTCACCATTACCATTGCGTACCTATAGTTTTCATCGCCTAGCCCATTTGGGCTCCGCGTTTGGACGGAAACCAGCACGCGGTTGGTAAACACTCTGCAATCCATACTTTGATGCGCTCAGCATCCACTCAGCCCTGGACGATTGTTCGGCACTTCGCCTCTGGGCGTCTTACCTACTCCTGGCCGGCATTGCGCGAACCTACGATCGGGCGACACCGAGAATTCAGACATGCAAAGGAGGAGTGTGGACCGCCAGCGATCGCCGGTGATGTCCTGAAATAGTTGCAGCACAGCCCAATTAGGGACATGCGAGTTGCGCAGCCGCTCGGCTGCAAAGCGGGGCGACTGCTACCGATGGCTATGGCTATGGCCATGGCAAACGTGTGTGGCCGTGTAGGGTCAACGGACGCTCGACACGCTCGTTCGCACCCAGTAGCGGAGCGTGTCTCTCGAACAACCGACATTGCGGGACAACTGATCAGCTGGGCGCACGCTCTCGAGTAAACCCCCGCACGCTTCGATTGCCTTACGCGAAACCGGGTTCCTTTCGTCGCAGGTAACCAGGACGCGACTGAGCCCCACCGGGTCGCCGACATACGCGAGCGCCTCACCCAGAGCAGTCGACGCTATCCCTTTCCGGCCCTCCGACCGACGGACCCGTGGCCGATATGACCACCGACATCGGCCAAGAACTCGTTCATGCTGAGTCGCAGCTGGCCGACAACCCCCGCACCCGCTGTCCAAATCCATCGAGGGATGCCAGATCGACACCTAGGCGTTGCGAAACTCTCGAGGCCGAATCGGGCTGGTCCGCCTGCGGTCCGCCACACTCGCTACGCGATTCCAACCAAGACGCCCAAGGCCCCGTCGGGCGCAACCAGATCGACAGTCATAGAGGCACTGGTCAAGCAGGGACAGCTCAGACCGCAGCGTCACATCCCGCATGCCCGTGCCTACCCAATTACTGCGACGGCCGATGAACCCGTATTCCGCACTGCGCGTCGCAGACTCAGAGGAACCGACTAGAGAATTGCGTCCGATTCACCACACAGAGAAGGGCCCTCGAGCATTGCTCGAGGGCCCTGTGAGGCGTCGGGATTTACCGTACGACCAGGTCAGATGACTGTCGACGTGACCTTTCGTTCGCCGACTGGATTGCTGTCCACGGACCCTTCCACGGCCACGTCAGCGACAACCGGATCGGAATCGTAGTAGTACTTGTACTCGTAGACACCACGACCGTTCAGCGGGGTCATCGTGATGACAGTACCGAGAATCGTCGCGCCCACACTGTGGAGATTGCCGACCGCCCTGCTCAGCTGTTCCCTCTTCGTCGTGCCGTGACGAGCAATCACTAGCGCACCGTCCGCCAGCGCTGAAAGAACTGCAGCATCCGTAACCGGAAGCAACGGCGAGGCGTCGATGATGACGTAGTCGAACCTTCTGCGGAGATCGGTAAAGACCGCATGGGCAGTGTCAGTGCCCAGAAGTTCGCTCGGGTTCGGGGGAATCGGACCTGAGGCAAGAACCGTCAGGTCAGCATTGCTCGTGACTTGAAGTACGTCGTCGAGATCTGCTTGCCCGGCCAGGACCGAGCTCAGACCAACGCTTCCGATAAGTCCCAGATACTTCGAGACGCGAGGCTTACGGAGGTCACCTTCGACGAGACACACCTTCTTGCCTGCCTCGGCCAACACGAGTGCGATGTTCACCGCAGTCGTGGTCTTTCCCTCGGAGGGAAGAGAACTCGTAACGACGATGACACTCGGTGGGCGATCCACGGCCAGGAACTGCAGATTGGTTCGCAGCTCGCGGTACGCCTCGGCACTTGCGGAGTTGCCCTCGTGGAAGTTGATCGCTTGATGAACTTCGCGTTCCTTGTCGAACGGAATTGTTCCCACCATCGCCGCGCCGGCGATGTCTTCGACCACCTTGCGCTCTTTGACGGTGTTGTCCAGGCGATCACGCACCACAGCCAACCCGATCCCCAGCAGAAGCCCGATCGCGGCACCGAGCGCCACGTTCCGCGAAGTCTTCGGCGACACCGGTTCCGCGGGAGTTTGTGCTCGCTGTTCGACAACGACGCGCGCAGGTGCTGTGCCACCATTTGCGGGCGTACCCAGATCTTTGACCATCACGACAAACTCGTCCGAGAGCGCATTTGCGATTTCACGTGCCAGTTCAGGCGACGCATCTTGCACGCTCAAATCGAGCAGTACTGTATCCGGCGCCGATGTGGCGGTCACCTTGGACGAAATCTCCGCAGCGGAAAGCCCGCCGAGTCGATCGGGCCCGACTGAATCGATCGTTCTCTGTGCCAGTGTCTCGCCGGTAAGGAGCTTGGCGTAGGAAGTGACCAACTGCTGTGAGAGCTGGTTACCTTGGTAAGCCTCGTTCACGGTTGTTCCGGTAGAAGTCGACACGAACAGGCGCGTGGAAGCCTGGTAGATCGGCGTGGCAATCAACGAGGCGCCCAATGCGCCCAAGATCACGACCACAGTGACGACAGCGACTATCTTCCACCGTGCCTGCAAAATCTTCAGGTAGTCCCGTACATCCATCGTCGAATCTCCTTCGGCTCGAACACGTATCACGTCTTCGAGTAGTAATCGACAGCCGCTGTCGAGCCGCTGCACTCAATGCAGGCTGAACGAGGCAGCCAATCTTCTATCGCGTGTCCCTGCGTCACAGCGCGAGGTATTTGCCGAAACAGCCAGGGGGGAGAGGCCTTCACGGCATCTCACACATCTCACTTCCTGGCCGATGCATGATCGGGAAGTGGCGAACACGCGACACTGACAAACCCGCGACACTGACATCGGGCCCACTCACACATCGCGCAGAGCAGACACAACGTGCAGCCAGGCTGAACTCTACTGCGTCATTGGTCTTTTCACCACCGCAACGGAGCCTCGAAACTTCCTAGACATCGTCAGTCGACTGTGCCGACCATGAAAGGGTCACATACCACCGCGGGCCGTAGGACCAACGTCCGTCGACGACCAACTACGCAACTTGCCGCCGGAAGTTGATGCATACCAACCGAACAAGGCAACATGCCCCTCACCCTGTGATGCACGAGCGGCTATCCCAGCATCTCCCCCGGCCACAGCTCGCTCGCTGACGGACTTTGGTCCCGGGCACACGGCCACTTCCCCTCGATGCCTACAACACCCACCCTCCGTGAAGGTTTCACCGGTTTACGGCCTTCCGAGACCTCGGTAGGTCCACCCTGCGTCGCGCCAGGTGGTCGGTTCCAGACAGTTACGTCCGTCGATGATGACCTTCTTGCGGACGACAGGTTCGAGGTCCGACGGCAACAACTTTCGAAACTCGGCCCACTCGGTCAGAACCAAGACGACATCAGCGCCTGCACACGCTTCAAGTGCGCTCGAAGTGTAAGTGAGGGTGGGGAACAACGCCTTCGAGTTTCCCATCGCCTTCGGGTCATAGACATTGACGGCAGCGCCTTGCAGCTGAATCTGCCCGGCAACGTTCAGCGCAGGTGAGTCGCGCACGTCGTCGGAGTCAGGCTTGAAGGCTGCACCGAGAACCGCCACATT
Organism: Rhodococcus sp. MH15; assembly: GCF_019266045.1. Taxonomy (NCBI): domain Bacteria; kingdom Bacillati; phylum Actinomycetota; class Actinomycetes; order Mycobacteriales; family Nocardiaceae; genus Rhodococcus; species Rhodococcus sp. MH15. The sequence goes on from NZ_LPNP01000060.1 coordinate 241,290, forward strand.
GGCTCCGAGTAGAGAACCACACGCTTCTCGAGCCAGTTCGACCATCCGAGTACGACGACGCATGTTGATATTGTCGACTTCGCGTAGGAATGTGAGTGCTTGATCTGCTCCCAGCTCACCAGCACGTGCCATGAAAGCACGGATGTCCTTCGGTAAGCAGCCCCCACCGAAACCGATTCCGGCGTTGAGGAATCGCCTACCAATTCTCTCGTCATGGCCGATGGCATCGGCAAGAACGGTCACATCCGCACCTGAAGCCTCGCACACCTCCGAGATCGCATTGATGAACGAGATCTTCGTTGCCAGAAATGCATTGGCTGATGCTTTGACCAACTCCGAAGTCGCAAGGTCGGTCACAACAAAGGGAATACCTTCGTTCAAGAGTTGCTCGTACACTTCACGCGCAATCGATTCCGCACGTCCGGGTCGATTGCGGTCGACCCCGAGCACAAGCCGGTCCGGGTGAAGCGTGTCTTTCACCGCGTAGCCTTCCCGGAGAAATTCCGGGTTCCACGCCACCTCCACGTCTTGTCCGGCAGGCGCCAGTTCCCGTGCCCGCGCACCCAATCGCTCTGCTGTACCGACTGGCACAGTTGATTTCCCGAAGATTACGGTCGGCCTGGTCAAGAGGGGTGCGAGTGTCTCGATCACCGAATCGACAAAACGCATGTCGGCCGCGAACTCCCCCTTCTTCTGCGGCGTACCGACGCCGAGGAAGTGGATGTCGGCGAACTCTGCGGCCTCCTCGTAGGAAGCCGTGAATCGAAGACGTCCCGCGGCTATGTTGCGGCGCAGTACTTCCTCGAGTCCCGGTTCGTAGAAAGGAACCTCCCCAGCTTCGAGCATAGCGAGCTTGTTCGGATCAACATCCACCCCGAGAACCTCGTGACCCAACTCGGCCATGCAAGCTGCGTGTGTCGCCCCGAGGTAGCCTGTGCCGAATACCGCAATACGAGAAGTCATAACGATGTCTGCCTGTCGAAGTCGAGTTTACGTCGAATAATGCTGTAGTACTTCATGTCCTGATCGAATCGACGTTCTGTCGATACCACTCCACGGTCGATGCGATCCCCGCACGAAGATCAATCTTGGGCTGCCACCCCAAATCTCGAAGCTTCCCGATGTCAAGCAACTTCCGCGGCGTCCCGTCAGGTTTCGAATGATCCCATTCGATCTCGCCGTCGAACCCGATCTCGTCCGCCACGATCGCAGAGATCTCCGCGATGCTCTGGTCCTCGCCTGTACCAACATTGACGTGTTCTGCTCCGTCATAGTGGTCGAGCAAATGAAGGCAGGCATCCGCCATGTCGTCGACGTGGAGAAACTCGCGCCTCGGCGTCCCGCTGCCCCAGTTCACGACTGAAGCAGCTCCATCACGGCGCGCGTCGTCGAAGCGTCTGATGAGGGCTGGCAGCACATGAGAGCCCTTGGCAGAGAAGTTGTCACCCGGGCCGTAGAGATTGGTCGGCATCGCGGAGATCCACGGACGCCCGAACTGCTTTCGAACAGCCTGTACCTGCAGGATTCCCGCGATCTTGGCGATGGCATATGCATCGTTCGTCGGTTCCAAATGACCGGTCAGCAAATATTCTTCGCGAATCGGTTGAGGAGCGAATTTCGGGTAGATGCAGGATGATCCGAGGAACAGCAGGCGATCTACGTCGAACTCGGCCGCCGCGTCCATCACGTTCACCTGGATGCGAAGGTTGTCGGAGATGAAGTCCACCGGCAGTGTGCTGTTCGCCAGTATCCCGCCCACCTTGGCTGCAGCGAGGACCACGTTCTTCGGCCTCTCGGCGGCGAAGAACTCGAACACGGCACCGCGGTCGCGAAGATCGAGTTCGGCGGACGTGCGACCGACAAGGCGATTGAAACCGTCGGCCTCCAAACGACGCCAGATCGCTGAACCCACGAGTCCACGATGGCCCGCGACGTACACCGCATCGTTCCGATCGAGGGACTTCTGCGCGTACTCCCCCGTCATCGGGCATGCTCCCAATCCACCAGGTTCGGGCGGTCGATCCAGGGCTTGCCCTCACACTTCAGAGCCTCTATGTCCGCATCGACCATGATTCGAGCCAGCTCGGGGGTATGTACAGTCGCCTTCCAGCCGAGCTTCTGCTCCGCCTTACCTGCATCTCCGATCAACGCATCTACTTCCGTCGGCCGCAGATAGCGCTCGTCGAAGCGCACATGATCTTCCCAGTTCAGACCCGCGTGCTCGAAGGCCACCGTCAGGAAATCCTTGACCGAGTAGTTACCGCCTGTCGCGAGCACGTAATCGTCCGGCTCGTCGGCCTGAAGCATCCTCCACATTCCCTCCACGTACTCCGGCGCGTAGCCCCAGTCGCGGATTGCATCGAGATTACCCATGTACAAATCGTTTTCCAGGCCGGCCTTGATCCGCGCCACCGCTCGCGTGATCTTGCGAGTTACGAATGTTTCGCCTCGCCGCGGAGATTCGTGGTTGAACAGAATTCCGTTCACGGCAAAGATCCCGTACGCCTCGCGGTAGTTCTTGGTGATCCAGTACGAGTACACCTTCGCTGCACCGTACGGCGATCGCGGATAGAAGGGAGTCTGCTCGTCCTGCGGAGGCGGTGTCGCACCGAACATCTCGGAGCTGGACGCCTGGTAGAACCTGCATTCGAGACCAGCCATCCGGACTGCTTCGAGCAACCTGATCGACCCGATTCCCGTCGTGTCTCCGGTATGTTCGGGCTCGTCGAAACTTACCCGTACATGTGACTGCGCTGCGAGGTTGTAGACCTCGTCCGGGCGTATCTGTGCGAGAAGAGTGACCAAACGCGCCCCGTCGCTGAGATCTCCGTAATGAAGGAACAGTTTTGCATCCGGCGTGTGGGGATCCACATACATGTGATCGATTCGAGCCGTATTGAACGTGGACGATCTACGAATAAGTCCGTGGACCTCGTATCCCTTGCTCAACAACAGCTCGGCCAGGTATGAACCGTCTTGGCCTGTAATTCCGGTAATCAGTGCACGTTTCACTTGAAACTCCGTCCTCGAAGCAGATACTTGTCTGCGAGTAGTCATCGGCCGAATTGTGTTGTGTGGGAGCAGCGAACCCACAACCAGAACTGAGAAACCCTCACGGCATTACTGCCTCCTTGATCCGCGATCTCAGATCCTCCAGTTCCGCGGCAGCGGAATCCATTCCGCGAGAGATTCGGGTAGATTCGTCGTGCCCTAGATTCAAGCTGCCACCCGTCGCATCGTCCATCCAGGAGGCCTGCGGTGCGAGTACCGGTTCCAGCGAATCCCTCAGCTTCGGTACCGAACTACTACCCGACATCACCGGTATCGATCCGCCTCGAGCGCTCAGGATCAAAACATGGAGGCGGTCACTGACGGTTACGGCGGCGCGCTCGTACAGGGCGCGGACAGCCGACTCCTGTTGCCGATGGGTCGTGTCATCGTCCCATCCCACGTAGGGAATACCCAGCGTCGCAGCAACTTCGCGGTTGTGGCTGTCGTCCTCGACAACCTGGCAACAGGCCATCAAATCCAAACCATTTGCCGAGAACTGACTTTGGATCGACCGAAGGGACGCGTAGTTCACCGGTCGGTCATGCCGAAGTGAAAGCAAGGCTATTTCTCGGCGCGCAGATTCTCGGCCAGCAGACTTCGCTCCGTCGGATACACCGGCCCCGAACGCGAGATCGGGATAGAACCGACTCTTACCTCGCAGGTACTCACACGTCCTTTTGTCACGTGCCGCGTAGACGTCGGCTACGCCGACGAGGATCTTCTCGGGTACTGCCGCCATTGGGCTTCGTACCTCGATCGACCGTCCCAAAACGAGGACTCGTGTACCGAAGATGCGAAGCGCCGCAAAGACTGTCACCAACAACGAGTGCTTGACGACGCTTGCTGCTGATGCCCCCAGAACCGCCGGCCCAGGTGCCATCACGATCACTGCCCGCTTTCGGCGCACTGTATCGGACAAAATCGCTCGCCAGAAGTTGATACCCGAATCCATCACCTCGTCGGTTGGTTCCCAATCGAAGGCATCGACGTACTCCGCGCTCATACTGCCCGAAAATACAACGGGTCTGAACCCCAGTTCACGCATGTAGTCGACTGCTGTTCGGCGTATCTCGATGTCACCCAGATTGCCCTGAGCTGCTGCGATACTCATGAAGAACCTACGCATGGGGATCCCTCCTCATTGCAACGACAACGACACAGGTCAGCAATGCGGTTTGAAGTACATAGCTGAGCGAGAGCGACCACCCCGCTCCGAGCGCCCCGTAACGGGGGGCAGCCAGCACGATTCCGACGAGGCAGATCAAGGTGCTCACAACCGTTATGTAGGAGACGATTTCAACTCTGCCCGTACCTTGCAGGATCGCATTCAATTGGGACGAGATCGCTGCGAAGATCAAACTGAAGCAGACGACCTGCATTACCGGTACCGCGTCTACGTACGCATCGCCCAAAATCGGTGGAACAAGTACAGGGATGACAGCTGCGATCACACCGAAGATCACCGCGCTTGCGATGCATACGTACATCGCGGGTCGCAGAATGCCCTGGGTGATTCGCCCGGTCGTCGAGCGCGCCGCCGCAGGCATGAGAACTGCCGCAAACGATGTGGGAATCAGCCGCAACGGAGTGGTGATACGACTCGTCACGCCGTAGATTCCGGAGACGGCCGGTGACGTGACAAGTCCAACCAGCAGTACGTCGAAGTTGCGCGTCTGAGTAGCAACGGAATTCAACCAGAAGTGCGAGGACTTGCCGATGATCGACTTGTACGAGCGTCTCGATCTGACACGAGTGATCGCCGGTCCGAGCCGAATGGCCACGAAGACAGCGATCATCGAAGAGAACGCGAGGCCCACGGAATACCAGAACACTGCGTCGACTCCTGCGAGCCAAGCGGCCGCAACAAAAACGAGAGCAAGTGCTCGCCGGAGGAGCAACGACACCGCGTTCTGCCAGGTATTCCCGTCAGCGAGTGGTAGCGAGAGCAGCGTCTCGACGTAATTGTCCAGAACAACCCAAGCTGTCAACGGCACTACGAACCAAAGCTTCGGCTCGAAGACCGCGGCTACCGCCGCGGTAAATGCCAGCAATGCACCGACGGCCAGGTTGGCGCGGCGCGAGAACTCCAAGGTCGACGCGATGAGGGGTTCCTGGTCACCCAACGCACGGATCCGAACCAGAAATGGGGTGAACCCGAAGTTCAGAATGGTCTGAAGCACCAGTCCGACACCATAAGCCGCAGCGAAGATTCCAAAGCCGGACGGACCGGAGATACGCGCGAGTAGGACCATACTCAGTGCCTGAATCAACGCACCGACAAGACGTCCGCCGGCGATTCCCGTGAACTGAACCACCAAGGGGTTCGTCATCACCTTCATGTTCCACCACCCGGGCACTCGAACGCGTGCGGAACCCCGGCGCAGCGCGGTCGTGCGCCCTTCATGGTCGTCCGATCGACGAAACCGGGGCGCGGACGATCGAACTCGCCGGAACATCGGATGTAACAAGGCAATTTGCGCCGATAACCGAGTGGTCACCGACCGACGTGCCGCGGAGAATTGTGGACCTGGCCGCAATCCACACTCCGTTGCCGATGACGATCGGTCCGTTGTCGAACTCGAAAGTCCGTGACTGTCTGCTGTGACTGCCCGCGCACAGAAAGACGTCCTGCGAGACACAACTGTTCGACCCGATACTCACCGGTTCGAGATTGAGGATCCATGCTCCCTCACCCACCCAAGTGTTATCACCGATCGACAGTTTCCACGGCCAATGGATCTTCACGCCGTGCCGAATCAGGACTCCATCACCGATCTCAGCGCCGAACAGTCTGAGAATGGCAACTCGTATGCGTGCCGGCACGAACCAGGCCCGGAACAGTGGTGCCACCGCGAGCCAGGCGACCTGCACTGATGCCGGACGTCCCTTGTCGTATCCTGCCCCGGTGAATTCGCCGAGGGAGAGCTGCGGGTGTGTCATCGCGCTCGGGCTTGCGTCGGTCGAGTCGGCAAACTGTCTCGATTGATGAGTCCGTCGAAGAGGTCACCGAACGCGGTGGTGGCAGAGCCGGGAGACAAGGTTTCGTGCACGTACTCCCCCCCGTTTCGCGCGAGTTGAGCGGCACGGACGGGGTCGGAAACCAGCATCTCTATTTCACGTACCAATGCTTCCGGATTTCCGGCGTCAACACGTACTCCCGCCCCGGACAGGGCGATCTCCTCGCCGGAGGCACTGTCCGAAGATGTAGCCGCGACGACAGGTACCCCTGAAGCGAAATACGATGTAAGTTTGCTCGGAACGGCCATACTGCGAAGATCGGCCAACTCGTTGAGAAGTAATGCGTCCGCTGCTCGCAGCACATCGGTGAAGTCCTCGCCGCCAACAGGATCCATGAATTCGATCCCGGTGCATCCCTCGGACAGCTCTTCGAGATGGGCCCGCTGATTCCCATCCCCCATCAGTACGAATTTGATGTCGGACTGGCGCGGCCCAAGTAAATGCGCGGCGTTCACCACGTTCTCGAGCCCTTGCTTTGCACCCATATTGCCGGCATGCAGAACTATCTTCTGTTCCGGCCCCCAGCCCAATCGCTTTCGCGAATCTTCTCGGGTGCAGGCAGACTGGGAGAGATCCAGGTGGGTCCAGTTCCTGATGACTGTGACGCTGCTCGAGTCGACTCCGAGGTTGTCCTGCGCATGCTTCGCGAACCGCGGGTGGATCACGACGACGTGATCGGACTTTCGCAAGATCCAGGATTCGGCTCGATCGACGAGAGACGACAGGCCTCCGCTCAGCTGACCGGTCTCGGACGCGCCCAGTCCGTAGAAGTCCTGCACCCACAGCACCACGGGTGTGCGCGATCGAAGGAGCCTGGTCCTGATGACAAATGCCGCCGAGGACAAAAGTGTAGGACTTAAACACAGTATGAGGTCTGCTCGATGGAAAAGAGTCGCCCAGGTCGCCCTCAAAGCGAAACTTGCCTCCATCAGAATTCTTCGCAGGAAGCTGGGATTCCGGGGGATGTAATGACGAAGTCTTTGAACCGTCAGATTTTCTGACTGCTCTACGGAAGACAGACCTGAGAAGCCATCCATCTTTCGCCAGAATGGATAGTGCGGATACCCTGTCACTACCCTGACGTCAGCACCGGCATCCGCTATCGCATTTGCCAAACCCTCCGTGTACGGAGCGATACCGGTTGGCTCAGGAGAATAGTTGATTCCCACGATCAGGATTTTATTTCCCTGATTATCCATCGTGCTCATTTCCCTTTTCAGCTAACTCAGGACGGCAGTCCGTGCACAGCTTGCAGGTGTGCACTTCTCTGCGTGTCACTCTCGAATCGTTCGGCGACTTTCCGTGCCGGAACTCCGACATTCACCGAGAAACTCTCGACGTCGTTCGTCACGACCGAACCGGCTCCGATAACCGCACCGTCACCGATCTTCACACCGCTCAATATCACCGAACAGGCGCCTATCCATACGTCTGTTCCAATTTCGACAGAATCGCGTGCACCAGGCTGACGGTCCCCCACCCACGTCGACGCGAGCATCGGAATACCCACCTCGTCGATCGCGTGGTCTTCGCGCCCCACGATGTAGACGTTCATTCCGATCATGACGTGGGATCCGATGGAGCCGTCTACCTGAATAACGGTTCGGGGTCCGACGCTGACATTATCGCCGATATTCAGCCGGTGAGGCGCACTGATGATGGCTCCACGGCCGGCGTTGAAGTCGCGCCCTACTGAAACATTCCCGTTCGATATTGCGAGTCCATTCATTATTCCGCGAAGGGCTCGCCTGACACCTGACGGTAGGCGTGATCGGTTGCTCATCGTACGACCATCTCCTTGGGCCATCCCTCATTGTCGAATTCGACGACCTGACCTCGCAACGCAGCAGAGATCCCCGATGCCATGGTTTCGGCGGAATAGAGATCCCCTACCTTCGCTGAAACTTTCTCCGCTGGAACGGGATTGGAGACAAGATGCAAGAAGTAGTCTCGCAGCGCCGCAGCCAGCGACTCCTCGGTCGTCGGTGAGTAACTCTGCATAGGACCGACAGCAGCAAGTTCGATCTCGGGGGCGTGCGGGGCGTCCTCGGGGTACAGCATCGGGACTCCGAATCCCAAACTCTGAGTGACACTCAACCCGACGTATCCGGGAGAGATCGACATGATTGAGCGTGCGTAGATTTCAGCAAGTTCGATCGGACTTTCAATGCGTCCGTGTACCACAACGGACTCTTCCAGACCTAAATCGAGAATTTGCCGTTCTATCGTTTCCACCGCATTGCCGAAACCCACGATTTCCAACACGGCACCCTCGTCGACGAGGCCTGATTGGTGGAAAGCCGGAACCAATTGATCGACGTTCTTCTCGGCAACCAATCGGCCGACATAGACAATTGATTTACGCGATTCACCGGTGTTACCAGCGTTGATGTCAGCGCGTTTGTACAAAGAATTGGGTGCAACCCAAACTGGTTGGCCTGGAACCTCGAGCTTGGCTGGGACCACACTGGCGTACCCGTAAAGAATGGTCCCCTGAGACAAGCGGCGCATCGTTCTACGAAGGAAAGCCGTCTTCGACGAAGAACCTTGCCTGGGATGCAAATGGCCCCAAAGAAGAGTACGGCGACGCGCTATTCGTCGGAGGACCAAAATACTCCACGATGTGAGACTACGGGGGTTCAAATCCAGGATAGTCACGGACGCTGAAAGCGGATTTTTCCAAGAACCCACCTGAAGAAGAACCTTGTCACCGAAGATTCCGATCCGTCGAACGCGGTCGTAGAAATCCGTGTCGATGCCAGTTCGTACCGTGGAATCCAACCCGTAGTCCGAAGCCAGAATATCGAGATTTCCTTCCTCCATCTCACGCAACACCTCGATGCACGGATTCCGATACGTTGGAATCACCGCCAAATACATCGAGTATTTTTTTGATGACATCGAGCCTGCTCCCCCAAAGTTCTCATCGAGCACCACCGATTGGCCAGTGTGCATTGCGCAGTTCCCTTACTTCGGATCCCAGGCAGGGTTCGCCGGGAATGGCGAATCGGATTCGCGATACGAATACGAAAGACTGACTGAACGGATCAGTATGCGCCGTCACTAGCCATTACGGCTTTGAGCGTCTTCACGACGATCATCACGTCCCCGACCATCGACCAGTTGTCGACATAGGACAGATCCAGCCGAACGGTTTCTTCCCACGAAAGATCCGAGCGCCCGCTCACCTGCCACAAACCGGTGATACCCGGTTTGACCAGCAGTCGCCTTTTCACGGCCCCGTCGTATGCCTCTACCTCACGCCTCAACGGCGGTCTCGGACCAACTACGCTCATCTCGCGCCGGAGCACATTGACGAACTGAGGCAACTCGTCAATCGAAAACTTTCGAATGACGCGCCCCACCTTGGTAACCCGAGGATCGTCACGCATCTTGAACAGGACACCGGCGCCCTCGTTATCCGACAGCAGGCTGTCGACCTGCGTATCTGCGTTCTGAACCATCGATCGGAACTTCAGCATCGGAAAGGGAACCCCGTCCAATCCCATTCGCTCCGACCGATAGAGCACAGGACCCCGACTGGTGAACTTGACTGCCAACGCCGTCACGATCAAAACGGGACTGATCAAAATGAGAATTACAGATGCGAAAACGACGTCGAAGGCTGTCTTGGCGAACCGTTGAGCACCGTGGTATCGCGGACGTTCGACGTGAATCAGTGGAAGGCCCGCCACCGGCCGCATCGACAGTCGCGGACCGGAAACATCCAGGATTCCCGGTGCCACAACAAGATCGACGTCCTTACACTCCAGATCCCAGGCCAGTTTCCGCATACCGTCGTAGCCGAGGTGTTCCGTCGCCGTAACCGCCACCGCATCGGCTCCGACCAAGTCGAGTGCGTCGGTCACATCGTGCTCGTCCCCGAGGACCGGTATTTCGTTGCCGTCGACCACGATGACTCTGTCGCGACGACCTAGTTGACTGGGTTGGCAGACGCCCACGACCCGGTACCCGTCACCGGGAGCTCGTTCGAAGGTTTGGGCCATTTTCTTGACTGCAACCGGGCTTCCCACGACTAAGACGGACGTCTGGAAATCGCCGCGCGAGCGCTTCCTCGCAATCACCTTTCGCCAGATCCAGCGGCTCGCCATCAGCGCGGTCAGACCGACAGGAAATGCGAAGGCCAGATAGAGCCGCGCGATGTCCAACTGCAACAGCAAGCTGACAATCGCAATGAGTCCGAAGAGGCGAACTGTCGCGACGAAGATTCGCCTGTACTCTTCGGGTCCGCTGCCGATCACACGAATCGAGCGAGTGCGAAAGATCCCCAACGACGATAACCACATCGCCGCCAATGCAATTGACACACCGGTGTAGCTGAGTTGCCCGAGGATTCCGGGGCTCACTGCGCGGCTGTCTCCACCGAATCGCAGCCATTGAGCCAGGAAAACCGTCGCCACGATGATCACCGAATCGCCCAGGAACAGCCTTCTGCGGTACGCCGTTTCCCATTCCCTCCGAGAAGTCGATCCGCGGCGGAGGTCGGGCACTGCGCGGGGAAGCGTGTGCTTGGTCTTGCCCAGTGTGGACACGTCGAGCGCCGTCACGTGATCAGCCCCTTCCTCATTCGTGGAATCCGTGTGTCGTTGAATCCGTGTGTCGTTGACAGGTGTTGAGCGTGATTCACCAGATTTGAGCAATCCACTGGAACAGCAAATTGCTCGCTTCGATCCGAAGAGTGCAATTGTTCGAGAATCGGAACGCTCTCACGCTCCGAGTGGATTACATTTCAGCACTGTCCGCGCGCAGGATCAAACGCAAAGTCGCCCCAGTTCAGGCCTGTAGTCGCCCGCACCCCTACCTATTCCAATGTGGCCGCAACGCAAGCGCTTTGCCTCTCACCGTTCGGAGGCGGAGCGCCTGGAACAACAGAACGAAAGATCGATTCAGAGGCAACTATCGCGTTACTTCGACGAAAGTGCGGCAAAGCGAAGGACCTTACTCGTCAGTAGGCGGTTGCCACAGGGCAACGCATTACCGATACGGCCTGAATAGAGGATCATTTCCATTGGTAACCAACGCAATGACTTTCGCCGACATAAGGTGCCTGCGCCGTTGGGGACCTACGTCCCCGGCAGGGATCTTGGTCCCTATTGCCGATTCGATGTGCAATTCGAAGGCGAATAGCCCTACAGCCCTTGCTGATACAGGCTTCAACATCGAAACAAGATCAGGTCACTCGTCCAGTTCGCAACAAGCAAGCTCCGAAAAGAAAACTTTCCTTCGTCTCAATATGTGGGATTTCTGCCCCGCTTCGGCCGTTCCGCAGCGGCCGGTGCTCGGATTCGCACCTTGTGATCGATCACGTAAGGTCGACCAAAGTCGGGTTCGCTGACACAACCTCGCTGCAGCCGACACAGCCGGAGTGGACGACCAGTTCGAATAGGACTACATATCTTGAAGATTCGCGACCTACGCACGCAGTCGGGAATTATCCCCCGCCTCACAGTACGTTGGCTGATGATTGCAGCCGCGACAATCTTTGCTTTCTGGCCCACCTGGACCAATTTGTGGAGGAGCACCGCGAGCGGTACCGCCATCGGATACGTTTTTGTCCTCCCTTTGCTCTGCCTGATAGCCGCCGTCGGAACAGATTTGCGACGCGGCCCGGACCTTCCGATCCACGACCGTGAGACGGACAAGATTGTCGGTGGTATCGGCTTACTTGTTTCTCTGGGTTTACAGGCACTCCTCATGCCACGTTTTGCCGAGAACTATGAATTGATGCATATCGATGTAATCGCGGCATGGGTATTTGTCTGGAGCGCAGCGGTTCTCATGTTCGGGCTGCGTCCGGTGAACCGCTACTGGGCAATCTGGGTTGTTCCGATCGTCCTGGCGCCGCTCATCTACCGCACGCTGGCGACCGAACTCGGCGGCACGCGATTCGACTACAGCATCATCATGGTGCTGGTCGCCTCGGCCGCAACGACGATCGCCGTCAGTAGGACCTGGAGACGGGGATTCGCCGGGTTCGTCGCTTCGTCCGTCCTGGGTGCTGCCTTGGTCTACTACCTCTCGCGGCAGTACCCGACTGCACCCTTGTTCAGCGTCCAGCTGCTACCAGCAATAGGTAGTGCGTTACTGGTAGGCGGGTTCTTCTACCTGTACGAGCGACGTGGAAGGTCATGGAAGCCGTTCGAGCGTCCGCTCCGGAATCCCTCGACGTCAACCAGCAACTGGACGATCCTGGTGGTGTTCGCCGCGGCAATCGTGATGTTTTTTACGCCAGTGCCCACCACTCAGAGCGTTCCGGTCTCAGTAGGTCCGCCGGCGACTGCTGATCCACGCCTCATCGTCCCCGCCGGTTGGCGTGAGATCTCAACCGACGAATACGATTGGCCGAGAAAATACTTCGGTTCCACCTCGGCACTCACTCGCCAGACAATTCGTGCTGACACACCCAACCCTGCCTGGGACACCCAGATGCGACCACGCACCGTCCAAATGGACGTTGTTCAAGTGCGTCGCCCGTCTACTCTGTCTGTCTATCCGAGCAATACAACCTATGATCTCCAGAACGCACGTGTCAGCCCCACCGTACGAGTTGAGTTGACTCGTGGAGTTGTCGCGGAAATGTACACAGTTGTCGACGACTCCCTCCTACTCACCTGGAGCAACCTCAATTTCGTGTGGACACGCGGCGACGGTGCCGCACAACGCGTCACACTCTTGACAGTGGACAATCATGAACCGAATGCCTTGTTCCCCGAACCGAAACCATCGATGGCTTCGAATGGAAGCAACACCTTGGCAGTTCTACTCAGAGGCAGGATATCTACTGTCGACAGCGAATCTCAGTACAAGGATCTAGGTATGCTCCAGTCCCTCGGAAGGCTTGTCGTGGAGGCACAGAAGTGGTAGATCCCGATCTCTCGGTTGAGGACGAAAGCTCGGAAGAATTCAAACGAGTTGCACTTCACGATGCTGTGAACGGACTGCGTGAACGTAAACCGATTTCGTCGGCATCAGTTGCGTTCTATCCGTGGCAGCGCAACATCCTGTTCCTGATTCTCGTGATCACCGTTGTGTGTCTGGTCTTCTTCCTTACTCCCACGCTCATCGTTCTCACATTGGCATGCACGCTCGGGTACGTATGGGCGATGGTGGATCGCCTAGTGCTGTTCACACGAGGTCTGGATGCCTCCTCGATCGTGACGATCAGCGATCAGGAGGCAAGCTCGCTTTCCGATGAAGAACTACCGCACTACACAATCCTTGTGCCGGCGTACAACGAGCCGGAAGTAGTCGGAGACCTGATTTCCGCTATGCGTGCGATCGACTACCCCTCGAACAAATTGCAGGTGCTGTTGCTCCTCGAAGAGGATGACACCGTCACCATCGACGCGGCGACTGCCGCCGGAGTCGATGCCGTGGTGAGTATCTTGAAGGTCCCTGCTGCAGATCCGCGCACCAAACCCAAAGCCTGCAACTACGGATTGCACTTCTCTACGGGCGAGATAATCACCATCTACGACGCCGAGGACTCACCGGATCCGCTCCAGTTACGCCGTGTGGTGGCAACCTTCGCGAAGCTTCCATCGAATACCGCGTGCGTTCAGGCGAAACTCGCATTTCACAACGGGACTCAGAATTTGTTGACCGCGTGGTTCACGGCCGACTACGCCCTCTGGTTCAATTTCATCCTCCCAGGACTGATGCGCAGTCAGTCACCGATTCCCTTGGGAGGCACGTCCAATCACCTTCGACGAAGTGTGCTCGACGAGATCGGCGCCTGGGACCCCTTCAACGTCACGGAGGACGCAGATCTCGGAGTTCGCATCGCGGAGAGCGGCTACCGGACCGCTGTTCTGAACTCGACGACGCTGGAGGAGGCCAACAGCGACACGATCAACTGGATCCGACAACGCTCACGCTGGTACAAGGGTTACCTGCAGACTTGGTTGGTTCACATGCGTCAACCTGTGAAACTGTGGCGCGGACTCGGCACGGTCGGATTTCTACGCTTCACCATCTTGATGGCGGGGACACCCATTGTGGCGACACTGAACATGGCGTTCTGGCTGATCAGTCTGGGTTGGATTCTCGGCCAGCCCGAGGTCATCCACGACGTGTTTCCCAACTACGTCTATTTTCCCGCCCTCGTGTCACTCGTATTCGGTAACGCCGCAGTCCTTTACATGAACCTGGTGGCATGCCGAGAGACGCGAAATCCTATGCTGCTGATAGCTTGCCTGACCGCTCCGCTTTACTGGGTCTTGATGAGCATCGCAGCCATCAAAGGCACATATCAGTTGATACGCAACCCGTCTTACTGGGAGAAGACCTTCCATGGCTTGAACACGTAAGCTCAATTCCCGATCAACTCTTGTTGCGCGGGTGAGCTTTGAAGCTTGCGGTCCGATCACTGCCGGCCGAAAGACATGCAAACGCGAGTACGACCGGTAGCCAGTAGTACGCCTGCTCGAAAAATGCCGAGGTCAGTGCGAATGTCATCATCGCGACCAGCACGCCGGCCGCGGCGGCGTTCTTGCCGGACTTCATCGATCTGAACGCAACCAATGCCGTCGCGCAGATGATGAGTCCCACAGCCAGGGCAAGCACCACCCCGCCTTGGTACCAAGACCGTAGAAACACATTGTGGACGACTGTGACGTTGTCGAACGAGGCCGCATTGGCAGCGTTCAGACCCACCCCGGACAGCGGATGCGCGCGAATAGCATCCCAAGCGAATCCGTAAGTGTCGTTACGGATCTCGAGTGTGCTGACGGCTTTGGTCTGCCCTGTGACCTGAAGGTATCGATCGGCCGGCGTCTCCAGGTGCTTTCCGAACTCGGTGTAGGTGATTGCGACCCAGAAGAGAACAGAGGCGCCGACAAAACTCTTGACGATGGTGGTGATCTTCACTCGCGAAGAAATCGCCACGACGATCAATCCGATCGCGCATGCCGACAACGAACTCAAACTACCGGTTGCCAGCAGTCCCACCGCGTTCACAATCGATATCAGCACCAGAACGACCCGATTTCCTACCTTTCGCACTGCAGCCCCCAGGCACAGAATCAGCGCAAGTGAGGACATGATGCCCAGAACGTTCGGGTGACCTGCCAGACCTGGAGCACGACCGTTCACAACACCGAAACCGAAGACGGATGAACCGGCCAATTGGATAGCGGCGGCCAGAGCAGAAACCGATTGGCTTGCTATGAACGCAATGCATACACGCCTGACAAAACCCGGATCACGCCGGACATTGGCGACCATCACAAATATTCCGAGCCCGAGAACTATGAAAAGTTGGATTCCAACATAAAGATTTCCGCCGATATCATTGCCACGCGTCGCTGTTACCGTTGCGACGAGAGCGGCGTAGCCGGCGGTCAACCAGACGCCGACAAACTGCGGCCGAGCAACTCGTCCCAGCGCTACTGACGCCACGATGACCGCAAGCACTGCCATCGCCCACAACTGCGTGACGGCGCCGGGCAACGAGCGGTATATCGGAACTGCGATCGCGATCGCCATCCACACAGCGGTAGTCGGCGACAAAGGAATTCTGCCTGTTCGCCCTGCCGTCGAAGCGGCATCATTCCGAAGACCTTGAGGTCTGACTTGACTCGGCGTTGTCATTGAGTTCCTGCTTCCGACAATCGAATTTTTTGCATTTCACCCTCGATTTCACCCTTCGCCGACGCCGGGCTGAATAATCCCCGCTCAGCGCAGAAGTCATCCTCTGTCGGCAACGTCGCGTAACTGCAAATAAGCGAATCGTCGACGCAAAACTTTGCCACGACATGGCAGATATCCAATTGTCCTCGACTCGTGGCCGAAAGGAAGTGGCATATACGTCTCGGCTCAGGCAATATGACCGCTATGAGTGGTTTCTCCGCATGGGTCGAGAATCAACTGGAACTTCGCTCGTTCGGCGACATCCAGGAAGCTGCGCGTGCGCTGAAGATTCGACCTTCCGAGCTGAGTCGATGGCTGTCGGCTAAACGCCCTCCCACGCAGGACACGATGCGGACGGCATGTCAGGTCTTCGACGCTCCGATCATGGAGGTCCTCGTAGCCGCCGGTTATCTGACCTCTGAGGAAGCGGAGCCGGGGATGACTCCACCGTCGATCGTCGCGACGATTTCGACACAGTCCCTGGTGGACGAACTCACCCGACGCGGTATCGACCGACAAAGTGAATGAATCCGGGCTACCGACATTCGCATACGCGCTAGCCGAACATGGTGCAGATTCTCGTGCACCAAAACATATTTCGACCTCAGCTGTCATGGACGGCATTATTCAGTACGTCAACTGCGGATCCGGCTGATCCAATCGTTCCTTGAGCCAGACTCGCAACTCCGGTCCGTACTCGGTGCGACTGAGCGCATGGTCGAGAGATGCTCGCAGAAAGCCTCCCGGGTTACCAAGATCGTGGCGGGTTCCGTGATGGACGACGACGTGAACCGGATGCCCCTCCGCGATCAACAGCGCTATCGCATCCGTCAGTTGTAGTTCGCCACCCTGCCCGGGTGAGATTCGTCTGAGCGCGTCGAACACGGCGCGATCGAGAAGGTATCGTCCGGCCGCGGCGAGAGTGGACGGAGCATCCTCAGGAGCCGGCTTCTCGACCATGCCGACGACGGCAAGTACATCGGGATCGCTGCCCTCCACAGGTGTTTGGACGTCGAATACTCCGTAGGCCCCAACACGATCGGGCGCGACGTCGAACGCGCACAGCACAGAACCACCACGCTCGACACGTACCTTCGCCATCGCGTCGAGAATGCCGCAGGGGTGGACCAGATCGTCGGGAAGCAGCACCGCGAACGAGTCCTCGTCCGCATCCAGCACCGATTCGACCAGACCGACAGCGTGTCCCAATCCCAGCGGAGACTCTTGCACAACCGGCTCCACCGAGATCAGGCCCGGGGCCCGACGCACACGCTCGAGTAGATGGTGCTTCCCGCTGGCGGCGAGCTTGCCCTCGAGCACCAGGTCCTCGACGAAATGCCCGACGACCGATGCCTTGCCCGGCGCAGTGACAATTACCAGACGTTCCGCGCCTGCTTGCGCCGCTTCGCTTGCGACCAGCTCGATCCCGGGTGTATCGACCACGGGGAGCAACTCTTTCGGAACCGTCTTGGTGGCCGGGAGGAAACGAGTCCCCATCCCGGCAGCCGGCACCACAGCAGTCTTGAAAGGCCGTTCAGCGCACCCAGTCATCGTTCACCTCTCCGCTCACACGATGCTCCACACACTTACCGTTACGCGCATGCAGCGGTCGTCCCCTCATTTCGACGACCGAAAGCTCACATCGCATGTACAGCCTGCGCACAAGG
Source organism: Rhodococcus sp. MH15 (assembly GCF_019266045.1). Lineage (NCBI taxonomy): Bacteria > Bacillati > Actinomycetota > Actinomycetes > Mycobacteriales > Nocardiaceae > Rhodococcus > Rhodococcus sp. MH15. The sequence goes on from NZ_LPNP01000060.1 coordinate 258,677, forward strand.
TCTACCGGGCGGCCGATGCCGCCGCAAGTTGACTCGAACTCGGAATTCGTTGCGCGGGAGAGCTACACACCACCCCTCGATGTCACTTCCACGAGGGGCACGCCGCACTCCGCGCACTACCCGTTACCGCGGCGAACGGTTGTGATCGTATTTCGACGTTGACCACGGCGGGACGTAGCAACTGGCCAAAGAGACAGGTACGACACAACTTCCGAACTCAGCACCTCAACCGGACCGTCCCCAGCCGACCCGGACGAAGGTCCTGGAAGCGTCGCATCGATGGTCCCGTGCGACTTCACCCGTCTTCAAGTTCGGTTATCCACAGGTGAATGCCACTGAATACCATTGAATACGAACGAAATACGGTCATCACGCCACAACACCAGATTCAGGTTGTTATCAAATCGTGACCATACTCCCACTGGATGGAACTCCCAGTGGACTACTAGCAGTGTCCTAACTTGCCAGTGAAGCAATCACGTCGAAGAGTGGATCGTCAGGCCCGATATCCATTGTGCATTCGTTCGGCCGTGGATCCGGCACGAATGCCCACAGGAGAGCTCCAGCCGTACCGGCCACCTTCTGCCCCGTCAGCTTCGTCTCGATATTCGTGGCTCTGGTCGCCAGTGATTCACAACTGCCTGCCAATTCGCCTGTCTCGGCGACCAACAACGGCTTCCCGACGTTCGCGGCCTGTTCGATGCGACGCGCCAGTCCGTTCCACTGGTCGCCCGGAAGCGGAACCCCGTCTGCTCCGTAGTCGTGATACTGCAGAACGTCGACGAAGTCGGACTCGCTCACGTACTGGTAGTCGTCACCCGCAGTGCCGCACTGACCGCCCCCGACGTATCCGGCCGTGATCAGGGTGTTCGGATCGATCGCCCGAAGTTCGGCGCCTGCCGTGTCGAAGAACTCCCGCAACACCTGCGCGGAATCAGACGGGCACGTTCTTGTCCACCAATTGCAGGCGGCATCGGTACACAGGCTCGGTTCCGGCTCCCCCACCAATTCCCACGCCGCGACGGAAGGCTCGTTCTTCCAACGGTCGACGGCGGTGTGCATCCAGTCCTGGAAGCTCATGGTGGCTCGACCTGGGATCAGGTTCGCGACCTTCCACTCGTCGGTGTACCAGTCCCTGGATTTGAACAGCCCGTCATCACACCCGCTGTCCTGGGGTGAGAGCACCGGAATCGTGAACTGATTGTGTCGCGCCGCAGCGTCGAACACCGCGTCCATCGGGCCGAAATCCATCTCCCCGGACACCTTGTTCACCGCGAGCGCCTGGAACGCGTTGAAACGCGTGACGGAGTTCGGTGGCAGAGAACCGAAGTAGGCATCGAGATCGACCATGGCGCCACAGCCGAAGTTCACCGACCAATCAGTGGCCAGTTGATAAGCATTCAGCCCGGTAGGCCACCATGGTTGTCCGTCGAGCGTCAGTCCGCTCGACGACGCTCCCACCCGAACCGTCTTGGGCGAATCGGCAACCACCGGCGTCGTGAACATTCCTGTCACCACCGCGACGGTTGCGAAGCTGACTACAGCGGCAGCGATGCGGCGACGCACTGTGCCACGCACACGCGGACGCACTTCTTCAGAAGACATCTACAACCATCCACGTCATACGGACAATCCTCCCACACGAATTGCCTCATCGACCCGTTTGCCGTTCACCGGTGACGCGATACAAACGCCAGGCCGAAGGGTCCATGCCGCCGTCGTTGGGAACCTCGAGTACCAGCGCTCCCACACCGCCGGCCCCGGTGTCGTACATCGTCGGATAGCGCCGATTGACCGCGTCCGACACACCGCGACCGGTGTTCGGCACCGACAGGATGTATTCGACGTGATGTTCGGCGGGGTTGTTCAGTACGCGCACGAAGTCCGCATCGGAAGGCACGACGAATTGCCGAGGGTTGTCCGACGACGCCACGACGGCATAGCTCTGCACGGTGTCGAGCAGAACCGACCCCTCCGGCAGAGCCAAGTCGTCCAGGTATCTGGCGATGCGACGCTCGGCCGCAAACGTGCGCAGATTCGTCTGCTCCTCCAGGTTCTGCCGGCCCGGAATGATCGCACTGGCAATGGAATGCTCGAGCACTGCGATCCGCGCATTACCCATCGCGACAAACGTGACCAGCGTCGACCCGACCAGCAAGCACAGAGAGATCACAAGGGGCAGAGAGGGTCCCGACTGCTCGGGGTACGTCGATACCGAGCGTGACGCAGTAGCCCCCGGTCGACGCGTGACGACCGGCGCTCCGCGAGGTGCGATCAGGACGACCAACACGAAACACAGCGGAATGATCGAAATGTAGAAGCGCAGAAGGGGAAACGTCGATCCCATCACGTAGAGCAAGGTTTGGGCACCGAGGATGGCGCCGAACAACACAAGAGGCACGACCACTTCGGTGTCGCGCCGCCGAAGTGCGTAGATGATTGCAAGGACCGCGAGCACCGGGAGCGCCGGGCCGAGTACGGCCATTTCGGTAATCGAGAACGCAAGACGGGCGATCGGTGAGTCGGTTCCGGCACCAGCCTGCTCCAGGATGGAACTGTTCCCGTAGACCGACGAGAACTGTTGGAACGCTTGACCTGTGATGAGCCAACTGGCAAACGACCACAAGGCGAAGGCAAGGAATCCCGGCATCAGCACTACGGCACCGTCGAGGGCTGCTGCCCAGAGCCGCAAGCCAGGCCCCGCGCCCTCGCCGCGCTCCTCAGCAGTCGGACGGAAACGAAGCCAACTCACCACGGTCACCAGCACCACCGCGACGAACAGCGGGGCCAATGCGTCGTATCTGGTGAGGTACGCCAGAGCGAAAGCGAGGCCGGCACCGATGAGGTCGTGTACGTCGTCGCTTCGCATCCACCGAATCAATCGACGTGTCGCCCACAGAACGAAGAAGAGGAACGGAGCTTCGCTCATTCCGCTCGCCGCGTACATGACGATCATCGGGTTGACAGCGAACAGCACGGTCAGGACGACGGTGACCCATCGCGCACACCCACGGTCGCGGCTGATCCCACGTACCTGAATCACAGCACCAGCCATGAAGGCCGCGGACATCACGACCGCAGTGATGTTCCACCGCAGCAGATCCGGCCACCAATGACCCATCAGGCCCATCGGAATCTGGACTGCCGCCGTCAACGGGGTGAACACGAACCCGATCGCCGCGAAGTGCGGATCACGGCTGAGCAGCATCGCCGACACCGCGGCGACGCGGCTGAGCGAATCGGTGAAGATGAACCCGATACCCGCGTTCATCCACACGCCCAACGCGGTGTAGATCGCGAAGAGCGCGACGAACATCCGCCATGGCTTGCGGCCCGGTAGATCGTGGACCGCGACGGACAGGCCCGGGCGATCGGTGACGGTCACTGTCCGCGACGCCGAGCCACGAGCACACCACCGACGGCAACAGCGATCAGAACCACGGTCCCGAATCCGATCCAGCCGATCGTGACCGCGCTCAGTCCGGTCTCCTCTTCGGCCGAGGTCGCGGTGCCCAACGGGGCGACGTTGACTCCGACATCGAAGGGCTCACTTCCCCGAGGCGCGACCAGGAGATCGCCGGTCAGTTCTGCGAACCGGTCCTTCCCACCTTCCAACCAGTTGAGCAGACCGTCGGCATCGGCCGCATCACCCTCAGAGGTCAGCGCCACCACTTCGTTGTGCGAACCCGAAACCACCTGCAAGGCACCGTATTGTCCACCGAATTCCAGACCCTGCAAGCGCAGGAGCCCTTGATCTGCTGTGTCCATGGGTAGAGCCACCGGAGTGGGAAGCTTCCCGTCCGCCGCGATCAACAACGCCGGCAGCGAACTGGTCGCCGCGTCGCCGAACGGGAGCACACGCGGTTGCAGCGGCAGATAGCTCAACCGCTGCATCGCCACAACGAGGCGCTGCGCGCGAACGAGATCTGCGAAATCACCGTGACTCAAACCGACATCGAGTGTGGGCAGCATCGACTGCGGTAATGCCTGGAATCCTCCAGGCGTCGGCGGGAATCCGGTAGTGGACGTGATGGTGCTTGCCGGATCGACAGTGAGCGAAGACGGGCTACTGGTGCCGCATTGGAAGTCGCCGGTCACATCCATCGAGACCTCGAAGGTCAGGTCACGACGCAGGAGTTCGTTCGGAACATCGACGCCGATGTCGAAGCGCCCTGTCTCGTTCACCGTCTGCGAAGCAAGCCGTGAGTCCCCCAGCGAAATCGACAGTTCTCCGTTGCGTGAATTCGGCAGCGGTACATAGGAACCGATCATTCGGATCGACACGTCCTTCATCGGACGCCCCAGTTGCGACTGGCTGAACGGGACGTCGACCTCGATGTGATTGAGACCGGAAGCCGTCAACGTTCCGAGCTTCAGCTCACCGACGGTGATGGCGTCCTGGGAAATCTGGGCAACTGTGTTGTCCGGTGACGCGAGCGCCCTGCTCGCCGCCCAGTAACCGTCGAAGTTCGCCGCCAACAGACTGACCTGAGGAACGAGGGTCTTGTCGTCCCCTGAAATTCGCAGCACTGGTGCAGCACTCGGAGCAGCCGCGAGATCGATGCCGGCGTCCCCACTGTTGCCGAGCACTACAGCTCTCTCGAAAAGTCCCGGCTCAGCGGACGGCAGACTCTGGCCGTTCGGCAGTTGCTCCACCACCACGGCGTCAGGCTGACTTCCGTACTTGTTGACAATCGCTGCACTCAGCTGCAGAGCCGCACTCTGCTGTGACCGTGACGAACCATCCGTGACGTAGATGGTTGCCTTCCTCAAAATCGGCGGAAAGAAGGTTGCAACAGTCGTGGGCTGCTGCTCGGCACCGTCGTAGGCGACAAAGGCATCCCGGAGCGCAAGGGGCTGGTATCTCGTTCGGTCGTAGCAGCGGTCGTCGACGGGAACGAGGTGAGCGATCATCGACACGGTCACGCTCCGGTCGACCACTTCGAGACCTTGCAACGGAACCGAAATCGGTAGGCCGGTTCCGGCCTGCCCGGCGTCGAAGTCGACGCGGCTCACCAATCTGCCGTCCGCAGTCACTTCGAGCCAACCCCTACTGAAGTCGGTCGGGGCGGTCAGGATTCCGGTCACGGCTGTTGCGGTGAGTCCGTCCGGCACCGGCACGGTCACCAAGACGGGTGCGTCATCGGAGGAGAACACGATGTCTGTTCCTCGTCCGAGTTCGGTGAAGGAGATCGGAGTTGTGGCTGCGGCGGCCACCGAAGTATCTGCGTCGTCCTCGAAATCCTGGGCGGAGGCGACACTCCCGAGCGGAAGCAACAAAGTGACCGCGACAGCCACCGGCATTGCCAGCGCGCGCGTCAGCCAGGTTCGAGAGTGGCCCATCAGCGTGTCTCCTCGACATTTCTTGTTTCCGCGCAATCACCAAACACAAATCACGAGTAGCAATCTCGCCAGTTCGCGACGGTCGCAGGTCCGATCGCACCGTTACGGACAAACAAACCATAACGACCAATTTATGCGTTTGGCTAATTATCCCGGCGGGCGAGACTTTTGTTACGGCATGTCACATGATTAGCAATCACCACCACCGGGAAGTCGAAAGACGCCACTGAAAAGCCCGTCAATACGCCTGAACGTCCGTCCAGTCCGGGCGCTTCACGGGCGGAGAATTCTCAGATAAAGGAAGCTGTGACGATCAATTCGATCATCCCCGCCGGCAAGAGTGCGATCGGAAAGCTAGTCGGTGCGCCGTTCCACTTCGCATCATCGCTGCGCATGGCCAGGGTTTTTCACCCTCACGGGATCGAACTGAAGGGAACATTGAAGCCGGCCACCCCATGGTGGCCGGTATCGGAGTCGTCGACGATTACCGTCACCGCTCGAATGTCGAAAGCCCTCGGAACACCCGGAGACCTACCCGACGTACTCGGCCTGGCGCTTCGGTTGCACGATGTCGGCGCAGATGAAAACCCGTGGGACATTCTTCTCGCAACATCAGGACTTTCTACCTTCTCGAAAATGTTTCCAGCTCCGGCTTTCTCGTGGAACGGCGCGAGATACAGCACACTGGTTCCTTACTCACGCGCGGGCGGTGCCGCGGCGTGGCTGATCGTGACACCGCGCGGTGTCCATCCGGCCGGCACTTCTTTGTCTGCATTGAAAGCTGCGGTCGATCATTCCCCGCTGCACTTCTCCGTGTACCTCGCGAGAATTCAACTTCAGTTGATACCGATCGGGCATCTCTGTCTCGACGAGGTCGAGGACCACCCGGATTGCCTCCAGCCGTCCTTCGATCCGATTCTGAACAGGCCGGCCCACATGCGCATGCTTCCGGAGTGGCTCGCAGAAACGCGCAAGTTCGTGTATCGCGGTAGCCGCAACGGCCGAGGAGACACACAAAAGCGCGGTTGACCGGACGTGCCGATCAACCGCGCCGAAGCTCACTCAGCTTGTGAACTTGTCCTTGATATCCGAGACCTTGTCACTGACAGTGTCTCCGGCCTTCTTGACCTTCGCCTCGCCCTGATCGGCAACACCCTCGGCAGCCAGATCATCGTTGCCCGTGGCGTTTCCGAACTTTTCCTTCGCCTCGCCGATGAGATCCTCAGCGCGGTGCTTTGCCTTGTCGATGAAGTCAGACATGTATTTCTCCTTCTTGAATTCGGTGTGGATTCGGTCGTGCGTTCGGCCGTGGAATTCGGTCGTGGATTCAGTCGAACTCGAACTGCGTGGACAAATGCGTGTCAGCGTTTTCCGGTGACTGCCTTGACCAGGAACAGCAAGATGACAGCGCCGAGGAGGCAAGTGAGGAAGCTGAAGATCCAGCCCGCGCCCTCGACATCGACGCCGAAGACTCGAAGCAGGAAACCACCGATCAGACCGCCGATGACACCGACAACGATGTTGAGGAAGATCCCCTGCTGCGCATCGGTTTTCATGATCTTACTGCCGATCCAACCCGCCAGTCCACCGATGATGATCCAGGCGATGATACCGAGAGGAAGCATTTGGACTCCTTAGAGTAAAGAGGGGCGGCGCAATGAGAGACTGCCGGTAAAGGGAGAGTTCCGAGCGATCGGCCCGCGCAACTAGACCGTGATCGCGGGTAGTGTTTGCACACAACCGGACTCTCCACCGCACGACGCGGGGGATCGTGCACTCAGTAGCAGCCACATTGTCTGCTTACCTTTCTATCAGGTGTTCACGACAGAACCAAAATGACTGGCGATTCACCACATACGAGAAACGACACTCACCGACGCACACATGATCAGCGTCACGACGATCGCGATCGCCATCGAGGTCACGGTCGCCAGGAGCACCGTGACGCACAGTGCCACAGCAACATCCATGACTCTGTGCACGATCGGGAGGTCTACCAATACCCGGCCGTCGGGAGGCTCAAACCTCGATTGATCAGAGAGTTCTCGGCTCATCGCGTTTCGCGCTTTCCACGGCGATGTGAGTTCTGGTCGCGACGGATGGATCACCGACCACCGCAGCGACTTGATCCCCCGTGTCGGTGACGCGAGAAATCAGCTCGGACAACGTTTCCGATCCGGATACGACGCTACGTCTCAATGTCACTCGCAAATCGATCGTGCGAACTCCACGATCGAGCAACGCTTTTCCTCGGACACGCGACACTTCGTCGAAGCCCTCCAGTGATGCGCTCGCCCCTTCCGCCACCGCACCCAGATCCGCGGTGATGGAATTGTGTGAGTTCGACCCATGGACGGCGATCTCCTTCACCCGACGCAGCGGCACATGCGCGATCAACCACCGCAACGCGAGGAGGACTAGCAATACTCCCCCAGCTCCGACAGCCCATGGCCACCACGAGTGATCGACAAGATCTTCAGCCCACGGGATCTCGATACGCGCCGGGAAATCCTTGATCACGTCGCGATTCCACAGGATCGCTGCAACTCCCAGCGCTATCGCGAGCATCCCCACGACGCATGTCGCCACGCGATCCATCGCCGTCGCCGTCCGAGTCATGACAGCGATCCCGTCTGGATACGAACCTTGATTCGCGGCGATGGTGACAGCGACCCGGCCAAGTCCCCCAGCACCGCACGGATTTCCGATTCAGCGGTGGCGGCTCCATCGGGCGTGACCGAGGCCTTCACTTCCAGCTTGCGCCGGGTCGCGTGTGACGAAGCGGATCGAACCTGGGCCAGTGACTCGACGCGAACAGACGCTATCGCCGCTACATCGGCGGGATCGATCCACGTATTCGCGACTCCGACCAAGGCATTGGCAGTCTTTCGTCGCGGTTTGAGTCCGAGGATGACGAACCACAGGCCGAGAACGACGGCTGCGATCCCCGCCGGCAACATCCAACCCTCGTACGCGAGCCCGTCCACATATGCGGCAGCACTTGGTATCCACTGCGACCCGGTAATCACGCCGGTATCCACCAGCGCGTCGCGGACGCCGACCACGCCGAGCGCAAGTAGCGCCGCGGCGATGAGGAATCCCGTGACGGCCGATCCGGGCGCCGCAAGGGGAACAGGAGCAGCAGCCCTCGAGGCAGTGGGTGGTGCGACCTTGTCGGCGGTCATCGCACTTTCCTTCCCGCGTCACGCGTGGTCGATGCCGGGAGAACGCTCACGATCGCCACGTCCACGCCGTCTACGTCCAGGCCCGATACAGACTGCAACTGGGTTGTCACGTTCTCTCGCACCGCGGTACCGATGACCGACAAGGATCCGGGCCACTCGATCGCGATGTCCACCTTGGCCCGTACCCGCTTACCGGATACCAGCACTCGCGCCCTCGGCAGTTCACGCCCGGTCAGTTTGTCCATGCCGCCGGCGTGATGACGCACCCCTGGGGTCCCGCGCGTCGCCTCGAGAACCAACTTCTGCGCGACTCTGTCTCGAATCGTCAGCGTTCCGCGATCGCCCGGCTCGGCAAGCACAGACGACTCCGGTCGAGCTGTCTCAGCCACGTCCGCGACCCTTCAGCATCACACCGAGATCGAACTCGCCGTCACGCTGACCACCGACGAGGTATCCGATCACACCGAGAACCAGAGCGATGAGGAATCCGGTGAAACCGCCTGCAGCAGCTGCGACTCCTAGAAGTAGTCCTGCCAGTAGGCCGACAGTCGAGGTGGTCATGTGAATCCTCCGTTGTGGATGATGTTCGTTGGTGCGAGTCAGATCTCGGTGTAGGTCTTGGCACCCGGAAACCGAGCGCGCAAACGCGTGTACTGGGTCCGAGCGGGTTTCGCTATCTGCCGCATCGTGCCGCGCAGTGTCCTGCGCACACCCACACCGATCGGGGACGCGAAGTCCCGGTCGACGCGTTCGAGCGCTCGATTGAGCGCGTCGGCAGATCCGCCCACGTCGGGGTGGTAGTTCCTGATCGCCTCTCGGCGTGCGGATCGTCGATCGGGAAGTGAACCCCGAGAGTGCTCAGGCATCGTGCGCACGACCGACTACGTCTTCCACGGTCACGTTCACGGGGCCTGTAACGAGTCCTGAAACCGCTTGGCGGATACGTAAAGCCGTGTCTCGAACGGCAGCGTCGGCGAAGATGCACACATGGATGTCTGTCGACGACTCCGTCACCCGCACGCCGACGACGCGGCGACCGGGGAGGTACGTGCCAACCTCGCCGAACATTCCGGCATGAAGCGAGGCGACCCCAGGTATCCCCGTCACAGCCGCCGCGATGGTGTCGGCGATTTCGGAACTCACTGCACCCGTGCAGTCTTGGGCTCGCCGGTTTCGTCGTCACTGCCCTCGTCGAGGTGAACGTCGTGAACCGTGATGTTCACCTCGGTCACTTCGAGACCCGTCATCCGTTCGAGCGCCGCAATGACGTTGCGGCGAATGCCGGTGGCCAGATCGGCGAGCGATACGCCGTACTCGGCCACGATGTCGATGTCGACCGCTGCCTGCTTTTCGCCGACCTCGACCGATACTCCCTGGGAGTGGTTGACACTCGCGCCGGGGATCCGCTCGCGCAGTGCCCCGACAACCCGCGACGCTCCGCCGCCGACGTCGTACACGCCGCTCACCTCTCGCGTAGCGATGCCGGCAATCTTCGAGACAACGGTGTCGGCGATCGACGTCTTTCCTTGCGAACTCACGAGAGCCGAGTCGTTCGATGATGCAACATCCTTCGTAGATGCTGTCGCAACCTGCGTGCTGACCATTGTCATCTCCTCCTGTTGATCGATCTACCTGTGTAGTCGTCACTCGAAGGCAAAACCGAATGCCCCAGTCAGGTGACGTGCATCACTGACACTTGTTAGTTACTGTCCGTAACATTCAACGCCCCGGCCGGGCGAACAATCTTCGAACGCAGCCGAGTTTTCCGCATTTCCGCGAGAGGAGCGACTGTGGCGTTACCGCATACACAGGGGCTCACCGAAGCACCTGACGGTTTGGACACCGCGACAGTGAACGCTGCGATACTCGGCGACCGAGAAGCATTCGAGTCACTGGTGCACTACTACGGACCTGCACTTCACCGCTATGCGCGTCGCATGCTCGCAGACGAAGGTGACATTCTCGAGGTAGTCCAGGACACCTTCGTGGCCGCCTGGCGTCGACTCGATTCGTTTCGTGGCGAATCGTCGATGCGAACATGGCTTTTCGCGATCTGTTCCCGAAAGATCGTGGACAGCTATCGAATCAAGAGAGCTCAACCGATCGACGACAGATTGCTCGATCCTCTCGTGCCGTCTCCCGAGGCCGGCCCGTTCGACACGACCTCGAACTCCGCGTTCCTCGAGGCACTGGAAGAAGCGTTGGGTGAACTGCCTTATCGCCAGCGTGCGGCATGGACGCTGCGAGAGGTGGAGATGCTCACGTTCGTTCAAATCGGCAAGATTCTAAGACTCACCCCGGATGCGGTGCGCGGGCATCACCATCGTGCACGGGCTAACCTGAGTGAACGAATGACGAGGTGGCGATGACTGAATCACGAACCGACGCATTGATGGCGCACGCATCCGACGTCCTGCGGAACGCTCCCGAGCCGGGCTGGGATCGAATCAGCGACAAGGTGATCCGGGCGCTACGGTCGACCTCGGCGTCCGGTTGGCCGCTCGACGCACACGCGTCGGAAGGTCCACGTCTAGGCACGGTGTCGGTGAGCGATCACGTACTCCGCACCCACTTGGCCGCCGAGATACGTTCTCGGCACCACTGCTCGCCGAGCAGCATCGAGTTCTTCGTCGACGGCCACGAAATACGTTCACTACGTATCGAACTGGCAGCGCCATACGGAGTGGATCTGGCCGAACTGTCGGACCGGGTTCGATTCACCGTCGTCGATGTCGTTCACCTGATCCTCGGCGAGACGGACCCACCGGTCTCTGCAGAGAGCATCCACGTCGCCGTAGTCGACATCGTCGATGATCTACCTGCCGAAGGGAACACCAAAAGCCACTCCGAACACTAGGTGTTTGTTCGGCAAGTGTTTGGGAACCCGGCACTCATGACCACTCCCCCACCACCGGATCCGGGCCCCGCCCCCGACCCGGGGCCGCCGACACCACCGGCGCCGACACCACCCGATCCGATGAATCCGCCGCCCGTGCCACCGACTCCGACGCCACCGAACCCGTACCCTCCGGATCCGATCCCGCAGATCTGACGTCGGCTGACCCGAACTTCGGAGTTCAACCGCCGAGTTCGGCGATCATCTCGCTCAACGATTCTGCGGCGATACGTAGTTCACCTTCGTCGGGGTTGTCGGGTGAGGACGGTAGACGTTCGGCCAACTGCTCGCGAGTGACAAGCGAGATACCCTCGAGACCGAACCCTTCTTCATCGGGGACGTAGATCTCGATCTCGCCCCCGACCGCTACCAGTTCCGAATGGGGGCCACTGCCCAGCAGTGCACGCAGGTGTTCGGTCGTCACGGTCATATGGTTCACGTGAAATCTCCTGCTTCGGTGACAGCTGACTTTGCCGGTATGGACTCGACGTGACGTACTGGCTCGACGTGACGCACTACCCCCTACTGAGTACCCCTCGCGGGTGAGCAGGAAACGACAAGTACATGAACAACGACTTCCCGAAGGAAACGCACACCATGAGTGAACAGAATTCCACCGACCGCACGGATCAGACGGACGAGCCGCAGACCACCGGCACCGACCACGGTCCGGGAACCGGCTCCGACACCGCACCCAAGGACGTTCAGACCGATCCGTCGGGCGAACGTACGTGGGCCGACGAGGGCGGAGCCTCGAGCACCGGCCCGGCGACTGACACCGACTGATCCCGGAAGGTCTGAACCATCGGGACCAAGGTCCCGTGGGCCGACGCTCACGGGACCTTGAAATCCGTACGGATCTAACGCTTTTCACCTGGGTTTTCGCGATGCGGTAAGGTAGGCACTCAGCACGGTTGAGTACCCAGCCGTTGAAGACGAGCACGGTTCGTGCGTTGCTTCCCGTGCCGTTTCCCGGTTTCGAACGAAACCGTTTCGAACCAGACCGTTCGAACGAACCGTTTCGAGCAATCCGTCAGGAGTTTCGATGAACGAGTTTTCGAGAACTACAGATGAGCGTACGGACAGTCCCCCCACCTTCACGACGACCTGTGCCGAAAACATTCAGTCGCTCGTGGTCAGCGGCGAGATCGACGTCCGGTCCCGAGCTGATTTCGCTGCCTGCGTCGACGACCTGATCGGTGAGCGACACCCGTTCGTACTCGACTGCTCGGACGTCCAGTTCATCTCCGTCGGAGGTCTTTCCATCATCGAGACTCTGTCGGCCAAGGCACGGAGGCTCGGCGTGCCGTGGACGCTCGTCGCAGCGCACCCTGTCAGGCGTCCGCTGTCTCTTCTGAAGATGGACACCGACATCGTGTACACCGACTCGACAGCCGATGCAGTCGCGTACCTGTCCTCGACCTCCGTCCTGGACGAGACCCTGGCGGAGCCGATGTCGGCGTGAGTACCGATCTCGAAAAGCTCTCCGAATTCGTCGTCGTCGCAAACCGACTGCCGGTCGATCTCGAAACCGACGAAGACGGAAGCAAGAACTGGAAGCGAAGTCCGGGTGGGCTCGTCACTGCGCTCGAACCCATCCTGCGACAGCGGGATGGCGCCTGGGTCGGCTGGCCGGGGGTCGCGGACGAGAAGGTCGATCCGATAGTGGTTGACGGCCTTCGTCTGTTTCCCGTCGAGCTGACCTCTCAGGACCTCGCCGAGTACTACGAGGGGTTCTCCAACGACACGTTGTGGCCGCTCTACCACGACGTTCTGGTGGCTCCGACGTTCGAGCGGTCGTGGTGGCACACCTACGTCGCAGTCAACCAGCGGTTCGCCGAGGAAACCGCGCGTTGCGCCGCGGACGGAGCGACTGTCTGGGTGCAGGACTATCAGTTGCAACTTGTGCCGGCGATGCTGCGCGAGCTGCGGCCAGATCTGACGATCGGGTTCTTTCTTCATATCCCGTTCCCTCCGGTCGAGCTCTTCATGCAGCTTCCGTGGCGCAAGGAGATCGTCAGGGGAATGCTGGGCGCCGATCTGATCGGCTTCCACTTACCTGGTGGCGCAAACAATTTCCTGTTCTTGGCCCGCAAACTTCTCGGCCTCAAGACGACGACCGCGGGCGTCGGTGTTCGAAGTGCGCTCGGGCATGTGGATTTCGATTCTCGCGTCGTCAAGGTGGGCGCCTTTCCCATCTCCGTCGATTCTGCCGAACTCGAGCGCCAGTCGAAAAGCGATTCGGTCCTGCGTCGCGCGCGCGAGTTGAAGGAAGAGCTGGGAAATCCCGAGAAAATCTTGCTGGGAGTCGACCGGCTGGACTACACCAAGGGTATCGACCTGCGGCTTCAAGCCTTGAAGGAACTCCTCGACGAGGATCGTCTGGATCCGGAGAAGTACACGATGGTGCAGCTCGCGACGCCCAGTCGTGAACGCGTGCAGCACTATATCGACCTGCGTAGCGTCATCGAAGAGCAGGTGGGCCGCATCAACGGTGACCACAGTCAGATCGGCCGCCCCGTCGTTCACTACCTGTATCAGCCGGTCGACCGTGAAGAACTGATCGCACTGTTCGTCGCTGCCGACGTCATGCTCGTGACGCCGATGCGCGACGGGATGAATCTGGTGGCCAAGGAGTACGTGGCCTGTCGTGGCGACCTCGGAGGTGCTCTCGTTCTCAGCGAGTTCACCGGTGCCGCAATGGAATTACGACAGTCATACCTGGTCAACCCGCACGATTTGGACGGCGTGAAGAATACGATCCTGACCGCGGTTCATCAGGATCCGAAGGAAGGCCGTCGCCGTATGGCTGCGCTGCATCGACAGGTCATGACACACGATGTGCATCAGTGGGCCGAGTCGTTCCTGACTGCGCTTGCCCCACCCGGACCGCTTCCGGACGATCAGTTCGTCACGGAGCGTGAGTCGAACTTTGCGCGCAACAACTGACCCTCACGGGCTTGCGTCAGTGCGCTCGGAGACTCGAGCTAGGATTGGTTTCAGTTCATCGTCAAGCAGCGGCTGCGAACTGATCTCCTCGACATAGCCGTGCAATGCTGCATCGGCCCAGAAAGACAGGCCGACCATGCCCCTCACGATGAAGTACTCCGAAACCTACAACGACGCTCTCATTGCGCTCGCTGCCGCTACTCATCGGCCGGCCAACGTGGTGAACCTGTTCGGCGAGTACGCCATTCGTGTTGACCTCGAATACAACCGGTTCCTTCTGGCGACCAATACCGCGGCTGGACTCTCCGATCGACCCGACAACGGAGAATCATGGCTGGTGCGGTTCTTCCAATCCGAGAACACCGACACTCCGGATCGCCTCCTCGCGGAGGCGTCGCATCAATGGTTGGTCGATGCGTTGGACGCCGCGCTCGAACAGATCGCAGCGGCAGGGAACAAAATCTCCGCCGACGCGGACTTCGGCGACCCTACCCGCACCGAAACTCCATCCTGAACGGCATCGTCTCGAGCAGCACCACTAGTCCCCCTCGGCGGTCAACTGGCTGATTCGAGCCGCTAAGACTGCATTCTCGGCCTCGAGGGACAGAATCAGACGAATACCGACGAGATTGACTCCGTCGTCGATCAGCGCGGTGATTCGTCCGAGCGTGTCCAGGTCGGCCTCGCTGTACCGGCGCGTACCGCCATCGGTGCGGGTTGGTGTGAGCAAGCCCCTTCGCTCGTAAAGGCGCAGCGTCTGAGGTCCTACCCCGGACAGTTCAGACATCACTGAGATCCCGTACACGCCGCGCAGCGCCCGGGTCTGGGATTCCGACGTCACTGGAACCTCCTAGTTCGGTGTCGGCTGTCTCAATCGGCGTCACCCGACCTTAGCACCATCACGCAGTGAATCTGACGCCCAGGACATAGATTCAAGCGTGTCCAGGACCACTGACAACAAGAATCGTCGAGCAGAAAAGGCGTGAAATGGCAGATCAAAGCCGATTTCGACAAGATTGCACAATGCGCTTTCCTTCGCCCGCGAATCGAAGTAGCCTTGCCAATTATCTACATCGGCTGATATAGATTTTGTAGCACCTGAAAGCGCCATAACTGGAGCTCGAAGGCGCAGAACACCCAGACGTCGGAGTCGGTGGTTCAGCCGACTCCCTCACGGCACACTCTTCACCGGGAGCAAGATGACGACGATCGACATCCCGCCCACACAGGGCGAGAGCACCACCGGCATCGGAATCACTGTCGCAAGTGCGACTTTGACAACCGAAGAGGTCAAGCGCCGAATCGCGATGATGTACGGCGACCCGGTGACAGAGGAGCCAGTAGCACTCGCGCACTGAACCTGACCGACACGCGATCCGATTGACGATGGCGCGAGACCGCCCCACCGGAGGGCGATCCCCATCAAGACGAGAGGAAAACATATGTCCGAGTTCACCGTACCGGGACTGAGCAGCGCAGACGGTTCGTCCGTCGCCGATATTCTGCAGGAACGCCTCAGCGCCTACAACGATCTTCACCTCACGCTCAAGCACGTTCACTGGAACGTCGTGGGTCCCAACTTCATCGGCGTGCACGAGATGATCGACCCCCAGGTGGAGTTGGTTCGCGGCTACGCCGACGATGTGGCCGAACGTATCGCGGCACTGGGTAACTCGCCCAAGGGCACCGCGGGAGCAATCGAGCGCGATCGAACGTGGGACGACTACTCCGTCGGCCGCGACGACGCTCGTGCGCACCTCGCTGCGCTCGACCTCGTCTACACCGGGATCATCACCGACAGTCGCACCGCAATCGACAGCGTCGGCAAGATCGATCCGATCACCGAGGACATGTTGATCGGCCAGACGGCGCAGTTGGAAAAGTTCCAGTGGTTCGTTCGTGCTCACCTCGAGAACTCGGGTGGCAGCCTCGTACACGAAGGCGCGTCCACCGAGCAGGATGCCGCAAATGAGGCGCGTCAGAACTGACGCACCGTCCGCGGTTTCGGCCGATCGGGGGTCGGCCGAAATCGCACTCCCCACAACAGGAAAGGGCAAGAGCATGTCTGCGGACTCGCGCGGCACGTCGACACAAACACGTCGCGAGTATCAGATGTTCGTGTTGCAGCAGCGTTTGTTGTTCGGATCGATCTTGGCAGGCACCGCCCTTGGAGTTCTCGCGATCACCTACTTCTGAAATATCAGGGGCCGCAACCGTCGAAGACAGGACAGAAACGACACAATCATGAGTTCGAGCACTCTCCGCTCGATCGTTCGTAGCGATCGATTTGCGGCAAGCAGTTCTTCTCTTCTGCTCGTGGACAGCGATTTTCGTATCCAGGGCGCAAACGACGAATACCTTGCCGTATCCGGTCGCAGCCTCGATCAATTGCACCGAGTGGAAGTGTTCGAAGCCTTCCCCGACAATCCCGACGACTCGTTTGCCGATGGAATCTTCTCGTTGACAGCGTCATTCGAGCGCACGATGCGGTCCCGAACTCGGGACACACTGCCGACTCAGCGTTACGACGTGCGCGACGAGCGCGGGAGCGGGATGTTTGTCACCCGATATTGGAATACGGTGAATTCCGCCGTCACCGATGATGACGGCAGAGTCATCGGTGTGCTTCATCGTGTATACGAGGTTCAACGACCGCTGGCTCAGCAGTCCAGTTCGGCGTCAGACGTCCTCACCCGCCTTCGCGCGGAAAATGACGAACTGAGAAGAGCTTTGGATTCTCGGCCCTTGATCGAGCAGGCCAAGGGATTACTGATGGCCGAGCGTGAGTGCTCGGCCGACCAAGCCTTCGACTTTCTGGTCCAGATGTCGCAGGAATGGAACGTCAAGGTGCGCGACATCGCCGGTGGTCTTGTCGCCGCAGCAGAACGACGTGCCGTGGATCAAAAGAATTCCTGACGACCGGGATTCAAAAGTTGTACGGCTGGGTAATGACCGACCAGAGGTACCCCCGAAATCTTCCCCCTCGAGGGAGGAGCCTCGAAGGTCCCGCCGGTTCAGGCCGGCGGGACCGAGCTTTGCCTTAACACCCGACCTGGATCCGCGATCCGAGTCGAGTTCGTCACGCAGCGAAGGGAACGTCCATGTTCATGCGCTCCTACACATCTCCCAGGCCCCTTGCCGACGAGTGGGATTGGCAACTGTCCGGCACCTGCCGCGACACCGACCCCGCTCTGTTCTACGACGACACGAACGAGCGCGGCTCCAGGCGAGCGAAGCGCGAGAGTTCGGCGAAGCTGGTGTGCGCCAGATGCCCTGTCGTGCAGAGATGCCTGGTGCACGCCATCCAGACCGGGGAACCCCACGGTATCTGGGGCGGCATGACGGCGACCGAGCGAGAATCGTTGCGCAAAGCTCGAACTGAACCACTGATCAGTGCCGCGACGAGCTCACGAGAGTAGACAGGAACCTCAGGGCCTGGCCTCGTGGTGCCGCAAACCGTGCGTGCGGCGTCGCTCCTTCATCTCGGCTTCGAAGAGGTGCGGCACTCCGCCTGCCAGCTTGTCGCGCACCACTTTCTCGCATTCACGAAAAAACGACCAGTAGTTCTCGTCGAACTCTTCGACCAACTGGAAAGTCCAGCGCCCCTCGACCACGTTCCGGCCCATCAACTCGCCCTCGACCTGATCGGCCAGGTCGTCGTTGCCGCTGGATCGCAGTAGCTCGACGACCTCGTCGAGCATCAGATCGGCATGCCCTATCAGCTGATGGAAGTCGTACAGAGCACCGCGTGCCCGTTCCACCGTTTCAAGGGCGTTCGACAGCGCTCCTGCCGCCTTCACCTCGTCATCAGTGACACCTTCCGGTCGTATGTGTACGGGGATCTGTCTGTCCGAATGGGTGTCCATGAAGCGGCTGTACCCGAACGACGCGAAAATGAAAGATGAGGATTCGGTACGTCCGCACCACAGGTGATGTGTCTCACAATTCATCCTCTAGTTCGGGTAAAGAGGGTTAGTTCGCCGGGCGAAGGGTAATCCAAGGCCATGAATACTTCCGGGGTAGAGATGGCTGGCACGCACGGCCGGTACCGGTCCTTGCCTCGGTCCGCCGGAATTACGCCACATCTACCTACAGGAAGCCCCTTGATCCCTCTGTCGAGTCCGACCGAAACCGAACTAACTCACGACTCCATCGCCTCGCTCCGCGTCCGCGCGTCGTACTCTCAACTTCCCACTCTGCGCGGAATCACCCGAACGGTTGCCAACAACACCGGACTCGATGTCGACGGAACAGCCGACCTTGCTCTGGCGATGGACGAAGTCGCGAGCATCCTCATCGGCCACGCGATACCGTCCAGCGACTTGACCTGCCGATTCGACACCGTCGGCCGCACACTTCGGACCGTCGTGTCCGTGATCGCGCACTCCGAGATACCCGACAAGTCGCACAGCTTCGGATGGTTCGTTCTCGAAGCGCTGGTCGATTCCGTCCGCTTGGAACAGTCGGAAATCGACGCGGACGGTCACATCACCCTGACGATGACGCTTGAAAAGGGCTTGCCCCAGGAGCGTGCGTGACCGCTGTCCCACCGGACAAGAAGGACCAGTACGAAACAGCTGTCGAACTGTTCGTCTCGATGGCCTCGCTTCCGCCGAATGATCCCAGCCGAGAAAAAATAACCACCTCGATCATCGAACTATGCCTACCCCTGGCCACACACGTCGCTCGCCGATACCAGGGGCGTGGCCAGCCTTTCGAGGACTTGGAGCAAGTTGCTCGCGTCGGGCTCATACAGGCCGTGCAGCGATTCGACGTCGACAAAGGATCGGATTTCCTCTCGTTCGCCGTCCCGACCGTCATGGGGGAGGTTCGCAAGCATTTTCGCGATCACGGCTGGTCCGTGCGAGTGCCTCGTAGCCTTCAGGAACGGCACCTTGCCCTCAACCGGGCGCTCACGACTTTGTCCCAGACGCTCGGCCGTGCACCGACAGTCGCGGAACTCGCCAAGGAACTCGACATCGAACCGGACGAGGTCGAACAAGGTTTGACCGCCGGTAATTCGTACCGAACCACACCGCTCGACACCGCTTCCGCCGGCGACGGGAGTGGTCTGACTCTGATAGACACTTTGGGACAGTACGACGAAGCGATCAGTCGGATCGACAATCACGAAACCCTGCGGCCCGCGCTCCTGGCACTACCGGAGCGCGAGCGCACGATCGTCGTTCTCAGATTCTTCGGCCATCTCACCCAATCCCAGATTGCCGAAAAGGTCGGCATCTCTCAGATGCATGTATCCAGAATCCTCACTCAGTCACTGAAGCAGCTACGCACCGAGATGGGTGAAATCTTCTGAAGGTACGTCTCGAGGATCAGATGTATTCCTGTGCAAGACGTTCCAGCTCGTCTCGATCGATGAGGCCGGGCTGGCCGATGTCGAGGGCCTCGAGATACTTGTTGGCGAGGCGGTAATCGTGCCCCCACCGGCCGTGCTCGCCATCCTGCTCGGTGCGCTGCACACTGGAACCGGGCGGAACCTCGTCCCGCAAACCGTTGGTCTCCGCGCCGATCAGTGTGTCGAGCTTGGTCGAGATGGCCGTGAGTGCATCGCGGTCGTTCATCTGATTCCCTTCGTCCGGTGACGCTGATCTTCCACCATACCGAAGCGTCGAGCCAAAAACATTGCACCGCTTAATATTCGACCTCTCACCTGGACCGATTCACGCCCTCGAGCTACACTGAACGGTACCGAGGTTGAGAATACAGCCGGGGTTGAAGCCACTGGCGCTCGGTTCGCATCAAGGCTCTGGATCAGGTGAGTATTTCCTGCGCACATCTGTACTGTTCATTTCCATTGAGCTCTAAAGCTTTCCACGCCTGGACGCATTCACTTTCCGCGCCGCCAGATCGGTCGTCAGCCTTTCGATGAAAGCACACAGACCGGATCTGCCATGAATCTGAATGAACTCGACCACACACCGATCGATTCCATCGATCCCTCAACACAATTGGGGCCGATCGTGGAAACGCATGGTTTCGCGGCCTGGCGGATAGCGCCCTCGACAGTCTTGATCCAGGTCGACGTCGACCTCGACAAACTCTCCGCCCCAGCACTACGAGAACTTCTCAACTCGTACGCTGCGGAGTGGTCTCGCGTCATTCTGGACTTGTCCAACTCACTGTTCGTCGGTGCGGTCTGCCTCGAACTGTTCGCCGAGCTGAACTCCCGTTCGCGAGCCCACGACTTCCAGTGGGCCGCGATCGGGTCACACCCGCTTCGACGCTTGCTTCGCGCGGCGCGGGCAGAAGAGGAATTCCCGGTCACCAACTCTGTCGAGGGAGCAATGCGCGCGCTCGACGAAGCAGAGAAGTCACTCGAAGCCTCCTGACGCGACGGCTGCACCGGCGTCGAGCGCCGGGCGCTCGCAGCGACTAAGGTTCGTCGGGCTGTCCGACGAGCTGAGAGAGACCGAGAATGACAATCGCCAAGCGCCTCGATGCCTTGCAACAGAAGCATCCGGCCCTGGGGTTCCCGATAGCGGTCCTCTACAAGTTCCTCGACGATCAAGGTGTTTATCTAGCCGCGCTGATCGCTTACTACGGCTTCGTCTCGCTCTTTCCTCTTCTTCTGTTGCTCTCGACCATTCTCGGCTTCGTGCTGTCGGGCAACCCTGAGCTTCAGCAACAGATCTTGGACTCCGCGCTGCATCAGTTTCCGGTGATCGGTGACGACCTGGGCAATGCGCAACAGATCGGCGGCGGTGTCACGGGTCTGGTGATCGGAATCGTCGGTGGTCTCTACGGTGGCCTCGGTGTCGCTCTGGCTTGCCAGAACGCGATGAACACGGTGTGGTCGGTACCCCGAAATATGCGACCGGATCCCATCCGCGGGCGTCTCCAAGGGCTACTACTCCTCGGCACGATCGGTCTCGCGATCTTGGGGACCACCGCTGTCTCCAACATCGGCGGTGCGCTTCATCTGGGCGGTTCGTTCAGCTTCCTGCTGACCCTTGCGGTAGTCGTCTTGAATGCGGGCATCTTCATCGTCGCTTTCCGGCTCACCTGCGCCCGCCCGCTCTCGGTAGCCGATGTGGCACCTGGAGCGATCGCCGCTGCTGTTCTCTGGCAAGCACTTCAGTCCTTCGGTGCCCTCTATGTGACCTCTGTGGTGCGGGGTGCCTCCACCACCAATGGCGTCTTTGCCATCGTTCTGGGTTTGTTGGCCTTCTTGTTCCTCGCTGCAGCCTCGATCGTCATGTGCGCGGAAATCAACGTCGTGCGAGTCGACAAACTCCATCCGCGGGCGTTGTTGGCTCCGTTCACCGACAACACCGAACTCATCGAAGGCGATCGGCGCACCTTCGCCGATCAAGCAAAAGCACAACGCGCGGTTCCCCACGAGAACATCCATGTGACGTTCGACGGGCACACCAAACCCGACGATTCGGACTGATCTCGACCCCGATCGAGTTGGGTATTTGGTCCCCTCCTCGGTATCGGGGTGGCATTCTGCGCCGCGAATCCAGATTTAACACAGGTGTTGTCATTTCGCGCTGCATCGAAGGGACGAATACATCACAGCAGGTAAACGCGCATAGTTGAACAATCACCTGCTTCCGACGTGGTCCCGGAACGGGACAAAGCCGTCAAATACTGCAACTCGCCATGCATGTAATTGGAGACAGAAAAAGAAGAGCATGGCAGGATCAGGTGTGAGACCGGACTCTCGATGGGAGGGCTCGGCTCGATGGATCCAGGAGAATTTGGTTATGGCTCAGGGCAGTGTCAAGTGGTTCAACGGTGAAAAGGGCTTCGGATTCATCGAGCAGGAAGGTGGCGGACCGGATGTGTTCGTTCACTACTCGGAGATCCAGGGCAGCGGCTACAAGTCCCTCGACGAGGGCCAGAAGGTCGAGTTCGAGATCGGACAGGGCCAGAAGGGCCCCCAGGCTCAGAACGTTCGCGCCATCTGAGTTCGATCCCAGTCTGACTTCAGACTGAAAAGGCTGGACGCTGCACCGCATGGTGCCGGCATCCAGCCTTTTCTTGGTTTCCGGGTCGTCTTGGTTCACGGGTCGGGCTTGTTCCCAATTGGCACCGGTTACGTCGCTCGCGCCCGCTTCTTCTTGTGGGAGCTGTCGCAGAACGGCGCGATGCCGGTCCGCCCACATCGACACAATGCAACCGTAGAGCGCTTGTTCTCTATCGGAGTGCCGTCTTCACTGAGCAACTCGAAGTCACCACGCACCAGCAGCGGGCCGTCCGTGCAGGCGGTTATGGTGGTGTTGTTACCGGGAACACTCGGTGTTTCGGCAGATGACGATTCGGGAAACGCGGTCATATGTCCTCTTCAGTTCTCGATTCGGCCACTGGTGTGCCCACTTCCATGCCTGTTCCACAGGCCCGCGGCCCATTGAGCGCCACTCTCGTTTCCATTCTGCGCTCCTCGGCCGATCCGAGGGAGATTACGGCTGCCGCTGACGCGTACGAGGATGCACAGTCCACCGACCTCACCTACGACATTCTTCGTGACGACGACGCTCAGCTGACCCTGACGGTCCTCTACGAGCTTCATTTGCAGGGAATCGAGAACGTCTCGGACAAATGGGAGTGGAATCCGGACCTGCTCGCGGTGCGGTCTCGGCTCGAAGAGCGTTTCGAGTCCGCCATCGCGCAACTCGTGGGGACAGTGGAGTCGTCTGGCGACGTCGTGGCCGACCTCTGGTCGATGACCGCCCCCAGTGCAGGCCCAGGTCTTGCGTCCTTCATGGCGAAAGATGCAACGATCGATCAGTTCTCGGAGGTGCTGATTCACCGTTCCCTCAATCAGCTCCGCGAGGCGGATGTGCACACCCTCGGAATTTCGCGTCTCTCCGGCGCCGTCAAGGCCGCCCTCGTCGAAGTGCAGAGC
Source organism: Rhodococcus sp. MH15 (assembly GCF_019266045.1). Taxonomy (NCBI): domain Bacteria; kingdom Bacillati; phylum Actinomycetota; class Actinomycetes; order Mycobacteriales; family Nocardiaceae; genus Rhodococcus; species Rhodococcus sp. MH15. Next base: position 281,922 of record NZ_LPNP01000060.1, read on the forward strand.
GACGAGTACGGAGGCGGCCGCGCAGAGCGAATGCATTCGCGTCTTTTTGCCGACACCATGCGGGCTGTGGGTCTTTCGGACCGCTACGGCCACTACATCGATTCTGTTCCCGCGGTAACGTTGGCGTCGTTGAATGCTCTCTCGCTCTTCGGTTTTCATCGCCGCCATCTCGGAACGCTGGTCGGGCACCTGTGCGCTGTCGAGACCACGTCTGCGCTGCCGAGCAAACGATACAGCGCAGGACTGCGCCGACTCGGATTCGGTTCGGGCGCGACACTGTTCTACGACGAGCACGTGGAAGCGGATTCCGTTCACGAACAGATCGCCGTTCGGGACCTTGCCGGCGGTCTCGCTTCTTCGCAGCCGCACCGCACTGATGACATCTTGTTCGGCGCCGCAGCGTGCCTGGCGTTCGACGATCTTCTCGGCGATCACCTCACATCGAGTTGGGAGAAGGGCAAGACTTCGTTGCGCGAATGATCACGAGTTGTTCGATTTCCTGACCGGTGGTGATCAACCCTCGTGCCTCGAGCATGGTGCGCCTCTCGCGCATCACGGGCCCGAAGGGAACGTACTTCCGGGCTGAAATCTCTACGGCCATACCGTGTTCTTCGAGTATCGCCTCGGTCTTGTCGACCCCACACAGCACCGATTGCAGGAGAAGCAGTGTGCCGCCCGGGACGAGCACCTCGTGAACGGTGGCTGCGATCCTGTCGATGAGGGCGCGTCCGTCCTTGCCTGCGTCCCAAGCACGTTCGATTCCAGCGGTAGGGAGATCATCTGCAAGAGCAGGGACGTACGGCGGGTTGGAGATCACCAGATCGAAGAGTTCGCCGTGCACCGCCTCGGTGAGGTCGCCACGACGGGAGTCGATCGAGGTTCCGTTGAGGATCCCGTTGAGACGAGCATTGGCACACGCTCGGCGAGATATGTCGACCGCGACGACGTGGCCTGCGCCTGCCGCGGATGCCGCGACAGCGAGGGCGCCGGTCCCCGTGCAGAGATCCAGCACCCGACTGCGAGCGGTGAGGCGCTCGAACAGCAGCGCATCCGCCAGTAACGACGTGTCGTGTTGCGGTGGATACACACCAGGTAAACGCAGGATCATCATCGGCTCCTCTTTTTCAGGCGACATCGCACATCGCTGCGTGCGGCTACCCAGGAACCTCGGATTTCATGCAACATCGAAGCAAAGACCGCCTGGAACGGTTACATCGCCGCACTTTGCGGAGTAGACCTGAATCATGACAGGCAATGCGGACACCCCACAGGGAGCCGCGGCGTTTGCTTCCGCAGCAGATTCGCTCGACACCCTCGCCGAAGCGATTGCCGGACTCCGGTCCACTCTGAACACGGACGCGCATCTCGACTCCATGCTCCAACGTCTGGCCGAGACGGCGGTCAAAGCGCTGCCGGATGCCGATGCTGTCAGCGTGACGGTGCTGTCCGCCGATGGCCCACGAACTGCTGCATCTACCGCGGACTACCTTTCCGCGATAGACGATGCCCAGCATTCCGCCGATCGTGGTCCGTGCGTTGACGCCGCGCGCACCATGTCGTCGGTTCGGTCGAAGGTGGGTGATCACGACGACAAATGGCCGGAATTCACCGCCGAGGCCCGGAAACAAGGTGTCCGGTCCTACTTGTCCGTGCCGCTCACCATGGGCGAAGGAAGCACCGAACTTCTCGGCGCGTTCAACGTCTACGGATTCGCCTCGACAGAGTTCAAGCCCTTCGACGAAGAGTTGATGAAATTGTTCACCGCCGGTGCGGGCGCGGCGATCGCAGATTCACGACGCTGGCATCAGGCACACGAGCACATCGAACAGTTGCACTGCGCCATGGAATCTCGTGCCGAGATCGAACAAGCCAAGGGCGTGCTGATCGCCATCCACGGCATCGACGCCGACGAAGCATTCAGCCGACTCGTTCAGCAATCGCAGCACACCAACGTGAAACTGCACGAGGTGGCCCGGATGCTCGTCGATTCGGTGCGCCACCGCCGGTTCTGAAGATTCTTCGGTGCAAAACCCCGTTTTGCACCCGAAAGCACAGTCGCAAACCCCGTCTTGTACCCCGCCGGCACATCTCTCAAACGTATCCAGAGATGTTTCACCGAAACAGTTTTCGACCTGCACGGCTGCTGGCGGTCGCGCGGCGGCACCCGTCCGAAATGTGGTTATCTGTTGAGAACCGGGACGAAAGAAGACCCGACCGTACCAGGGTGAGGAAAGGATCGTCACTGTGCCAATCGACCAGGTTCTTGTCGTAGTTCCCGCCCACAACGAAGCCGAAGACCTCCCCAATTGCCTTCGTGCACTCGCAACAGCGGCGTCGGCTTGCGTTGTCCCCGTCCGAGTGGTTGCCGTCCTCGACAACTGTTCGGACGGAACCGCGGGGGTCATCCCCGACGGGGTGGAAGTACTCCGCGTCGAGCATCAGAACGTCGGCCGTTCGCGAGCGACGGGTTTCTCTGCGTTCGGCTCGGATTTGGGGGCCTCAGCGTGGTTCGCCACGACCGATGCCGATTCGGTGGTCGGCCCCACCTGGATTGCGCGCCAATTGGAGTATGCGCGTACTGCGGACGTCGTCGCGGGCACCGTTCGCATCGCGGACTGGGAAGGCCATCCGCACTCCGTTCGCGAACGGTACGAACGTATGTACCACGCACATCCCTATGGTCGACACGGTCACGTCCACGGTGCCAACCTCGGTGTCCGCGCCGATATGTACTGGGACGTCGGAGGATTCTGCGATCTCGAAGAAGACGAGGATGTCGATCTCGTCCGGCGGTTGAGCGAGGCCGGTGCCTGTATCGCGTGGGCAGAGGACATTGCGGTCACCACGTCTGCGCGTCTCGACGGCCGAACTCCGGGCGGCTTTGCCGGACATATCCGTAACCTGGGTGGTACGACCGCCGATAACGAAGAAGCGGAGCTGGCACGATGAAACGACTACACACACTCCTGGACGCAGGTGGACTGTACTTGCCGCTGCCCGGCGGCGGCGCGACGGCCGCACGGTGGACCTCCCTGGCAGAGCTCACACGGGAGAATGTGGTTCTCGGCCGGATGGCTGAGGCTCACACCGATGCCGTCGCGATACTCACCGAACTCGACGGACCGGATCCCGAACCCGGGCAGCTGTGGGGAGTGTGGGCGGCCGAGCCACCCCAACCTGTGGTGAATGCGTCTGAGCACGTGGGGATCTGGACGCTCACCGGTCGCAAGTTGTGGTGTTCCGGCGCCAACACCTGCACGCATGCACTGATCACCGCCTTGGTCGACGGTGTCCCCTCCCTCTTCGCGGTCGAGCTCGGACTACCTGGGGTGCATCCCGTTCCCGATTCGTGGAAGGCCGTCGGTATGGCCGAAAGCGACTCCAGCGCGGTCGACTTCGACATGGTTCCGGCCATACCGGTCGGGACGGCAGGCGACTACCTGAGCCGCCCGGGGTTCTGGCACGGCGCGATCGGCGTGGCTGCATGCTGGTACGGCGGCGCCTGCGGCGTCGCTGATCCGTTGTACGACAAGGCTGCAAGCAGCGAAGACCCCTACGTACTCGCACACCTCGGTGCGGTCGATGCATCGCTCGCCGCAGCGCGCAACGCGCTCGCAGTCGCGGCGGCCGAGGTCGATGCGGATCCCTTCGACGAAAATGCCGAGGCCATGCAGCGGGCACTCCGTGTGCGCGCAATTGTCGAGCGCGCCGCTACCGAGACCCTGGATCGGGTGGGACGCGCTCTCGGCGCCGCACCGCTCTGCATGGACGCCGCGCACGCCGCACGGGTAGCCGATCTCACCGTCTACTTGCGGCAGAGTCACGCCGAGAAGGATCTCGCCGAGCTGGGCCGGATTGCAGCCAAGGGGAAACGGCCGTGGTGAACTCGAAACTGTTCGCGCAGAAGCCTGTCGACGACGGCGGTACTCCCGAATCGACATGGCGAGAGTGGGGAAGAAGTTTTCCGGAACTGGATCTCACCGGATGCTCACGATTGATCATCGTCGCTCCCCATCCCGACGACGAAATACTCGGTCTGGGCGGAACCGCTCTTCTGGCAATACTTTCCGGCATCAGTGTTCAGGTCGTATCTGTCACCGACGGCGGAGCTTCGCATCCCGATTCACCGACCGTGACTCAGCCCGAGATGGAACGCCGTCGACGGTCCGAGTCGGATCGGGCAGCGCGTGTCCTCGGAATTCCCACACCGGTTCGATTGAGCATCCCGGACGGAAAGATCGGCGAGAACCGACAGGAGTTGACCGACCGCCTCAGCTCGATTCTCGGTGATTCCTCGGCGGATACCTGGTGCGCCTCCACGTGGCGCGGGGACGGCCACCCGGACCACGAAGCCACCGGAGACGCGGCGGCGAGGGCGTGCGCGGACACTGGATCGCGCTTGATCGAGTATCCCATCTGGGCGTGGCATTGGGCCGCGCCGGATCATGCGGCAGTCCCGTGGGAAAGAGCACGAAAGGTGACCTTGCCCTCCGACGTTCAGGCTGCGAAATCTGCTGCCACCAATGAGTTCACTTCACAGATCGCTCCGCTTTCCGATCATCCCGCGGATGCACCCATCCTCCCCCGCCACGCGATGGAACGATTACTGAGGCCGTACGAGACGGTGTTCGTATGAGCGATCGTGAACTCCCCGCGGATTACTTCGCCAAGATGTATGCCGCACAGTCCGACCCATGGGATTTCGAATCCCGCTGGTACGAGCAGCGGAAGTACGCACTCAGTGTCGCTATGCTCCCGAAACCTCGATACCGTCGCGCATTCGAACCGGGGTGCTCGATCGGGATTCTCACCGAGAAGTTGTCCGAGCGCTGCGACAGCGTTCTCGCCACCGACATCGTCCCGACCGCACTCGAGAGCGCTCGTGCGCGGCTTACCGGACATGACGCAGAATTTCGGCTCTGGGCGTTGGGTGACGACTGGCCCGACGAGACGTTCGACCTCGTCGTCATCAGCGAAGTCGGCTACTACCTGACCTTCGAAAAGCTCATCGAGGCAATGCTGCAGGTCGTCGAGCATCTCGAGCCTGGCGGAACGCTGCTGTGCGCCCATTGGCGTCATGTCGTACCGGAGTATCCGCAAAACGGTGACGCTGTTCATTCGGCTGTGCGCCAGACGCCGGGGTTGGCGCAGTTCGCGTCGTACCAGGACGAGGACGTGCTGATCGATGTCTTCGTGAAGGGTCCGCCGTCACCACCGTCGGTAGCTCGTTCCGAAGGTCTGATCTAGTAGACCTGTGCGCGGTTGAGGAGTGGGGGGCTCCTCAACCGCGCACGGGGGTCAGTCTCGCTGCTCCAACGCGAGGTCCGTATCCGACTGCAGTTCACCGACTTCGGACTTCAGGATCCGCATCGACCTGCCGAGGCCCCGAGCCGCGTCGGGCAGCTTCTTCGAACCGAACAGCACCACGAGCACTACTGCGACGATCGCCCAGTGAGTCGGGCTGAGCGCGCCCATCAGGCGGGTTCCTTGCCGTCGGGGTACACCGCATCGACCTCTACCTCGACGAGCCAACCGGCAACGGGCAGTCCGGCAACCTCGAGGGCGAATCGGGTGGGCCGGGCGCTGTTTCGCTCGATCGGAGCGATCGGCTCGGCCGCGCCCATCGGCACCAACTCGGTGTCACCCGTGTCGAGATTGGTGTTGGCGAAGAACTGCCGGTACGCGCGATTCCATCCTGTGTAGTCGGCCTTGTCCGATCCCGGCGCGTTGTCGAGGAAGACGCGCATCGTCACGACGTCTTCGAGACTCAATCCCTGTGCTTCGAGGTTGTCGCGGATCTTCTTGAGTACGTTGATGCCCTGCGCCTCGGTGACGGTGACGCCGGCCGGCAGAACACCGCCGGAGAACTGACCGTCGATGTACGACTCCGGCGAACCTTCCGGCGCCGCCTTGTTTCCTGCCGACGGGCCGATGCCGCTGGTCTTGTAGATTGCGGTGTCGCCGCCGATCGCGACGCCCTGAGCGATCATCGGGTTTGCCTGCCCCGCTTCGAGAATCGATTTCGAGACGAACGAACTCGATGTGGTCTCGGCGTCCGCCTCGTCAGACGAGCAGGCAGTGGCGAAGCCCAGTAGCGTGGTGGCGGCGAATGCCGCTGCAAGGACCTTGGTTCTGCGAGATTTCATGATGTGACCTCCAGAGAAAGTGATGGAAAACGAAGCACGTCAGGCAGTTTGCGCAACACGCTGATGCAGGTGGGTCACGACGTCCTGCGCGGACGTGAAGGCCCCGTGCTGCCAGGCGATGGCATTGGAGAGGTGATCGCCGGCGAAGTAGATCCGGTCGACGGGTTCGAGCAGCTTGGTGTACTCGGGAGTTGCCATGCCGCCGTGGGAATCTCCCGCGCCGGCCCATGATGCCCAGGCGGATTCCGAATACTTGGTGCGACGCCAGCTTCCGGAGAAGGACGACGAGATGTCGCGAGTGTATTTGTCGCCGTGGATTTCTGCGCCTTCGGCGATGGCCTTTGCCAGCCGCTGACGGTGGGTGAGCGATTCGAAAGCCTGTTGACGCTTACCCGAGCTGTAGTACGCGACGACGACGCCGCGGTCGGAGTTGTAGTGGTCGTAGGGGAACATGATCTGGGAGATGTCGCGGTCGGTGTTGGACGCGCCGCCGTAGATGCGGTCCTCGGTCTCCCACCACCGACGCGAGTATTCGATACCGAGCTTGCCCGACGACGACGGCTTGGCTGCATCCAACGCGAGCAGGATGTCGGAGGGCAGGTTGTTGTTCAGCCGCTTGATCAGGTGCGGTGGGATCGTGCAGATTGCGTAGTCGGCGGTGATCGACTTGGATTTGCCGTCGACGACGTAGTCGACGGTGACGCCTTCCGGCACGTTCTTCATGCCGCTGACCTCGGCGCCGAACTCGATGTTGTCCATCCCGATCGCGTCCTGGAACTTGTAGTAGATCCGGTCCATGCCACCGACGGGGGTCATCATCGTCATGGCCTGGTCGTAACCGAACTCGAAGGAGAATGCACGCCCGATGCCGCCCTGGATGACATCGCTCATCCCGAATGGTTCGATCTCGGTTCCGAAGTTGAGGCCGGCGCCCGGCTCCGCGGAGTGCCCTCGACGCGAGGATCCGACATAGCGGCCGTCGCTGGAGAGATCGCCGAAGTCGGTGAGGAAGGACGAGAGTGCTTCTTTGTCTTCCTTGCTCAAGACCTGGTCGAGAGCGCCCTGATTGGTGGCCTTCTGCAGCAGCTCGGACATGTATCCGTAGGTGTCGGCTTTGGCTGCTCGGTAGGTGATCGACTGATTCGCCAGCGGCTTGTTGCCGGTGTAGTTGACGAAGGTGTTCGCATTCTGGTTTCCGAACATCTGCAGTTCGACGCCCAGTTCGCGGCAGTAGTCGATGGTGTTGTGATTTTGCGGAATACGCGTCGCACCGAGGTTGTAGAAGTGCCCCTCGGAGAACGAACAGGTCTGTGTCTCACCGTTCAGGTCGGTTTCTTCGGTGCCGTTGCGGATCGACCACACCCGACCACCCGGGCGGTTGCGTGCTTCGAGGACGGTGACCTTGTATCCGGCCTTCTGCAGTTCGTAGGCAGAGCACAGCCCGGACGGTCCGCCGCCGAGGATCACGACGGAGTGATTTCCCTTGACCTTTCCGATCAGGTCACCCGCAGCAGGTGCCTGAAATCGCCTCGGCGTCGACGCCACTGCCGGCGCCAGGCCGATGGACGACATAGCACCGAGTGCCAGGCCGGCGCCGCCGGTGATTCCCAGGCTGCGCATGAAAGATCTACGTGTGTATGGCATTCGAGCTCCCCAGTGTGCTCCCGGTGACCCGGGTGGTTGGTGTTGAACACAGACTTCAGGAGCGTTGGGTCCGGAACTTGACGCGCAGGAAACAGTCGGTGGGGACCGAGTGAGAAACGTGCGAGCGTTCGCATCTTGCTCTCTCACCCGAGTGCGATCAGCGGAAGCATGTCCGCAATATCGGCGTTACAGAACCGGACTAGCGTGACGCGACATGTCCGCTCTCACCGAAGCCATCGCGCGGTCCTTCACCACGCGCGAGAAGCAGCCCCCGGCGCGATCACCGCTGCGGGCGTTGGGCCGTCGGCAACTCTCCGGTGCCGAGGTGCTGGCCCAGTCGGTAGCGACCACTGCTCCCGCTGTGTCGATGGTGGTTCTGCCCGTCACCATGCTGACACACGGCCGGTTGTTGAGCGGGATGATCACCATCATCTCCGCCACCGTGCTGGTGACGCTCATAGCCTTCTGCGTTTCGCAGTTCACTCGCCGAATGGCGGCGTCGGGCGGACTGCACAGCTTCGTCTTTCGTGGCCTGGGCACCCGGGCAGCATTGACCACCGGCATCGCCATGCTGGTCAAGTACGTCGGCAGCGCGGTGATGACGCTCTATCACGGCGGACAGGCCGCAATCGCATTGCTCGGCTTCGCGGGTGTGCACGTGGACAAGACTTTTCACGTCATCGCGCTCTATCTGGGGATAGCCTTGCTGATTCTCGGCGCTCTCGTGCGAAGTGTCAGATTTGCCGCGCTCGCGATCCTCGTCGTCGAAAGCTGTTCACTTCTGTTCATCGTCGGGCTCATGATCCTGGGCGGTTCCGGAAGTCAACAAGCACAGATCGTTCCACCCACCTCCGGCCACGGGTTGTTACTCACCGCCCTGGCTGCCGTGTTCGCTCTCGCCGGATTCGAGAGCGCGGCCTTCTTCGGCCCCGAGGCCCGTCGTCCGCTGGTAACCGTCACCCGCACAGTCCTTCTCACTCCGATCATCTGTGGATCGCTCTTCATCTTCGCGGGCTGGGCCGCTTGGTCCGGGCGCAGTGACACCCTCGTCAACGCCTATCTCCACGGAACGGCGACGGGCGTGAGCCCCGGTGTCGTGATCGCGCTCAACGTCGGTCTGGGGTGCTCGTGGCTGGCGTCCTCGATGGCGTCGTCCAATGCTGCGTCACGCCTGGTCTATTCGTTCGGTGTCGAGCGCCTACTCCCCCGCCGGTTCGCCTCGGTTCACAGTGCCTTCCGTACGCCCTACTTCGCATTGACTACCGTGGTCTGCACCGTCCTGCTGGGCGGCGGAACCTTTGCCGTTCTCGGGCGCGGAGAAATCTTCGACGACGTTCGACTGACTGTTCGCGGCGCCGTCATCGTGGCCTATGCACTGACGGCTATCGCATCCGTTGTCTTCCTGACACGGATCGGCGAGCACACTCCCGGCGTTCTCGCGGCCGCGTCGTGTGGCAGTGGTGCCGGAGCGATAGTCCTCGGTTACCTGGTTTATGCCAACACGATCGACCACGCGTACGTTGCACCGATCGCCGTGCTCGTGATCCTGACTTCGGGCACACTCTGGCAGTTCTACCTGCGACGCCGAAGCCCCAAAAGTCTGCTGCACGTCGGAGCTTTCGACAGTCCCGAAACCGAGGACGTACTACCAGGAGCTGGGGTGTTCGCCACCGACGCAGCCGGAAACATCGTGCTGGTGGGCGAGCCGACTGCCGGCGCCCGCTGATGGTGGGCCGACCACGCGACCTCGGTGGGCACGAACCCCGAGCGGTTCAGCGCGCCCTTGCCCTCCTCGAGTCGGCGGCCAGGCTCGGATCGGGAGCCACCGCCAAGGACATTGCCGCCCTGGCCGACATCCCACCTGCCACTGCGTATCGGTTACTCAACATCCTTGTCGCCGACGGTTACCTGGTTCGGATCGCCGACCTCTCCGGCTTCGCACTAGGCCGACGCACCCGTGAATTAGCCGGGGCTGCCGCCGAACCCACACCCATCGACAATTCGGTGCTCCTCGAAGAACTCCGCGAACAGCTACGGTTCGGCGTCTACCTCGCGTCGTTTGCAGAAAACAGAATTCGGCTCGTCGATCGCGATCCCGACCACGAACTCAGTGGTGAACGGACACTGGTCACAGCCGTTCACGCGTCGGCTATCGGGAAGCTGCTCCTCGCCAACCGACCCGAATTGGCCGAGGCCCCACTGCGAAAGGTCACCGCACACACCATCACTGACGGCGACGCGTTGGAACTCGAGCTCTCGCGGATCCGGCGCGGTGAGGCCGCCCGTGAGGTCGACGAGATTCGTGTCGGACGCTCCGCCGTCGCCGTCCCGATCCACGACGCGGAAAGGTGTGTCGTCGGCGCCTTGGCTGCGATAGGTCCGACCGGCAGACTTTCCGTCGACGACGCAGACCTGGTGGCACTGCTGCGGGAGTACGCGGAACGCATCGTTGCACCGACGATGTCGAAGGCAAGCTGAAAGTCAGAGGCCGAACACACGTTTGGCAAAGCCGAGATGCTCGTCGGCCCAGCCGATGACGCCGAGCGTGGAATCGAGATTCTGCGGCGGAGTGCGCACCAAGGTGTCGCGTCGGACGAGTCGGTCGAAATCGATCTGAGCGCGGTCGAACTGGACCCCTGCCGTGACCATGATGTTCGCCAGTTCTTGCGCCATCACCCCGTACGCGACTGTCGTGGGATGAACGCCGTCGAGCGAGAAGAGGCCGCCCGAAGCGCGGCCGCCGCGACCGTCGGCGGAGAGGAACAGCGAGTCCGGCACGGGTTGCAAGTCGGTCAGCGCCTTGGGAAGGGGGTACGGCGTCCACCATGACGGCCGCGCATTGACGTCGGTGACGTAGCGCCGTGAGGCCACGCGCTCGAGCAACCCGGCAATATCGCAGAGGTACCAGTCCTTCCCCACCCGACGGGCATTCGCGACGGCTTGCTCGATTCCGTCGTTGTACATGTCGATTGCGGTGTCGACGGCCCACGCCTGCGCGCCGGTGATGTGCTGATCGCGTTGTGGGTCGAAGTCGGTGTCGCGCACCCACGGTCGTGCGTAGTACGGGAAGTAGCGGGATCCGATTTCGATCTTCCCCCCGAGCCCGTGGGCGATCGGTGCGATGGTCACGTGTGGGACGGTGCAGAGGATGACGTGCTGGGCGTTGATCTTGCGGATCGCGGCCAGCACCTCGGCGTACTCCGACGCGAAGTGCTCAGGCCGCCACACCGTGTAGTCGCGCTTGCCGCCCGGATCACGGAAGTTGTTGCCGCTCCACTCGACTCGAAGTTCGGTGACGGTGCGGAGCGCGTTGTTGGCACCGAGGAAGACGATCAGAGTTTCGATGCCTTCCTTGCCCAACTCCGCTGCTGCGTCGAACGCGGTCATACGCTTCTCGGCGTCGGAGCCTCGCGGCAGAACTCGCAGTGCGGCGCGCTCGCCGTTGTTCTCGACGATCTGGCTGATCAAATCGTCGTGCGGTTGGTGAAGAGCATCCTCGCAGCCCTGCGCCGTCTTGGTCAGAGCGTCACGAAGATCCCACCCGTACACCGAGAGGTTGTGGTTGATTGTCGAGAATGTCGGCGCTTCGCTGCCCGGTCCGCGTTCCCAATAGTCCTCTACCTGATCCATGAACGCGCGCGCAGCAAAGAGTGCGAGCGGCACCTCCCAGAGGTCGAGCCGTGGGCCGAAGCGCTCCTCGAGGGTGCGGAGCAACAGTTCGATGTTGAGCGGAAGCCCGCCCGGGCCGCCGTAACGGGGAAAGCGGAACTGGTCGAGCCGGCCCAGCTGGTAAGCAATGATCGCCGGATACGACAGATCGGTATTGAAGATCGCCCCGCTCTGGAATCCCTGAGACAGCGAATCGCCGATGACCACCAACCGGTGGGGAGCATCTCCCCCTGGCGGAACTACCGGAATCCCCACTGTGGGATCGAACTGCGGAACCCTTGGTCCGCCGGCGGCCGCGGCCACGACGTCGTCGGGAGTATCGGATGGAAGTTCCATGCCCACTCACCTCCGGAAAAGTCCAGCTGGTCAGCTTATCAGTGGTGGCTTACGCCGATCGGCATTGTCCTGCTCCGATTGCTTCTCGATCGACCTGACAACCTCGTCGGCCCACTGTTGATTTCGCCCGTCGAATTCCGCGCGGTCCCGACGCGCGATACCCCGCCCCACCAGGATGGCAATCGGAATGGAACACACGACCCATACGAGTAGTACGCCTCCGACAATCCACCACATAACCAGTAATTGTGCCCGATTCGACGACTGTTGTGCTCCAGGTCGAAACATCTGTCCGAATCGTGGCGGTCAATCCAGGTGAGCGCGCAGGTCAGAAACGATCTGCGTCGACAGTTTCACGGGCTTTGCGAACCTGATTCCAACCACGAGCGGCGATGCCGAAGGCAACAAGCGACATCAGATCCGAGACCGTCAGACCGTGTTCTCTGTTCAACGACCACAAGACCTGACCTTCCAGCGGTCCATTGAAGAACAGCCACGCCACCCCTGCACAGACGGTCACAACAACACTGGCTTTGGACGGCTTCATCAAACACACGGTGCTGGTCACGAACAACAAGTTCATGAAAACCAGACCGTAGAAAATTCCGATCATGCGACTCCCCCCGAAGTTCGTTCGTTCAGCCGCGGTTGAAGTTCAGGTACGCCTTCGACGGTGTCGGGCCGCGCTGGCCCTGGTATTTGGATCCGGCCTCGGAGCTTCCGTAGGGGAACTCTGCAGCGCTCGAGAGCTTGAGCAGGCAGAGCTGTCCGATCTTCATTCCCGGCCAGAGCGTGATCGGCAGGTTTGCGACGTTGGACAGCTCCAGTGTGATGTGGCCGCTGAAACCCGGGTCGATGAAACCGGCGGTGGAGTGCGTCAAAAGGCCCAGGCGCCCGAGGCTCGACTTACCTTCGAGACGGCCGGCGAGGTCGTTCGGCAGTGAGCACACTTCGAGAGTCGAACCGAGAACGAACTCGCCGGGATGAAGCACAAACGGCTCGCCCTCTGCCGGTTCGACCAGGCTGGTCAACTCGTCCTGGCGAAGTGCCGGGTCGATGTGCGTGTACCGCGTGTTGTTGAAAACCCGAAACAGACCGTCCAGGCGCACGTCGACGCTCGACGGTTGCACCATGGAGTCGTCGAAAGGGTCGATACCCAGACGTCCAACGGAGATTTCGGCACGGATGTCACGATCGGAGAGCAGCACAGGTAGAGGCTACCGGTTCTGCGGGCAGTGCCGGCCCATCGCCGGGGCGATCACACTGTGGTTACCGAACACGATGCGCGGGTTCTGGACTCCCACGGGAGAGCCCAGCCTCACCTATCTCAAGTTCTCCATCCCGAAAGGTGTTCCTGCGCACAAATTTTGGGCAAATCATTTACCGAAGGCGCCGACTTCGACACGCCTGTGTTGATCAATGGCGGCCGGGGACACCGCTGCTTGAAAGCTCGTCTGATAATGTTCGGAAAGCACGTTGATCGGCGGTGAAAACACGTCCGGTCGGCTGCGACGCCGATGTAGTTCAATGGTAGAACATCAGCTTCCCAAGCTGAATACGCGGGTTCGATTCCCGTCATCGGCTCCACAGATTCTCCGCAGTTCAGAGCCCTTTTGGGGCAGTCGAACTTCGCTTGTTTGGGACCCAATCCTGTGACAGGTACACGGCAGGTACACAACCCCCTCCATTCAGTGATCAGTCAATGTGAATCCAACGAAAATGGGGGTGCTAGAGGACCGCGTCTCGGAATTCTGCAGTTCATCGATGCAGTCCGACTGGTCGTCCCCCGGCCTGAATCGGTGTCCATTGCGCGCACTGTCAGGAGAGTGCTGTCGACCTCGAAGCCGATGGTCGCCGGTACCTCGGTTCGTTTGCCGTCCATCAGTGATTCGAGCGCGACTACCAACCGATGGGGTTGGAAACTGTCTCCGCTCGGACTCCGCGCGCTTATCAGTTGAAGTTTTTGAAACCGATCTGCCGTAGCGCACCCGGACACCGGGGACCACAACTCATGCAAGAATGCAGATCTTCTCACAATCACAACTGTGAAAATACCCAAGTTCGTCAAAAATCACCTTCGAAATGAATCAAGTACGTATTCTTCCTCAGTATCGGACGCCCTAACCGTAAGTGCCAATGTACGACCATCGCTCTGCACGGATCCGGAGAGCCGGATAAAGCTCGAAGAAATACCCCAGTTTCGAGGACTGTCACATTAGCGTCGTGCTACCTTCCCGACGATCTTTAGAAACCGGCAGATTGGCCCCAATTCGATAGAAGGCCGTAAGTGTCCAGAGTCGAAACCTTATTCCCCGCAAGCATCGCAGCGCCTTCCCTGGTTATGACGTTCGGAGCTACGGCTTCTCACGCAACTCCCAAACCGGGCAACTTTGGCGCAGGTGCTTCTGGTGGACCTTGGTTGGTGGACTACAACTCCTCGAATCGCCTCGGATATATCAGGACAGTCACCTCATTCGGTCCAGGCTCGCCCGCTTACATTGCAGGTCCCAATTTCGACAGCAGGACATCTGCCCTGTATGCAGTAGCGAATCTTGCCGGGCCCTAGACGGAGCGAGGAGGTGAATTCAAATGGATAACGTCCTCTTTGTTATCGTCAACATGATCGTGGCGATGGCGAACGGTTCCACGATCCCCTTCTCATTAGAAGGCGCAGGGCCACTAACCGCTCCCGACTTGTAGAGAAGATCGGCCGACCGCATGTGGATGACATTTTCAGCTCTGCCTGAAACCTGCATATCAGCAGATGCGTGGATCGTGCGGTGGTCACAAACATAAGCTCCCCTACCTGGCCAGGAAGGGGAGCTTATGTTTGACAGGTCTCAAATAGTCGGTCGAGGCCGCCCCGAATAGGATCAGCAACCGAATGTCACAGCGCCGACTGGTTTGATCACGCGAGTGTGCACCGTGAGCAGAATTCACACAGAGGTCGATTAATGTGCATCTGCTGAATCAGCCTCCTCAACTCCGTTTGATCGAATACGTCTGCTGGCTCGAGTGCCCTTGCCACGGTGAGGCAAGCTACCGATCTCGGACGCGGGCGGGCGCTGTCTCTTGATGTTGATGTTGACCACGATGGACCTGTACCTAGTTGGCACTGACCAATTTAGGTCGTCGAACAGGTAGCCGGTGGAAGCGCTTCGGTCTTCGGCCTCATCACGAGCGGCCGCTATGTGGTGAGAATCGGTCGGTCTCCTCTTGAAATGTAGTCGGCGAATCGTTCAATTCCTGCTTGTGAGAAGCTTCCTCGACCTGCGCGTCTAAGTGCGGCTTCGACGAATGGGAGCGGTTTCCTGCGGTATGTGCGGTAGATGCTGTCTAGTTGTTGCGGGTACGGACGTTGCTGACGCGGGACTGAAGTAGACGGGCTGGTCCTCGGCGCGAGAATGGGAATTGCGAAATAGCCGTTCTCGACCAAGAAGGACCAACCCTGTGACACACCG